>CAZGSV010000020.1:0-40036 GCA_964528605.1 uncultured Armatimonadia bacterium
CGCTATCCCTCGCCCCCCCCGCTGGCGCGCCCCTGCCGCCACAACGACTCGAGCACCGTGGCCACGTAGCGCCGCGTTTCGGCAAAAGGCGGTACCCCACCATACTGGCGCACCGCTCCCGGACCTGCGTTATAGGCCGCCAGCGCCAGCGGCAGACTCCCGAACCGGTCCAGCATCTGCCGCAGGTAGCGTGCTCCACCGCGCACGTTCTGCTCGGGATCAAGAGCATCCGCCACGCCCAGCGCCCCAGCGGTCTCGGGCATCAACTGCATCAGCCCCAACGCCCCCTTGGGCGAAACGGCCTCGACCTCCCCGCCCGACTCCGCCTCCAGCACGGCTGCCACCAGGCCCGCAGGCAGCCTGTATTCCGCCTCCCACTGACTCGCCAAAGCCCCGAAGCGCTCGGAGTCGCCGGCCTTCGCTGTCCGCGCACACCGACCCCGGCTCACACCCAAAGCCTCTCCCGAAGCAGACACCTCTGCCAGGCGCTGCTCGATCTCGGCCACGCGCATCTGAGCCCGCAGCCAGCCCTCAACGAGCCTTGGCGGCCCTTGAGGTCCTTGTAGTGGCCAACTCATCTATCACCGCCTGCTCCTCGCGCAGTTGCTCCGCGCGCAAGCGACGCAAATGGCGCGCCTTCAACCGCTCCACCATCTGGCGCTCCTGCCACGCCCGCACCACCGCCTCGCGCTCATGCTCCGCAGCGGCGCCCTTCTCTCGGGTCACCGCCGCTGCCTGCGAACTGTCCGCCCGCAGCGCATGCTCGTGTTCCTCGCCTAGCAGCAGTTCCCTGGCGTCCGCCGCCTGCCGCCGCTGTGAGGCTACGGCCTCCTGGCCCGCGAGCCACTGCGCCAGCGCCTGCTGCTCCTCCTCACGCGCCTGCAACAACTGTCTGCTCGCCCGCGCCAGCAGCGCCGCCCGCTGCGCCTCCATGATGCGGCGGCACTCAAGCAGTCGTTCCAGTTTGAAGTCGCTACGCCTCATCCTGCTCGCCTCCTCCCTGCAGCAATGCCCCCAGCGCCGCGGCCGCCTGCTCCAGGCTCACCCGCTGCTCCACCGGCTGCGAGAGAAACCCCAACGCTGCCTCAATCTTCTCCAGCGCGAAATCTATGCGCCGGTTGGACCCCCTCGCGTAGGCCCCGATGTTGATCAGGTCCTCCGCCTCCTTGTAGGCCGCCAACACTTGCCGAAAGCGGTTGGCCGCCTCCATCTGCGGCGCGCTCACCAAGTCCGGCATCAGCCGCGACAGGCTCTGCACCGGGTCTATCGCCGGGAAGATCCCCCGCATCGCCATCTCGCGCGACAGCACGATGTGCCCGTCCAAAATGCTGCGCGCCGTGTCGGCCACCGGCTCGTTCATATCGTCGCCCTCCACCAGCACCGCGTAAATGCCCGTGATCGAACCCCGCTCCGAAGTCCCCGCTCGCTCCAGCAGCCGGGGCAACATCGCGAAAACCGAAGGCGTGTAGCCCCTGCTAGCTGGCGGCTCCCCAACCGCCAATCCCACCTGTCGCTGCGCCCCTGCTACCCGCGTGATGGAGTCCATCAGCAGCAGTACGTCCTTGCCCTGATCGCGGAAGTACTCCGCCACCGCCGTGGCCGCAAAGGCCGCATTGAGCCGCTTCAGCGCCGGCTCGTCGGAAGTGTTCACCAGCACCACCGAGCGCGCCAGCCCCTCCTGGCCCAAGTCGCGCTCCAAGAACTCGCGCACCTCACGACCGCGCTCGCCGATCAACCCCACCACGTTTACGTCCGCCCTGGCGTGGCGAGCAATCATGCCCAGCAAAGTGCTCTTGCCCACGCCACTGCCCGCGAACACTCCGAGCCGCTGGCCCTTGCCACAGGTCAGCAGTGCATTCACCGCGCGGACGCCCAAATCCACCGGTACCTTGATGCGGGTTCGGGCCAGCGGGCTCGGTGGCTGCGCCAACAGCGGATAGTAGCACTCGGGAGTGGGAGGTAATCCCCCGTCTAAGGGCCTGCCCTGCCCGTCAATCACGCGACCCAGCAGCGCTTTGCCCACCCCTACGCTGACCGGCCGCCCCGCCGCCACTATCTCGCTGCCCGGCTCTATCCCCTCGATCTCGTCCAGAGGCATCAGCACCAGCGTGTCCCGCCGGAAACCCACCACCTGCGCCGGCACCGGCTGCGCCGCCCCGCGGCCGCACACGTAGCACAGGTCGCCGATGCGCGCCGGTGGCCCCGCCGATTCGATGGTCAGCCCCACCACCTGCAACACCCGCCCCATCTGCACCAGCAGTTCCGCCCGCTCCGCAACCTGCGCGTGCGCCTCCAGGCTCAACCGTCGCTCCTGCGCTACCGCCACCTCAGATGCCCTCCTCCGTCCAAGTCTGCTCCAGCCGCTCTGCCTGCTGGCTTATCCGCCCATCCACGGTCCCGCGCTCGCCGGTCACCACCACGCCAATGTCCGGCCCCTCAACCAGTTCCACCTCGGCCACTCCGAGAGCCCCGATCGCCTCCTGTAGCCGCTCCAGGCCCACGCGCGCCGCCTGCGCCGGCAGCAACACGCGCACCCGCAGACCGCTCGCGTCGCCAAAGCGACCGACCGCCTCCCCTGCCAGCGCGGCAAGCAGTTCGGGCCTTTCCTCAATCTGCCGGCGAAGGAACCGCTCCGCCACGGTCAGCGCCAAGCGCGCCACCCCCGCCGGCAGCCCCTCTATCAAGCGCTCATACTCAGCCCGTAGTCGCTCCCCCACTCCCTCCATCGTCCGACGCAACCGCACCGTCTCGGCGCTCAGTTCCTCCTCCGCCGCGCGTTGCCCGCTCGCGTAACCTTGCTCCCGCGCCTCACGCCTCAGTCCCTCCGCCTCCGCGCGCGCCCGCGCCACCATTTCCTCCGCCGCCCGCTTCGCCTCCGCCAGCAGAGACGCGGCGCGCTCCGCCCCCTCCTCCCTGGCGTCCTCCACCCGTCTTGACAAAGGCGGCAGCGTCGCCGGCACCGGAGCCGCGCACGGGGGGCGCCCCTCTTTCAGCACGCTACTCAACGATCTCCTCCTCTCCTGCCCGCGCGATGGTCAGACGCCCTTCCTCCTCCAACCGCCGAATGCTCGCCACCACCCGCTGCTGCGCCTCCTCCACCACGCTCACCCGTTGCGGGCCGAGCAGTTCCATCTCCTCCCGCAAGTGCTCCCCCGCGCGCTGCGACATGTTGCGGAAGATCTTCTCCCTCACTTGGTCCCTCGTCTTCTTCAGCGCCAGCGCCAGGTCCGTCGCCGGCACCTCCATGAGCACCTGCTGCAGCGCCCGGTCCTCCAACTCCACGATGTCCTCAAAAACGAACATCCGGTTGCGCACCTCCTGCGCCAAGGAGGCGTCCACCTGCTCCAGGTGCTCGATGATCGCCTCCTCGGTCGTCCGGTCCACGCGCTGCAGAATCTCGGCCAGCATCTGCGCCCCGCCCAGGCTCTCGTAGCCCTCCCCCTCCCCCCCCGACATCTTCCCCTGCAGCACCCCCTCTACCTCCTTCACCACCTCGGGCGTGATGTGACCGAGCGTCGAAAGCCGGTAGGCAATCTCCGTGCGCACCTCTTGCGGCAGTTGAGAGAGCACGTACGCCGCTTGCTCGGGCTTCACGTAGGCCAGCACCAGCGCCACCGCCTGCGGGTGCTCCGAGCGCACGAAGTTGAGCAGTTGGCCCGGGTCCGCCTTGCGCAAAAACTCAAAAGGCACGCTGTGCGCCATCGAGGACAGCTGGCTCACTATCTGCGCCGCCCGCCGGTCCCCCAGCGCCGCCGAGAGCAACCCGCGCACGTACTCCGTCCCTCCCCCCGCCATGTGCTTCTGCGCCACCGCAAGTTCCAAGAACTCTTGCAGCACCGCCCTCTGCTGCTCCGCTGTCAGCCGGCTCAGCCCCATCATCTCCTGCGCCAAGTCACGAATCTCCTCCTCGGACAGGTGCCTCAGCACCTTTGCCGAGACTTCCTGCCCTAGCGCCAGCAGCACCACCGCCGCCTTCTGCCGACCGTTCAGAGCCACCCGCTCCACTCGCACCGCCTATTCCTCCACCAGCCAGCGCCGCAGCAGCCGCGCCAGCGCCTCGGGACGCTCGCCGGCCTCGCTCGTCAGGTCCTCCACCAAGCGGCGCTCGTATGGCGTCGTCTCTGCCGCCGACTCCGAGGCCTGCAGTGCCTCCAACGTGGTCGCGCCCCGCCGCTCGCCCGCCTTCAGCAGGCGCAGCAGCAGCAGCGTGGTCACCAACACCGCGACCAGAGGCAGTAGCCCGCTCGCCCATTGCACCACCCGCCGCCAACGCTCCGCCCCCTGCTGCGCCGTCTGCGCCCGCCGCGCCTCGTTCTTGCCGGCGAAGGGCACCGCCTCAATCGTGATGGTGTCGCCCCGGCCCGAGTCTATCCCCGCCGCCGCCGCCACCGCGCCCCTGATCTTGTCCGCCTGTTCCACGTTAGGCGACTCGCCGTCCACCAGAACCGCCACCGACAGGCGCTTGACGTCCCCAGGCGCCTCCACCACCCGCTCGCTGACCGAACTCACCTCGTAGTTCACCGTCTCCTCCGTGCGGCTGTACTGCCCCGCGCCGCCCGCGGTCACCGCGTAACCCGGCACGCCACCCGCCAGGTTGGAGGTCGTCCCCGGAATCCCTCCCGGCACCCGCCCGCCCCCCCCGCCGTAGGTCTCCTCGGTCACCTGCCGGCTGCGAGCCACGCCCTTCCCCTGAGGACCCGCTTCGTGACGCGTGCTCTCGCGCTCGGTGCGGTCGAAGTTCAAGTCCGCCGCCACCCGCACCACCGCCGCCGACTCCCCCATCACCGGCGCCAGCATCGTCTGCACCCGCTGCTCCAGGTCGCTCTCGAAACGACGCGTCAGTTCCGCGCGCGAATCCCCCTCGCCGAAGAAGTCACCCGCACGCCCCGCCACCGGCGTCAACTGGTTCATCGTCGAATCCAGCACCACCACGTTCTCCAGCGCCAACCCCTCTACGCTGTGCGAGACCAGATGCACGATCGCCCCCACCTGCTTGCGCGACAACGCCCTCCCGGGGTCCAAATCCACCACCACAGACCCCGTCGTCGGCTTCTCCTCTTGCTCGAACAGCGCCGGCTCCGGGCACACCAGATGCACCCGCGCCGACCGCACCCCCTGCATCTGGCAGATCGTCTCCGCCAACTCGCCCTCCTGTGCCCGCCGAATGTCCACCCTCTGCTTCTCCGCGCTGTAGCCCAGAGGCACCCGGTCCAACAGTTCGTACCCGCCCGTCGGCGCGCGCGGCAGCCCGCGCTCCGCCAGCAGCAACCTAGCCTGATGCGCCTTCGCCGCCAGCACCTCAATCTCCGTACCGTCGGCACTGCCGCGATACGGTATGTGGGCCGCCGCCAGCGCCTGCTCCACCGCCAGCCGATCCGAGGGAGAGAGGCCCGAGGCCAGCGGCCGGTAACTCGGCCTGGCGGCCCACACCACCAACGCCACCGCACATGCCCCCATCAGCGCCGCCGCCCCCGCAGCCACCATCTGCTGCTGCGCGCTCAGGCCGCGCCACCTCTCCCCAATGCTCCTTCTCAGCGTCTGCAGGCTCATCGCCATCTCCCCCAAGCGTCAGATCTGCATCCGCATTAGTTCCTGATACGCCTCCACTGCCTTGTTGCGCACCTGCAGCGCAAACTGCAACGCCAAGGCAGCCTCCTCCACCGCCAGCGCCACCTGGTGCAACTCGCCCTCCCCGCGCGCCATGAACGCCTCCACTCGTTGGTCCGCCGTCGTCTGCATCGCCCCTAGCCGCTCGATCGCCGCCCCCAGCGCGGCCGCAAACTCGTCCGCCACCTGTCTCGCCGTCTGCGCCCGCATCGCAGGCGCTGCTCCCGCTATCGCCTCTACCCGCATCGCCACCACCCCCGTCTAAACCACAAGGTCCAAGGCCAACTTCGCCATCCGCTTGGTCCCACTCAGGCACGCCAGGTTGGCCTCGTACGAACGCGTGCACGAGATCAGATCCGCCATCTCCATCACCGGCTCGATATTGGGATAGGCCACGTACCCCGAGCCGTCGGCGTCCGGATGACCCGGGTCGTACACCAGCCTCGGCGGCCCGGCATCCGAAAGCACCGCCACCACCTGCACTCCGCCGACCAGGGGACTGCCCGTCTCGGCCAGCGCCGCCTCGCGCGCCTCGAAGACCGGAACCCTGCGGCGATATGGCCCCCCGTCCGACGAGCGCGTGCTTTGCACGTTCGCCAGGTTGCCCGCGATCAGGTCCAGCCGCAGACGCTGGGCCGTGAGCCCTGAGGCGCTGACCGCCATGGTGTCGAACACGCTCATGCCGTTTGCCTCCCTTCCGTGATGACCGCGCGCAGCACTTGAATGCGCTTGGCCAGCAGCCGCCCCGCCACCTCCGCCAGTAGCGCGTTCGCGGCCAAGCGCACCGACTCCACCTCCGCCTCAACGTTGTTCTCGTCCGCCCTCGCACTCGTCTCCATCTCGCGGTAAAGCGCGGGCGCTGAGCCCGCCGACGGCGATGAGCCGGTCAGGTGCGCCGGGTGCGTGCGCGCCACCCCGCCCCCACGCTCCTCCGCCAGAGCCAACCCAAACATCACGTCGAAACGTTTGAACGCCGGGGTATCCACATTCGCCAGGTTGTGGGCTAGCGCCCTTTGGCGCGCCGCCGTGTAGTCGAGCACATAGCGCAACGCCCGTGTTGTCCGTTCTGCAAGTAGGCCGCTGTTCATCTTCCTGCCTCACCGGCGAAGGATCCACTCTCACCTTCGCAGCCCCGGCCGCTCCCGCCCTTTCATCCTTGCCCAGCGAGCGGCGGCCGTACTACCTGCTTCCCCTCACTCCAAGATTCCGCTCTCGCCGCAGCGAGGGATTATAGGCCGCGCCCCCCACCCTTACCGGCCTGCGGGAAATTGTGGATAACTATTCCGCCCCCCCCGTGTCGCACACCCATCCCGCACTCTTCGCTGACCGCCTCGTTGCCTCGGCCTGCGAAGGCCCTCGCCGGCGCCCTGGGCCCCAATCACTCCTCCACCAGCCGCTCCAACTCAGCAGCCGACTGCGGCACCTCCTCCCGCACCGACAGCAACACCGCAGCTGGCACGCGAGCCAAAGGCAGCGCACTCTCCGATATCTCCCGCGCCCGAACCTCCGGAACCGCGCCCACCCCCAGCGACAGCACCAACGCATCCGCCACTTGTACCGCCGCCGCCAGGGCCACGTCCACCTCCGCTGCCGCGGGCGCGTGGTGGTAGGTCACCGCCTCCGCCAGAGACTCCGGCAAGCGCCACTGCTGCGCCAGCACGCCCCCGATCTCCGCGTGCGAGCATCCCAGCACCTCCGCCTCCGCCTCCGCGAACGATTTCCCCTCGCGCTCCACCTTGCGGCAGATGCTAACGAACTGCTCCCCGTGGTTGGCCGCGATCACAATCTTCCCTACGTCGTGCAGCAGCCCCGCCACGAAAGCCTGCTCCGCCAGCGCGGGCCGCACCCGCGCCTCAAGCAGCCGCGCCGCAGTCGCGGTCCAGACCGAGTGCCGCCACAGTCCCTCTTGCGAGCAGCCGTAACCGCGCAATGGCTGGCTCAGCGTCGCTCGCGCGCTCGCCGTCAGTACCACACTCCGCAGTGCGTCGGACCCCAATAGCACCGCTGCCTCGGTCACCGTCGCGATCCGGCGTGCATAACCGTAGTAGGCGGAATTGGCCAGGCACAGCAACCTCGCCGTTAGCCCGGGATCCGTCGTCACCACTTGCGCGATCCTCGCGGCGCTCGTGTCCGGATCCCGCAGCATCGCCAGCACCCGCAGCGTTGCTGCCGGCAGACTGGGCACGTCCTTTGCGCCCTTCAGCAGGCGCTCGGCCCGGCGCAGCGCAGTCACCTCAGGCGCAATCACTCCGAGCGGCATTTGGGCCTGCTCCCTGTGGACAAAGCGGCGGCCGCTTGCCCAAGTACTCCACCCGCCAAGAGCGTCACGGCGGCACGGGCCGGCGCCCGACCCATTCAATCAGGCGCGCGAGACACGTCGCGCCGCCGGCGTGCAGCAAGTTGACCTCGCCGTGCGCGAGCGTCAGAAACACCGACTTGTCACGCCCGCCCGGTATCTCGAGCAAGCGCGCCCTGGCCCCCGCCCTGCGAAGAGCCAGCGATATCCTCGTTCCCAAGACCCGCGCCAGTGGGCGTCGCGATTGCCTCTCCATCGCCTCGTCGGGCACGCAGGCGATCACCGCCGCCCTCGCACCGCTCAGGCACCACCCCGCGTCGGTCAGCCCCCGCACCACCATCTCCGTGACCGCCCGCCCCTCAGCCCCTGCCAGTGCCGACTCAGCGCCCTCCACGGGTACCGCCAGGTGCATCATGGCTCCCGCGCGCTCCACAGGCTGATAGGCGCAGACCACCACGCCCGAGCGCACCCCCGGCGCCAGCAGCCCCTCGCCCGGATCGCTCGCCACCCGCAACTCTCCCGTGATTCGCCCCGCCGGCCATGCCTCGTGTCCAATACCGGCTCGCCGTGCCCTCCACCGCGCAACCTGTCGCTCAGATGCTACCGGTCTCGGGGCAACTGCAGTCCAGGCCATCACGTTCCCTCCCCTAAGCAGCGATGACGCTCAAGCGCGCCACTCGGCGCCGGCCCCCGGCATCTGCCCCCCGGCTGCACGCCTGGCATACGGGCGCCCTCGCCTCGCCAAACCACACTCCGCGCAGGCGTCCACAAGCCCCGCGTCCGCCTTTAGCGCCTCCTCAGCCGCGCGCCCGAGGTCCACACCGCAATCCATGGGCCCGCGGCCCAAGTGCTCCCCAACGGCCCGCGCCAATTGCTCCAAGGCCAACTCCCGCCTACGCAGCAACTCTCCCAGCACCGCGCCGTCGCCCGCGCGAACGGCCCGCCGCCCCCGCTCCGCCAAGTCAGTACAGACTCCCAGCCAGTGCCGTAGCGACCGTGCCTCGTCTTCGTTCAATGCCACCAACGTCACGTTCCGGTGCCGAGCACCTTGCCAAGGACCGCCCTCGTTATCGGCCTCGGACGCCCACGCCCTAAGGGCGAACCGTGCCGCGCCCGCCCCCAACGCCGCTCCTACGCTCTCCCCGTCCGCCTTTCAGCCCAGGGGATACGTGCCTACGGCGCGCACTTCCTCCAGCATCGCTACGTAGTTCTCCAACTTGCAGTAGTTGGTGATGCTGTTCGTCGAACCCACCGCCAGCCCCCCGCCAGGCCCCGCCCGCTCAATCAGATTCCTCACCCACCGCCGCACTTCCTCCGGCCTGCCGCGCGCCAGCAGGTCCACGTCCACATTTCCTATCAGCGCCAGCCGCCCGCCGTACTGCGCCTTGAGTTCCTCGATGTCGTAGATCCCCGGCGGGAGCGCGTGCAGCGCGTTGATACCTACGCCGTCCACCAAGTCCGGCAGCACCTGCTTCAGGTTGCCGCACGAGTGCAACAGGAACGGCAGCCCGTGCGCGTGCGCCACCTCGGCAGTGCGCTTGTGCCAAGGAAAAACGAACTCCCGCAGGTCCGCCGGGCTGATGAACGTCCCCGTGTTGAACCCCAGATCATCGCCCAGCCACAGCGCCCCCACCCGTTCCATCTCCGCGAAACTCGCGTGCATCCCCAGGATGAACTGTCCCACCCGCTGGAACACCTCTGCTACCAGATCTCGCCGGTCCACCAGCGCGTAGCAGAACGACTCCACCCCCATCAGCCACGAGGCGTGCTCGAAGATGCCCGCCGTGTTCGGAATCAACATCATCCCCTCCGGCGCCAACTTCGCCGCCCGCTCCATCGCCGAGAAGTCCAGGTCCGACACCTTCGCCCAAGAGTACTTCTCCACATCCTCCCAATCCCGTATCACACCATCCCGTTCCGGCTGCCAGGCGCGCACGCCTGAGCCCAGCGGAGCCGTGTCCCGCGCCTCCAGCATCGGCCGGGGGAACGCGTAACTCGGCCACACCTCGACGTAGTCGTAACCGGCCTGGTACCAGAACTGCACTTCCCCCGCCACCGGGTCGTCCGCAATGCTTCTCCCCAGGAACGCCTCCTTCATTGGCCGGTCCACGTGCAGTTCCATCACCGGCACCCGGTCCGGCTGCCCCTCGCACAGTAGTACGCAGCGCAGCCGCGCGAAGTCCGGCGACGGCCGGTACGACAGCCTCATCGCCTAGCCTCCTGGCACTCCTCGCTGTCGCAGGCCGCGCCGTTCGCGTTGCCGTTCTCATCCTCTCCCGCCGCGCCACCCGCCGTCGCCGGCGGCACCCTGTCCTCAGCTGCCAGCCTGCTGCCGCCCAGCGACAGCCCCAGGTACTGCAGCATCAGCGCCGGGCTCGGCACCCGCGGGTGCATCAGCGCGCTCACCAGCCGCCGCACCCCAAGTTCCTTCTCCTCCCGCAACGGCCGGATGACGAACACCGAAAGTGCCCGCATTATCGCGGAACATAGGAACAGCAACTTGAAATGGTTCAGCAGCACCGGCCCCAAGTGGAAGTGCAGGCCCTGCGCCGCCTCGCTCACCGCCCCCCCCGCGAGCGGCGCCAGCGTCCCCGCCAGGTTTGATACCGTTGCGAAAAGCGCGATGTAGGTCGCGTTGCGCCCCCGCGGCGCCAACTTCAGCCACAGGTTCGTCTCCCCAATGGATACCCCTGCCCAGGTCAACCCCCCGAGGAAAAAGACCACGGGCACGATGCGGTAGTGGCCCGGCTCCGTAAACAGCCACATCACCGGCAGCACCGCTATTCCCAATAGACACAGAATCACCACCGGACGGCTGCCGTAGCGGTCGCTCAGTTTGCCCCAGAACTGCAGCGCCAGGGCGTTGGTGGCGTTCTGGATAGACTGGTAAACCGCAATCTCCGAGTGGCTCATCCTCAGCCGCTTGAGTTGGTACACGACAAAGAACGGCCCCGAGAACATGGTGGCGAAAACCCGGAAACCCAAGTAGCCGGCGAAGCGAAGGAAGTTCGGGTCCTTCCACGGGCGCCGCAGCAGAACCAACAGCCGCCGCCCCGACCGCGCCTTCCGCCCCGTGGCGTCCGGCATCCCCGCCAGCACCACGATGCCCGTGGCTCCCACGATCACCGCCGCCGTGAACAGAATCAGGAAGCCGCTCGGGCTACTCTCCCCGTTCTGCGCCTTCCACCAGTCTACGAACCAACCGCCCGCCAGCAGCGCCACGATTCCGCCGACGGAATAGAGGCTGCTGCGCCGCCCAATCTGTGTCCCCCGCTCCGACGGCGGTATCAGGTTGCCCAGCCACGACAACCAGGAAACCGAGGTCACCGCCATCGCGACGCCCGAGACGGCTTGAATCGCCATGAGCAGCACTACACCTTGCGACCGAGCCGCTCCCGCGGCCAGCACCGGCGCCAGCAGCGCCAGTATCCATGCCGTGCGGGCGGTGCCCGCGGCCCACAACGTGATGCGCCTCTGCCCGCCGAAACGCTCCAACACCGCGGCCGCCGGCAACTGCATCAGCCCGGTGAAGGACGGGATGGCCGCTAGGTAACCTATCTGGATGTCGCCCGCGCCGTACGCCAGCGCAAGCCCGGTAAGGAACTGCCCGCCCACCAACGTGCCCCAAACGGCGCACAATGCCCCCTCCCAAATGGCCCGGCGCATGCCGCGCCGCCACTCCTCCTCACCTGAACCGGGCTCGTTGGTCTCTTCCGCCAAGAACACTCACTGCCGCTCGCTTATATGCCCCACCCCGCCCCCCGTCAACCCAACCCCCAAGTCCCAATCTTCCCAGGAAACAGTTAACTATACTTTCAGAGTGTGGTAAGATAGTTGATAGACCAAGAAGGGGGTGATGCAGAGTGCATAGACACGACGGTCGAGGTGATTGGGGAGGGTAGTCCGCAACCTAACGGGTTTAGGCTGCCTTCCAATCCAGGCAGTCACCGGAAGAGCCCCCTGCTCACCGCGGGGGGCTCTTTTCCGTACCACCTCTCGCCGCCGCCAGGCGTGAGGTCGTAGGGGCCCGCCTAAGGCGCGTGGTTGCCCACCGCAGGGGCGACGCGGTGCGGTCGCCCGCCTCTAGGAGCGCCCTCGGGTGCGACCCCAAACGGCGCCCTCGGGCGCCGCGCCGTAGGGGCGGCACGTGTACCTCGCTTGCCCGCCGGAGGAGGGCGCTCGCCCTAGAACTCCGTCCGCACTTTGACGGCCTGGCCGGTTCCAGCCGACTCTACGATCGCGCAGCACACCGCCACCGTCCTCGCTCCGTCCACCACGTCCGGCATCGGCTCCCCCTCGCCCCGTATCGCCGCCGCCAACTGCGCAATCTCCCCCTGAATCGGCTTCCCCGCCTGCGGCTCCACCGGAATCGTCGCGTAGCGATTCTGGTGCGGCACCTCATCCGCCACATAGAGGTACACTTGCGGCTCGTTGATGTCCGTCCACACGCTGCCCTGCGCCCCGTAAGCCAGAAGCCCTAACTTCTGATGCGGCCGGAGTTGCACCCCCGTACTCACCTGACACTTGCCCGTGACCCCGGACTTGAACCTCAGCACCGACACATAGTTGTCCCGCAGCCCAAACCACGGCAGCGCCTTGTGATTCGAGTACGCAAACACCTCCTCCACCTCACCGGCAACCCAGCGCATCAGGTCCAAGGGATGCACCGCCCCCCCTAGCACGATGCACTGCGGGTGCCGCGGGTCGGAGCGCCAGGGCGTGCGCGCATAGACCTCCCTGCACTCGTGAATGTAGTCGCCCTCGACGTGGAACAACTCGCCTACCCGCCCGTCGGCGACCAACTTCCGCGCCGCCACGAACTGCGGCCAGAAACGCAGCACGTTCCCGACGCCCAACTTGAGGCCCGTCGCTCTTACCTTCTTGACCAGCGCCTCCGCCTCCTCCACCGAGACGCACATCGGCTTCTCCACCAGAACGTGTTTGCCGGCCTCGAGCGCGGCCAGCGCGTGCTCGGCATGCAGGTGGTCGGGTGTGCATATCGAAACGACGTGCACCTCGGGGTCGTCCAGCAGCCGCCTATAGTCGGTATAGACCTGGGCGAGCCCGAATTCCTCCTTCGCGCGCGCCAGCAGCGTCTCGTTCACGTCGCACGCGGCCACCGCCTTCATCCCAGGCGCCTGCCCATACGCCGCCAGATGCGACCACCCAACCCCCAGGCCGATAGCCGCGCCGCCCAAGGTCTTGTCGCTGGTCATCGCAAACGCACCTCCGGAGCCGCGCAGGCTACAGGCCCCTACCCCGACTGTCAAAAGGCTAACCGCCCCGCGGCGCCGCGTGCGTGCGGCCCTCGCCCGTTGACAGTACCACCCCGCCCAATTATGCTCGCGGTGCAAGGCAATGCGATGCCGGTCCCCATCGGTATCAGCCCATCTCAGGCGGGGAATGAGGGGAGGAAGTCTGGATTGATAGCGGCTGTCCGTCACCATCAGCAGCAATCCAAACTCAGCGCGCCTCTGCTGCTAGCACTGGCGCTCGCACTAACGCTCTCTGTCCTGCCCGCCCGCGCGGCCGACCCGGCCCTCCCGACCACCAGCCGCGTGACCGTGCTGCCTGCCGAGCAGGCCCCTGTCGTGGACGGCGACCTCGCCGACGCGTGCTGGCCGAACGCCGCAGTGCTGGCTCCGTTCGTCGCTGAAGGCGGCGCCGCGCGAGCGAGCGAGCAGACCGTCTGCCGCCTTGCCTGGGACGAGCAGGCCCTCTACGCCTCGTTCCTCTGCCAACAGCAGACTGCTCCGGTCGCCCGCGTCAAGCAGCGGGACGCCGCCGAAGCCCTCGGTGACGACTCTATAGGCCTGGTGCTCCTTCCGCCGGGCGCCGACAGGCCGGTGCACATTGTCGTGACTGCCGGCAACGTGGTCTACGACGCGCTCGGCTTCGGGCCCGCGAATGCCTGGGATGCGGCCTCGCTGCGCAGCGCCGTGGCGAAGACCGACAGAGGCTGGCAAGCGGAACTGAGCATCGCTTGGGCCGACCTCGGCGCCCCCCCTACGCCCGACGCCGCCTGGCGCATTGCCGCGCTGCGCTTCCAACGGGCCGCCCGCGAACGCAGCGCCTGGCCCTACATGCGCCGCGCTCCCTACGAGCCCTGGCGCCTCGCCGAGGCCAAGTTCGTCAAAGAGGGTGTCGCCGTCTGCGAACTCCGCATAGAGGATGGATTGGGGGACCTCTGCCGGCCCGCGCAAGCGACCCTGCGCCTGCGCAACCGCAGCAGTCAAACGGTGCGCATTGCGGGCAAAGGCTGGATCGCACCCCCTCTCAAGGAAGTGGAGGGTCCTCTCCTCACTCTCGCGCCGACCGCCGAAGCCTTCCTTCCCGTGACGCTGCCTGCCCAGGCGGCCCGCGGCAACCGCGCCACGCTCGCCCTCTGGCAGGAAGGCAGCGATGCCGACCTTCCCGTTTTTGCCGATATCCCTCTGCGCCCCACCTTCTTGCGCCCTCGAGTCGAGCAAGCCCTGCGCGAACTCGGCGCCTGTGAAGAGTTCCTACTGGGCGTCGTCAGCAATCTCGAGGAGATTCCCGGACTGCTTGAGCGCATACTCAAGGTCCGCCAGGCGTTGCGCAACGCAGGGGCTCTCCTCGACCAGCCCGGCCCGCCCACCAGCACCGCCTACGAAGAGGCGCGCGCTGCCGTCGCCAGCGCCGAAGAGCAGGTGCGCGCCCTCGGCATCCAGTGCGCCATCATCGCCTCCTACGCGCCGCGTGAATTGACCGCCGGCAAGATGGAGCGCAAGCACCTGCTATGGCCAACCGTGCCTTTCTCGCCGCTCGATCCCCAAGCCTGGCCTGAGCCCTCTCAGGTCGGCCCCTCGCTGCGCATCCTTGCCGTCCCCGGCCAAAGCGCCTCCGGCTCCTTTTGCCTGCTCAGCGGGGAGGCGCTCGATGAAGTGGTCGTCGAGTGCACTGAGTTGCGCTCCGCGCTTAACACCCTGGCGCCACGAACGCTCGATATGCGCGTCGTGCGAACGCCGACGCCCAACGACGACCCCATGGCCGCGTTACTCGTCAAAGACGACCGCGCCGCGCCCGAGGCACCGGAGGCAGTGCGCGGCTCCGGCCCGCAAGCCGCCACCACCGCCCCCGCGGGCGCGACCAAGCAGTTCTACCTGACCGTGAATGTGCCCCGCCCAGCCACGCCAGGTGTTTACCTCAGCCTCATCACCGCCGGACCCGAGAACGGCCCCAAGGCGTCCTTGCCCGTCGAAGTCCGAGTCGTCCCCTTCGACTTGCAGCCTCTCGACAGAAACCTCGTCGTGGACTTCCCCTATTCGCTCAGCAGCGAAGGGAACGGCCGCCCGCTCGCCCTAATGACCTACCAGGCATGCCTGCAGGACATTGCGTGCCACGGGTTCACCCAGGGCATGCTGCGTGAGAGCCCCGAGGAGGTCGCCGCCGCGCTTTCCCTTCGCCGCCAGGAGCGGCTCACCGGACCGGTTCCCTACAGCGGCGGCGCCGGCGTGCAAGAGATGATCTCCTGGCTAGCCGAGAATGGCCCGGCGGAGCCCCCCATGCTGCTGCCCGTGCCGCCCTTCGCGCAGGACCCGCTGGAGGCCGAGCGCCTTGACAAGATGGCCGCCAAGGTGGCCAGCACGGGAGCGGGGACCATCGCCACGCTCCTGCAAGCCGCCTCGCCGCCCTCCAGTCCCTGGGCCGAGGTGCTCGCCTTCGGCGAAGAGTTGGGCGGCTTCGTCGAGGTTGGCCGTTCCGCGCCGCCTGCGGAACGCCGAGCCTGGTACTACTGGTGGGACGCCACGCGCGGCTCCCCGCTCAGGAACCGACTCTTGTGCGGCCTCTTCCTCTGGGCGTCTCCATTCGACGGCGTGGTGGCCTACTCGTATGAAAGCGCCCAGGAGAACGGCCCTCCGGCGGGGCTGATCCGTCTCGGCGCCGACGGGCCAATACCGACCCTCGCCTGGGAGGCCTGCCGTGAAGGGGTACAGGACCTGCGCTTCCTGCAAACCCTCCAAGAAAGAGTCGCGCGCGCGCAGCGCTTGCTCGCTGAAATGCGCAAGAAGGGCACAACGCTTCCCCCAAGCCTCACTCACGCCGCGGCCAGAGGCTCGAACGCACTCGCCCTCATCCACTCCCTGGTCACGGGCGACCCCGAGGAGGCGTTGCGACGATTGCCGGCCGACTCCTTCCACGCCTTCCGCGCCGAAATGGCCTCCTGCATTGTCTTGCTGGACCAAGCCTTCAAAGAAGTAAGATGACCTCCGTTGCCGCCGCCTCGACTGACACTCGGGCCACGTGTGGGGGCGCAGCGAGATTGAACCGTTCGAGCGCGCGGCTGCGCGGCTCACCAGGGAGTCTCAACAGTGCTGCCTGAGCGCCTACCACCAGGCGAGGCCTTCGTGTTGGCGTCGGCAGGCGCCTGCGTGGCATTTGTGGCCGGCATGCTTTGGGCAGGCCTAAGCCCGGACCGCGACTGGCTCCTGCTCACCGGCGTCTCCTATGCAGGCTTCCTACTGGTACTCATGCTCACCGGCCAGATTCGACCCCCGCGTCGGTCGCGTCCCGTGCGCGTGCCCGAACCGCCGGCGCGCGAAGAAACACCCTGGGGCGAAGTCGTCCGCAAGCCGGAGATCATTGAGCCCAAGCCCGCGCCCAAGCCCAAGCCAGAGCGACCGCCCGCCCCGCCCACGCTCCCAGTGGAAGAGGTCCTGGAACCCGCCCCTCGCGAGGAGAAGGTACCCGACGTGCCCCTGCTCCCGCTGGCGGGCACCCAGCGCCTCGACCGCCTCGAGGAAGTAGTCGTCCCGGAGCCTTTCCTCCTCGACCCCGATGTCCCCGCCCGCCTCGCCGAGGCCGTCGCAACCAGCAACCTGCCCGCCATCCACTACCAGGCTGCCCCCCACACGGGCTCGACCGCCCGCTGGGCGCGCATGCTGCTTGCCGCTCAGGCCGTCCGCCCCTGGGAGGCCGTTTACCACCGCTCCCTGCGCCCCGATGACGACCCGGCGCTGCTCGCGGCCGAGCTCTGTCGCTTCTTGGCTGCGAACGGCCAGCCCGAGCCGCTGCGCGAGCTCTGCTTCTACGGCTTGCCCCTCAATCGCGTTCTCGAGTCGCTGGCTGCCGCGCTGCAAGCCAGACCTTATCTTATCGTTTTCGATCACCTCGAAGCCCTCGGGCCTACCGACAGCCCAGCAGCCATCGCGGTCTATCGAATGGCCGGCGCCTGCACCCGCCCCGGTGCGCTCAGCCGCATCGTCACCATAACCTCGGAGCCTGGCGCTCCCGACCTCCCCGTGTGGCTCGTCCGGCGCCTGGAGGCGGAGCCCCCCCCTAGCGGAGAGGCCATCATGGCCCGGCTCCCGCGGCTCGCCCAGCAGCCCCTCTCCGTGCGCTCGCGGCTGCTGCAGGCGGGGGGGGCCGACCTGCTCCGCTACCGCCTGCTCAGTGGGCTCGCCTCCCGCTCCGTCATTCTTGACCTGCCCGAACTCTTCGCCGGCGACGACGACCCCGCGGAGGCGCTCGTGCGCGCGGTGGCCGAACGCCTGACCGAAGAGGAAACGGCCCTCGCGGCGCGCCTGGCCCGTTCCCCAAGAGCCTTGTCCACGAGGCAGATCGAGCAACTGCGCGGCAACGCCCCGCTCGCAGCCGCCCTCGCCGAAGCCGGCTTGCTCGACGGTTCGCTGGCGCAGGGCCGCTGGTCTATGAACGTCACCGTGCGCCGGGTCATGGAACGCCTCACCTCGCGGGAGGGGCCCTTCGCCCACCGTGCGCTCGCAGCCTTGGAGGAGGATCGGGACCCCGTGCGGGCCTACCGTCACCTCGCCGCCGCGCGCGACCACAACGTCGCCCTCGAGTTGCTCGCCTCCGCCTCCTACAACCTCATGATGCACGGGCTGGCCGGGCACCTCCAGCCCCTCCTCGAGGGGTGCCTCGAGCGCCCCCTCAGCCCCTGGAGCCGCTACCTCCTCTACCACCTGCTCGGCAATATGCTCGAGCGCACCGGGCAGTGGGACGACGCCCGCCTAGCCTACGAGGGGCAACTGAGCGCCGCCGCCGCCCTCGGCTCCCCGCGCCACCGCGCCATCGCCTGGCATTCCCTGGGCACCGTGCTCGTCAACCTCGGCGACCTGCAGCAGGCCGAGGCCGAGTTCGCCCGCGCCCGCGCCGTCTTCAGCGCCGTGGGCGACCGCGACTCCCTCGCCTTCCTCCTCAACAATATGGGCGCCCTCTACCGCCTCCGGCAAGAGTGGGACCAGGCCCTCGCCCACTACCAGCAATCTCTTGACCTCAAGCAGGACCTGCAGATCACCTCGGGGCTCGCGCGCACTTACCACAACGTCCGCCTGGCCCACGCCGCCCGCAACCATCTGCGCAGCGCCGCCCAGGCCCGCCGACGCCTGCGCGAACTGCTTGCGGCCCACCCCTCGCTCAGCGAAGGCCTCTATGGCTACGACGCCCTGGCGTACCAGTTCGGCGGCGGGCAGAAGGTGGAGGCGGAGGTATTCGAGAAGGGAATGGCCGTCGGCTGGGCGCCCAGCGATGTCCTGACTCCTCTGCGCCGGCGCTTCGATGCCCTCCTCGGGCGCCTCGCCATCGAAGAGCCCCAGGCCGCCGAGCCGCTGCTCCGCTCCTTCGCGGCCGAGGCGCGCCGAGCCGGTGCGCTCGACCTTGCCCTGCGCGCCACCGGGGCCGCCGCCTACACCACGCTGGCGCAGCACCACGTCGCGCAGGCCATCGATGATCTGCTGAGCGCGGCCGAAGAAGCCCTCGGCTTCGACAAGGCGCTGCACGAGGACCTGTGCAACTATCTGCGCCAGGTCATCCAACGCACCGCCCGCGAGAATCCGCAGCAAGCAGCGGACATCCAAGCCCACATCCGCGAGCGCTGGCCCCGCTACGCCTCGGCCATGCAGGTGGCCGGACCCATACCGCGAGCGGTCGAGCCACCTCCCAAGCCGCCCGCGCCTCCTGAGCCCGCACCTTAGCCGACGCACCGGCCGCCGCTGGCCTAGCAGGCTCCTTCGGCCCCAATCAGCGCTCGGCCCGCGTCGCATACAGCCGTTTGAGTGCAGCCGCCTTCTCCTCGCTCTTGAGCACGTCGGCGAACGTGAATGGCATTACTCCATTCGCCCCCCCCGCGAACGCCGCCTCGATCGCCCTCGCAAACTCCTCGGCGCTCACCGGAGGCGCGTCCGTCGCCTGCACTATCGGCCACACCGGCCGGCCCGTGCGCTCCACCAAGTAGGCCGCGTGCTCCCCCACCCATTCCGGAGGCCAGCCGCACATCGCGTGATAGGCCATGGGAGTGAACACGTCCACGTACGCCGCCAGCCGGCGAAAGTCCTGCGCAATGATGCGGCCCATCGCGTCGCCGTAGTTCTCCGGGCTCCAGGGCACCGAGAAGATGCCCAGCAGTGCCTCCGGCCGCTCGTGCCGCAGGATGTCCCTGGCCGCCCGGCAGAACGCGATTATCTGGTCAGCCTTCCACCGCGCCCACTCCTCCGGGTACTTTGTCAGTATGCACTGTGCGCGAGCGGGGACGTTGTCGCCGCTCACCTCGCAGCCTGTCTCCGCTGCGAACCGCGCCACCGCGTAATCGCAGAAACACGACTCCTCAATCCGCGGCTGCAGCACCTCCCAGTGGCAAGGCCAGCGGATGAAGTCCAGCCAGACGCCGTCCACCGCGTACGCGCGCGCCATCTCACGCAACTCCGTGAGTTTCTCCTGCGCAAACCACTCGTGCGCCGGACACAGCCCCAAGTACCATTCGTCGGGCTCCAGCGGCTTGCCGTCCACGCCGATGGGCCACAGTTCCGGGTGCTGCTCCGCGATCTCCTTGCCCACCAAGACCCCGAACTCGCCGTAGACCTTCGCGCCCTCGCGGTGGCAGCGCTCAATGAACTCCGTGCTCAACGAGCCGTGGCCGACGAAAACGGCATTGATGTGCCAATCGGCCAGCGTCTCACCCCGGTCCCATATGTCCTGCGGGGAACCAAAGATGCCCAGGCAGATAGGCTGACTCACCGCTGTCTCCTCTCCGAATGTAACCGCGCCCGCTCCGAACAGCCCCGCCGCCACCACCCCTGCCAGCACCCACCGGCGCACCATGACGGCCATTTCGATCACTCCCTAGCCTCTCACCCATACCCGCCGCGGGCCAGCCTCGTCAACCTCTCGTGACCGCCGTGCCGTCCGGTAGCGTCCGGGTTTAGCCCGAACGCACACTCGGCCGCGTGAGGCGCCGCCCCATAAGATGGCCTTTGGCCCGTTTGTGGTATATTGCTCCGAGCGGTCGGGATTCATCTTCGTGTGACGGAGGGGTGTGGATTGAGGAAAGGTCTGCTCCTCTTTGGCCTGCTGCTGGCGATCGCGCCCGCAGCCGCGCAGGATTCCACGACGGTAATCGCAGTCACCCAATTCCAGGGCGCGGACGCCGAACTCGCGGGGGCGATCACCGAGACGGTGACGCAGGACCTCGCCGCGTCGCCCAAACTGCGCCTGGTCGAGCGGGCCCAGATCAAGCAGGCCGAAGAGGAGATCGGCCTCGGCGCCACCGGCCTGGTGGACCCCAAGACCGCACCCCAACTGGGCCAGATGGTCGGCGCCAGCCACGTCCTCATCGGCACCTTCGACCTCATCGGCTCCGTCATCAGCCTGCGCGCGCGCCTGGTGCTGGTGCAGACGGGTGAGATCGTCGGCGGCGCCGCCGCCAGCGTCGAGGGAGACATCGCCGGGCAGCGCTCCGACGTTTTTCGCCTCGCGCACCAACTCGCCGACCGCTTCCACCACGGCCTCACCGGGGAGTGGCTAGCGGTCCATACCTCCCTTGACCCGCGCGTTGATCCCACCAGCACCCTCGACCCCGCCGAGCGCGCCATCACGTGCTCTGTGTCCGTGGATCGCGGAGAGGGCAGCACCTACACCTTCGGCGAGCCGGTAGCCGTCACCTTCTCCAGCGACTCCGACGGCTACGTGCACCTCTACGACGTGGACTCGGCCGGCAAGGTCACTCCCCTCTACCCCAACCGCTGGGCTCAGGCGGAGCCTATCGTCGCCGGCCAGACCTACACCATCCCTCCCGCGGGCGCTCGCTGGCACCTCAGCGCCGAAGGCACCCCCGGGCAGGAGACCATGCTGCTTCTGGTCACTGAGAGTCCCGTCAGTTTCGACCGCCAACTGGGCATCAACGACTTCGTGATCAAGAGCGTAGTGCCCCAACTGGGCGCTGCCGGCGCCGGCCGCTGGGGCCTAGCGCAGGTCCGTTTCTACACCGACGTGCCTGTCCACGCGCTGCCTGCGGCCGCCGGCAAGTACGTCTACATACCCAGCACCACGGGCCTCTCCGCGAAGGGCCTAGGCGACCTAGCAGGCGCCTTAATCGAGGAAGGGCAGCAACTTCTCCTGACCAACGAGCCCTTGGAGGCAAGGGGGAAGTTCGAGCAGGCCGTCCAGTGGGAGGCCGACCTCGCGCCCGGCTGGTGGGGCCTGGGCGCCGCCTGCTACGCCCTCGGCCAGGAAGAGGAGGCCCGCGCCGTCCAGGGCTTCGGCTCGAACGAGAGGGCGGCGGGGTTCTACCAAGAAGCCTTGGAGGCTTTCCAGCGCGCCCATCAACTCCAGCCCAAGGAGTGCGCCCTGCTCTACAACATCGGCACCGCGCACCTCGCCCTCGCCCAGCTGGAGCCTGGCCGCGAGGCCCTACAGGCCTTCCTGCAGTGCGAGACCGACCCGGCGAACGAACTGGCGCTCCGCGCCCAGCAACTGCTTCAACAGTACGGCCCCCCAGCCGAGAACAGGAATGAAGAGACACCCGCCGGCGGTCAGTAGCCCGTGCAGACGCCGCGGATGCAGTGGCAGTCCCTGCGTGATACGCTGTGCGACCAAAAGGAGGAGTGGTCTATGCGCAAAGTGGTAGTGGTAGCGGCCGCGGTAGTGCTCCTTACAGCAGCCGGCGTCTTGAGCGCCGCTGAATGGTGGGAGGAGGAAGAATCGCCCCTGGTGCAGAAGACCGTCGGCGCACAAACCGAAGCCCTCACCAACTGGGAGGACGGCTACATCCAGGTCACCGGCCTGGGCACCGCTGACCTGGCCGCGGCGGTCAACGCGGTGCAGGCGCTCGCCATGGCGGAGGACGCCGCCCGCGTGCGCGCCTACGGACAACTCGCCGAGATCATCCTCGGCTTCAACATCACCTCCGATATCACTGTGCGCAACGGCCTCACCGAGAACTCCGAGCAGAGGATGCGCCTCGACGGTTTCATCAAGGGAGCGCGCGTCGTGGACGAGCAGTACGAGTGGGCCCCCGACGGCTCGCCCATCGTGCGCGTCACCGTCGGCGTCAAGATGGGCGCGCGCTACCCCGGCATAGATGCTGAGCCACCGGCCATGCCTCCGGCGGATGCTCGGCCCAGGACGCTCTCACAGGCGATAGCCCCGGCCGTGGTCGAGATCGAGAAGGCGCCTGAGCAGCCCAAGTTCGAAGTCTACCAGCCGCTGGCCGAGTTGCCCCCTCCACCGCCCGCCGCGCCCGTGCGAGAAGTGAGGAACTACACCGGCCTGATCGTGAATGCCAGCGGCCTGGGCGGCTCCCCCTCCATCTCGCCCAAGATCCTCACCCCCGACGGCAAGGAAGTCTGGGGCACCTTGCTGGTCACGCCGGAGTACGCCATTGAGTACGGCATCGCCGGCTGGGCCCACAACCTCGACAAGGCCAAGGAGTCCCCGCGCGCCGGCCCCGAGCCGCTCATCATCAAGGCCGTCGCGGCCCGCGGCTTCACCGACGAGGACCCCATCAAGACCTACTTCGTCATCAGCGAGGAAGACGCCGTCTTCGTCAAGGCGATGAACGAGCGCACCAAGTTCCTCGACAAGTGCAGCGTGGTGTTCATCAACTAGCGTGCAGTGGAGGCGGCAGCACGTAGGGGCACGGCATGCCGTGCCCCTACGCGTCTTTCGCATTGCAGGATGCGACGGAGGCGATGGCACGTGAGCCGACTCGACGCGCGGGATGCGACCCTGCCTCTAGCCCGGGTCCGCGTCGGGGGTAAACCCCGACGCTACGAACACCTCGCTCTCCTCCTCGTCGGGTCCCTGGCATTGGCGTTGTTCGCGGCCCCGCTGGTGGCGCAGGAGGAACCCGCAGAGCAGCCCGCTCCTGCTCCTATTGTCGCTGAGAACGTCGAGGGCCGGGCCGCAGTCCTCAACAACGACCTGCCCGCCGCCCAAGACGAAGCCCTCGAGGACGCCAAACAGCGCGCGGTGGAGCAGGTCGTCGGCGTCTTCGTCTCCGAGGAGACCCTGGTGCAGCAAGCCATCGTGGTGGACGAGTTTGTGCGCACGCGCGCCGGCGGCTACGTCGAGTCCTACCTGGTCACCAAGCAGCCTTGGGTGGACGAGGTCGGTCTGTGCCGCATCGAGATCACCGCCTCCGTGCGCCCGCAGATAGAAACCGACTTGCGCCGCGACCTCTGCGCGGAGGACGAGGTCGTGGTAGTCATCCCCGAGTTCGTTGACGGCGAGCCCAGCCCGGAG
The DNA here is from genome assembly GCA_964528605.1 of uncultured Armatimonadia bacterium. GTDB lineage: Bacteria > Armatimonadota > Zipacnadia > CAZGSV01 > CAZGSV01 > CAZGSV01. The sequence continues at coordinate 23,402 of CAZGSV010000020.1, forward strand.
CCCGTCGTCCAGAACTACATCGTCACCCGCCTGGTCGAGGCCGGCTTCAAGGTCAAGGACGCCGCGCAACTCGAGAACATCAAGGAGCGCGACCGCGCCCTGGCCCTCGCCAAAGGCGCCGCGCAGCAGGCCGCGGAGATCGGCCTCCGCTTCCTCGCCAGCACCGCCATCACGGGCCGCGCCGAGGCCACGCCGGTGGGCATCCGCCCCTTCGGCACCTCCTACACGCTCTACAGCTACCGCGCCCGCGCGACCGTGCGCGGAGTCAAGACCGACACCGCCGACCTGCTCTTCAACAAGGATGTCTTTGGCGAGAACGTCGCCGGCCTCGATCCTCAGGCCGCCGCCCAGAAGGCGCTCAGCAGCGTGCTCGAGCAAGTGGGAGAGTACATGCTGACCAAGATGCAGGAGCACATGGGCACGCTCCAGCACAAGATACAGGTGGACATTGACGGCGTGCCGCGCGAGCTAGAGTTCGAGCGCTTCAAGAACTACCTCGGCGCCCTCCGCTGGGTGGAGCAGGTGGAGCCGCTCCAGTTCTCCACCGAGCGCAGCAGCCTGACCATCGTCTACGCCCCCAAGACGGCGATCCTGGCCCGGCGGCTGAGCGCCGAGAAGCGCTACCAGGTGATTGACTTCAGCCCCAACCGCATCCTGTGCCGCTACCTGCCGCCCACCCCTGAGGCCCCCGCCGAGCCCTCGGAGACCCCAGCACAACAGCCCTCACCCCTCGCAGGAAACTGAGAGGCAGGGGCGTATCGCCATACTCCCCTACTCGCGCTTTCGTGGTACACTCGACTGTATGAGCGCGCGCACTCTCAAACGCTTCGGCGTCTCCATGGACTCAGACCTGCTCGCCGCCTTCGACCGCACCATCGCCCGCCGCGGCTATCACACCCGTTCGGAGGCCATCCGCGACCTCGTGCGCCAGCACCTGGTAAGCCGCGAGTGGGAGATAGGGCACCGCGAGGTCGTCGGCAGCGTCACCCTCGTCTACGACCACACCCGTGGCGACCTCGAGCGCCAACTCACCGAACTCCAGCACCACCACTTGCGCGCCATCCAGTCCTCGCTGCATGTGCACCTGGACGCCAAGCACTGCCTCGAGGTGGTGGTGCTGCGCGGCAAGCCGGCGCAAGTGCGCAAGATCGCCGACCTGCTCCTCAGCAGCCGAGGCGTCGTGCACGGCGAACTCGTCTCCACCACCCTCGGCAAGTCCCTCGCGTAAGAGCCAGCCTTTGAGGTAGGAGCCCCGCGCCCAGCGGGGCGACCTCCCTTTCCGTCTGGGCGGACACGCACGGTGCCAACGCGGTGGCTAGCGTCCCCGCGGCGCTAATACCAGAACGCGTACGTGGCCACGCCTCGGATGGTGCCATAGATGCACCACCACCCGCCCACCAGGAAATCCCCCAGGATCAGCCCCATCCCGAAGGGCGCCACCCTACGATAGCCGTTCATGCCCGCGTATCGGAAAACCACCGCCTTGATGGCCCAGGCAATGAACAGCGGCAGCCAAACGAGATTCATTGACCAGTTGCCGGAGATGGCGAAGCCGACGGGATGCAGGGGCCACCAGGCAAAGCGGAAGCGCATGGCCATTAGCCCCACCGCCGCCGCAAAGCCCAATGCCATCGCCCCCACCGCCGGCTTGCTGGTCAACTCGGGATTCTGCAACCAGCCGACCAGACGATTCCACGGCTCCCAGCCGAACCCCGCCTTGGTGGCGGCCCCCCACCGGTAGCAGCAGTGCAGCATCGCCCAGAAGCCCGCCGGCACCCCCACCAACGCCGCCAGCCACAGGCCCGCCGCGTGCGCCCTCATGCTCGAGCCCGACTCGCGCGCCAACTTGAACGCCTCGAGTTGATTGGCCATCGGCAGGCCGCGGTAAGCGCGGTTGAACCAATAGCCGAACGAGAAGGAAACCAGCGTCTGCGGCGGCAGCCGGCTTGGTACCGTGCCCAGCATCTTGGTCAACGTGAGCCCCGGCCCCATGAAGTGCAAGTCGTGCACCGGCGGCCCCAACTCCGCCCGAATGCGCGTGATGGCAATGACCACCAGAAAGTATAGGAGAAAGAAGAGGGGCACGACCCACCACGCCATCCCCGAGCGGTGCGCTATCCACCCCAGCGCCCCAACCGCGAGCACTAGCCCTACCGCTGCCGTGCGGTAGTGCATCGGCTCCGTCCGCATCGCCGCGTCACGGCGCAAGCCCAAGATGACATCGAGTACGTGCCTCAAGTGGCGTCTTCCCGTCCATAAGGAAATGAGCGCCAAGGCCACATACGCGCCCCAAGACTGCTCCGCAGTGAAGGGGAAGTCGGGAACGTCGCGCCAGCCGGTCAAGTGGCCCACGAAGCGCTCGAACTGCCAGAGCCAGTAGAACAGCCAACAGGACAGGACCAGATCGTTGGGCAGGAGCAGACCGATGCCGATCACGCACGGGTAGAAGGCGATGCCCACTCCGCCAAAGATGTCCCACGGCGGGCGCTGGAAGTACTGCCCCGCGTCAAACTCGCCCCGCGTGATGGGCAAGTGAGGCACCGTGGGGTGGAGCGCGCTCAGCCCGTTGAGCAGGTCTATCGCCGCCGCGACCGCGAACCCCGCCCACATGGGGCCGCTGCGGAAAACCGCCCCCCCCGGCTCCGTTATCTGCAGCGGCAGCACCGTGATGGGGTAAGAAAGGCGCTCTTCCTCCATCCATCGCCGCCGCAGCAGCGCGTTGATGCACAGCATCGCCGCCAGCAACGCGAAGGCAAAGCCCCCCCACCACAGCATCGGCTGCGCCCACGCCCGCAGATAGCGCCAACGGTAAACGCTCGTCAGCCCCCGGTAGAACCCGTGCACCGCCCCGGTGTCCGTCACTGTCATGCCCGGAGGCAGGTAGTGGAAGAACAACTGGTCCCAGCGATTGGCCGGAGTGACCGACTCCAGCGGCTGCGCCAGAATCGGCACCAGCACCTGGAACATGTCGTGCCCCGCAATGCTCGAGCCGATGCAGACCATGCTGTAGATGACCAGCAACTCCGCCTGGCTCAGCGCCCAGGCGGGCCGCCAGCGCTGCAGCGGATAGTTGACGGCCATGAGCACCAGCAAGGTGAAGATGGCGTTGAAGAAGAGCGAGATGGTCGTGGGATGGCCGCTGTAGCGGATGAACTCCATCATCACGACCCAGTAGGCCGTCGGCGGGATGAGCAGGACACCGACCAGGAAGGCGCGCGGGCGGATGACGTACGCAGGCACGGCGCCGCGCTCGGCCACCGTGCCCGTTTGCTCCTCAGGTTGCTGCGTGCCCAGCATCAGCCCTCAAGGTATATCAGGAAAGGTAGCATCCCACACTCGTCCCGCGCCGTTGACCCCCGGCCCCTGCCAGCCTAGAATGGGCGCCTGTACGCCAATGGACCTCAACGTGCTGTGGCAGCATGTGCTGGAAGCGGTGAAGAAGCGCGGCGACTTCGACCTCGGCCTGTGGCGCTCATTAGAGGCCGCCCAACCGCTCGCCCTCGAGGATGGTTTCCTCGTGGTTGGCTTCGCTCCCGAGGCCAGTGACCTCAAGCCGCGCCTGATGGAGGACTTCAACCGCAACCTCCTCAACCACATCATCAGGTCCCTCTCCCCCCAACTCTCCGACGTCAACCTGCGCGTCATAGACGGCGCCACGCCCGAGGCCTGGGAGCGCGAGAAAACCATGGACGTGGCCCGGCGGGAGCGCGTAGGACGAGAAGCCCCTCGCCAAGCCGTCATCGAGGAGACCAACCTCACCTGGGAGGGGCTCTCCGAGCAACTAGGCCTCAGATTCACCCAGCAGCGCGCCAGCCGCTACCCGCAGACCGCCGCGCGCTTCCTTCTGGAATGTTTTCCGCTGCTGCAAGACCTCGAGCAGCAAGGCGGCGATCCCGAGACGGTACAGCGGCGCCTCGCCCGCGTTTTCAACCGCCTCGCCGGCCTCACCGGCATCCCCGCCGCGCAGATCGCCCTCGAGTACATGCGGTTCGGGGAACCACCAGGGCCGGAGCGCAAGCGTCCCCCGCGCTAGCCCTGGCCCTCGCGGTACGCCCTTACCTCGAAGACACGCGCACCGGGGTCGCCGTTCGTCGCCTCCACCACTAGCCGCAGCGCCTTCATGGTCTTCGCCGGAAAGCGGTGCACGCGCCGCCTCTGGTAGTTCCCGCGCACCTCGGCCAGCGCCTCTTCGCCGGCCTCGGTCAACGCGATCAAGCGGTAGTCGCGCAGGCATTCCGGCTGCGGCCCCGCGATCATCTTGTTGTGATGGGCATCGTCCTGAGTCAGCGTGAGCCATCGGCTCAGTCCCGTGTCGAAGGTCAAGTAGATGCTGTCCACCACTACCGGCGCCGCCCACCCCAGTTGCAGCCACTGAGGGAACAGCGAGCCTGGCACCGACCTCCACATATGGCTGGCCGCGCCGCGCGAGCGCGCCACCCCGCTCAGCACCTGCTCCGGCCCACACCCGTCCTCCGCCGAGGACGCGGTCGCCGCGGCCCGCCGCGCCAGATCGCTCTCGTCCTCGTTGCCGCAGCCGGGAATGAAGCAATCGTCTTTGAGCAGTGTCTGCTGCAGCCTCTTGACGTGAGTGGGATACAGTTGCCGCGGCAGGCATCCGAGTTGGCAGCAGAGCGCCGCCGCCGTCCCCACCGCCTGTCCCATCACCGCGCCCGTCCCCATCACGCGCGTGGAGCCCATGGCGGCGTGGCTCGCGCTGATATTGCGCCCCGCGAAGAAGAGGTTGCCCACGTTGCGCGAGTGCAGGGACCTGAGGGGAATGGAGTAGAGGTCCTCCATCTTGAGGAATATGCAAGGCGGCTGCTTATCGTAGAAGCCCATGGGAGGGTGCAGATCAATCGGCCAGCCACCGTAGGCCGCCGCGTCCTCGAAATGCCGCGACTGCATCAGATCGTGCTCGGTGAGAATGTGATCGCCCGTCAGCCGCCGTGACTCCCGCTTGCCGGGCAGCACGCCCACCCAGTCGAGCACCAGGTTCTCCGCGCCGTGGTCGCCGTGGTTCTTGATGTGGTCCCACAGCCCGAAGAGGATCTTCAGCAACTCATCGCGGATGGCCTCGTCGTCGCCGATGGTGTCGAGCACGCCACCCCACTCCACCCACCAGAACCCCTGGCTGGTCTTGTGCGGCAGGCGGCGCGGCCCGAAGCAGGAGTCCTCGGGGAAGTCGTAGGCCCAGGGCGGGGGCTCGAAAGGCGCCGGATGGCCGACGTCGCGAGTCTGAAACAGCAGGCTGCTCCCCAAGGTGTAGTTGTCCGGCAACTCCGGCGCGCACGTCTCGCCGAACTCCGCTCTTCCTTCCCGGCCCACACGGTAGTCGGCCCCTGCCGCAGCGCCCAGCGAACCGTCGCCGGTGCAGTCAATGAAGAACTTGCCCTCAAAGCGGAAGCGGCGCTCGGTGGTGACCTGCACCCCGCGCGCGGCGACGATGCGCTGCCCCTCGGCCTCGACCTCGTGCACGTAGGTGTTCAGGTACAGGCGCAGGCACGGCTCCCGCGCCGCCCACTCCCAAAGCAGCAAGTCCCAAAGGGAGGCGCAGCGCTGCGGGTTGCGCACCTGGTTCTCGAGGCGCAACTCCTCGAGAATGCCGCTTTCGCGCGCGTTCGGCCTGGTGCCGGTGTGGTCCGCTCCCGAAACGTGCACGCGAATCTCACTGCTGGAACTGCCGCCCAGGGCCGGCCGGTCTTGCACCAGCGCCGTCTTGGCGCCGTGACGCGCCGCCGCGAGCGCCGCGCAGACACCCGCCATCCCGCCCCCAACAACCACCACCTCGGCCTCCACCCGCTGCTCGCAGCCTTTCACCTGGGAACTCACCTCCGGACCAAGCCGCCCGCCAATATGCCCCCGCTCGCGCCCTTTTGCAACCTCCCCTCCATACTTGGACAGTCTGGTGCCAGGCACCAAAGTGTCCAATTGGTGGAGGGTTGCGCGTGAGCGGCGGTACGGAGAATATGGGGGCAGCCATCAACGCGCCAGGGAGGAAGAAATGCTCATCGCAACCATAGGACTCTTGGCAGTCACCGGCGCTCCCCTGATGGGCGGAGCCGCCGCCGTGGACATCACCCCCGACCTGCAGTGGATCACCGTCTCTCTCGGCGGCTACGGCGACCGCCAGGGCAAACCGGCCACGGGCGTGCATGACCGCCTCTTTGCTCGCGCGCTGGCGCTCCAGCAGGGCAGCCAGCGTTTCGCCTTGCTCTCTTTGGACCTCCTCTGCGTGGCACCTACCATGCGCGATGACCTGCTGCACGAACTCGCAGACCTCCACCTCGACCAAGGCCTACTGATGTGCGCCAGCCACTCCCACGGCGCCCCCGAGAACATTCACAAGAACGGCGATGTCCTGCCTCAAGCCTTCGGCCGGTACAACGACTTCTGGTACCAGTGGCTGCTGCAGAGGATGGAGCAGGCGGTGCGACAGGCCTTTCACCACCTGCAGCCCGTCCAGGTCGGCTCCCAGGTCATCCGCCTCGAAGGCTTCAGCCGCAACCGCCGGGGCGAGCGCGGCAGCGGGCTAGTGGACCCGGACGCCGCGGTCGTGCGCATCGCCCACCAGCAGGGCAGAACGCTCGCCCTCGTCGTTGACTTCGCCGCCCACGGCACCTTCATGGACTCCACCGATTTCGAGGTCTGCGGCGACTGGCCCGGCGCCATGGCGCGCGCGCTCGAAGAAGCGGTGCCTGGCGCGGTGGCCCTCTACTGCCAAGGAGCGACCGGCGACGTCAGCCCGGTCAAGGAGGGCGATGGCGACGACTATCAGCGCGCCGAGTCCTACGGCCGCGCCGTCGCCCAGCGCCTGCTCCAGGCGGCCCAGACGTCGGTCAAGCCCGACGTGGAGTTGCGCTGCGTCACCCTCAACGAGCCCCTGCCCCCCCTGTGCTTCTCTCCGGCGTTCCTCGAGTCCACCGCCGAGGAATACCCTATGGACGTCAGCAAGGGCGCTGCCTTCCTCAGCCTGCTATTCCCCACGCAGGCCGCCTTCGCCGCCGTGCGCATCGGCGACCTCCTCTTCGCCTCCATGCCCGGAGAGGTCGTCACCAGCATCGGCCTGGAGTTTAAGGAAGCCGCGCGCAAGATGGGTTATCGCGTGCCGGTGCTCGTCGGCTACGCCAACAACTACGCCGGCTACATCGTCTCCCCTCAGGATTACGACAGCGGCGGCTATGAGACGGGCACCTCGTTCTACGGCCGCGACGTAGGGCCGGAGATGCTCAAGCGCGCGCTGGCCGCGGTGAGCGCGTTGGAAGGCAAGCCGTAGCGCGCCACCGGGCTCGCGTCCGGGCTAAACCCGCACGCTACCGAGAGGCGGGGCGCGTCGAACGATGCGTAGGGGCGGGCCGCCTGGTTTACCCGCCGAAGGAGGACCCGCCCGCTCAGATGAGCCGTTCTATCTGCCGCCGCGCGCGCACGCTCAGGCGGCCGTAGTCCGGAATCTCGTAGCGATTCCCGTCCACGTCAATGATCAGCAACCGCCTGGGGCCGAGATCGTGAATGTTGTCGCGCAGGCCGCGCACGTCGAACTCGGTGGCGCCGCGGTCAGTGAGCACGTTCCAGTGGCTCACCCCGTAGCGCTCGTTCATCGAATAGACGTCCAAGATCACGCTGCCGAGATAGCGCTTGCGCAGTTCCTCGCGGATGATGCGCGCGCTGTCCGCGTCTAGCCCCTTCGGATTGCGCAGAATGGTGATGGTCTCGTCGCGGCTGTCGGCAAAGCCGAGGTAGCGCCGCGGCTGGCTCAGCGGAAAGGCGCGGCGCACCTTGACGTTCGGGAACGTGACCCGGTCCTGAAACCTCAGGTGCACGCGCCCGTGATCGTCCGGAAACAGCCGGATCTCGTCGGCGTTGGCAAAGGTGGGCCAGGCCGGATCCGGCGGCACGTCCGCCGCCACTGGCGCGGGCGGCTTCCCGTCGCCCCCCTCCTTCTTGACCGGCTCATCCATCGCGTTTCACCTATCCGTCCACGGCCTTGGTCCGCGACACCTCGCGCTGCATCTTCACTAGGCGATAGTAGACGCCCTTGCGGGCGAGCAGTTCGTCGTGCGTGCCCATCTCCGCGATCTTGCCCTTCTCCAGCACCACCAGGCGGCTGGCGTTGCGCAGCGTGGACAAGCGGTGCGCGATGGCGAAGGTCGTGCGCCCGGCGACCAACCTCTGCAGCGCCTCTTGTATCTGCCGCTCCGTCTCCGTATCCACGGAAGCCGTGGCCTCATCGAGGATGAGAATCCGCGGGTTGTGAAGGATGGCGCGCGCGATCATCAACCGTTGACGCTCGCCGATGGACAGCCGCGCACCACGCTCCCCCACCATGGTATCGTAGCCGTCCGGCATGCGCATGATGAAGTCGTGCGCATTGGCCGCGCGTGCGGCCTCAATGATCTCCTCGCGCTCCGCGCCCGGGTTGCCATAGGAGACATTCTCCGAGATGGTCCCGTTGAACAGGAACGGCTCCTGCGGCACGATGCCAATCTGCCGGCGCAAGTCCGCCAGGCGAATCTTGCGCACGTCCACGCCGTCAATGGTGATGGCGCCCTCGTCCGTCTCGTAGAAACGGCAGATGAGGTTGATCATCGTCGTCTTGCCCGCGCCGCTGTGCCCCACGAACCCGATCATCTCGCCCGGCTCCACCTTGAGGTCAATGTCGTGCAGCACGGGCTCGTACTTGTCATAGCCGAAGGTGACGTCGTCGAACTCGACCGCGCCCTCGATGTGGGGCATCGCCACATTGTCCTCGGCCTCATAGACCTCCCGGTCGGCGTCAATCACCTCGAACACGCGCTCGGAGGAAGCCAGGCCGCGGATGGTGGCCTCCCACGCGCGGATGACCCCCTGCAACTGACCGTAGAGGCTGCCCAGATACTGGGCGAAGGCCGTCAGGATGCCTAAGGTCACGCCGTACTTCGAGCCCAGCGTCCACACGCCGCCGGTCCACCACACCAGCAACATGCCGAGGAACAGGATGAAGTGCCCTACGGGGTGGATGACCACCCAGGTGCGCCCCGCGCTCACGTGCGCGCCCCGCACGTTGTGTGCGGCCCGGTCGAAACGCTTCACCTCCCGCTCCTCCTGCGCGAACGCCTTCACTATCTTGATTCCGGGGATGGAGTCGGCGAGCACTGCCGTCATCTCATCCCAACGCCGCCCCACACGGTGCCAAAGCGCACGCAGGCGCCGCCGCAAGGTAACCGCGAAGAGCGGAATCAGAGGCGTGGGCAGCAGCACCAGGCACGCCAGCCGCCAGTTCATCTTGAACATCACGAGCAGCACGCCAACAACCTGCAGCGCCGAGGTCAGCAGCCAGGGGAAGATCTCCACCGCCAGCCACTCCACCCAGTCCGTGTCGCGCGTCATGCGGGACATGACCTGGCCAGTCTGGTGCTTGTCGTAGAAGCGCAGGCGCAGCCGCTGCATCGCCTGGTAGAGGCTCATGCGGATGTCGTAAACGACCTTGTGGCCCACGCCGATCATGATCCACTGCTGCAGCGCGCCCACGCCGAACGAAGCAACGAAGGCGACCACCATGACCAAGCACCACTTGGCCAGCAGCAGCGGCGGCCCCTTGGGCACCAAGACGTCGTCTATAACGTGACGCGTGATCCAGGGGCCCGCCAAATCCGCTGGCACCGAGATGCCCAGCAGCATGCCGGCGAACAGCAGCCCTGGCCAGTAAGGCAGCGAGTGGCGCCACAGCCGGCGTATCAACCGCGACTTGGGTAGGCACCGGGGACACGTGCCTCCCGACCAGGAGGGCAGCACCAGCCCGCAGGTCTTGCAGCGCGTGGCGTCCTCCTCGTCCTCGCGCACCGGCCGCAGCCGCCCCTCTTTCACCAGTTCGTTGATGTTGCGCGCCACCTCGTTGAACAGCCGGGAGCGCGCGCTGGTGTAGTGCACGGCCTCTGTCACATCAACGTCGCGGAGCACGTTGAGCAGCCCGCCGCCCACCATCCCCTCCGCCTTCGCCTCTTTCACCTCGTCGAGAGGCAGGTCCACGTCCGGCGCCTGCTTCGGCTCACCCTCGGAGAAAACCAGCAGCCGGTGGTCAGTGACCACCAGCCAGCGCTTGCCAAAGCGCATCCGCCGGTCCAAGTCGGCGGCCACCGAGATCTTGATTTCCTTGCGACCGTCCTCGGGAAGCCGGTCTAAGATCTCCTGCGGTAGGTCCTCTTGTAGATTCATCGCACGCCCAGGGTCCCCCAGGCACTCCTTCCCGCATCTGCTGGGGACAACATTATAGCACTCCTGCGTACCAGCGTGAATGTCTCCTGCATGGCCGAGGCAAAACCTCCCGCGTGCTCGAGAGCCGAGGTCTGACCAGGGGTTGCCGATCCCCCACAAGGTAAGACGTGTGAGCGCCGCCAGCAGGTGCAGCACTCCGCCATCTGCGGGCCCGGCTGGCTACCCGCCCCAGAACGACCACATCTCCCTCTTGAGCGCCACGCCCAGCAGGCTCCAGCCGCAGCCCACCACCACCTCGCCCATCACCAGCCCATAGAAGAACGGCACGGCCTTGCGATAGGCGCTCAGGCCCCCGTAGCGCATGATCGTCACCTTGCACAGCCAACTGATCAGCATCGGCATCCAGGTCAGGTTGATGGACCAACTGCCGGCAATGGCGTATCCGACGGGGTGGAAGGGCCACCACATGAAGCGCGACCGCAGCCCCAGCAGCACGAAGCACGCCGCCAGCCCCAGCCCGGAGGCTGCTATCCGGGGCCAGTTGACCTTCTCCGGCGCCCGCACCCACGTCGTAAGCCGGTTGAAGGCCTCCTGCCCGTACCCATAGCCGTTGATGAACTTCATGCCCGCGCCCAGATGATAGGCTAGGTGGGCGTAGGCCCAGATGCCCAGCGGCAGCCCCACGATGCCCGCCAAGGCCAGGGGCCAGAACATGGCGCGTGAGCGCCCGGAAATCCGGTGGGCCATGTACAAACTCTCCATTTGGTGCGGCATGGGATGGCTGCGGTAAGCGCGGTTGAACCAGAAGAACAGCGTGAAGACCCCCAGATTCCCGCGCGCTACGTTGGCGCTCCCCAGCAGCGACGGGAGCGCATAGTCCGGGGCCGAGAAGTGGAAGTCATGCACCGGCGAGCCGAACTCGGCCCGCACCCGCGTCACCGCCACCGCCAGCAGAAAGTAGATGGCGAAGAACGAGACTGCTCCCGCCATCGTCATCCCGGCGTGAAGCCCGAACCAGATCAGGAACGCAACAGAAGCCACGAACCCCCAGGCGGCGACGGGATACGAGACAGCCTCTCTCGCCTGGCCGCGCTTCTCGCCCTTGCCCGCCATCACCCGCGCCAAGTTCGCCAGATGCCTGCGGGCCAGCCAGAAAGTCCCTAGGGCTATGCCCAGGTAGGCGCCGAACAGTTGCTCGTACAGGTAAGGGAATTGAGGAATGTCCGTCCAACCCCACAGCGCGGAGAGGACCGGCTGCCCCTTCCACCAGAAGTAGAAGAGCCAGCAGGAGAACAGAATGTCCGCGGGCAGCAGAAAGCACAGCCCGATGACCGCCGGGTAGAAGGTCACCGGCAGCCAGCCCGCCGCGCTCCAGGGGAACTCCGGAAAGTAGGCGAGCATCTCGGTGACGCCCGTGCGGATGGCCGGCACCTGCGGATAGATGAAGTTCAGTCCGGCCAGCACGTCCAGCGCCGCCGCGGCCCCGAAGCCGAGCCAGAAGAGACGCGCCTGGAACACACCGGTCCCGCCCGCCACCAGCGCCAGCGGAATCTGCGCAACCGGGAAACTCAGCCTTTCCTCCTCCTGCCACCGTCGGCGTAGGAGTACGTTGAGAAAGAGCATCGCGCTCAGCAGCGCGGCCGCAAACGCGCTCCACCAGGCGACCGGCTTGAGCCAGCCACCCAGGAACTCGGCGCGGTACAGCGTCGTGCCGCCCTCGTAGAAGCCTCGTAGCGCCGTCTGGTCCGTCACCTGTAGCCAAGGCGTTGGGTAGTCCTTGAACAGCGTCGCCCACCGGTTCTGCGGGTTAGCGAACCAGTCGCGCACCGTGAGCAGCATCACCAGCCCCTGCCCCATGTCCATGCCCGCCAGAGCGGAGGTGACCGCGAGCGTCAAGTAGAACCCCAGCATCTCCCCGGCGCTCAGCGCCCACCGCGGCCGCACCCGCCGCACCAGCCAGTTCAGGCCCTGCAGGACGAGAACCAGGAACACCACGTTGAACAGGAGAGAGATGCTGGTGACGTAAGGGCCCCGCTTCACCCTCTCGGAGTACACCATCCAGAGCGCGTTCGCCGGCGCGACCGCCAACCCCAATGCCACCCCACGCCAAACGCGCATGCCTGCGGAATCGCTCTCCCGGTTATCCGCGCTCAATGCCTGCCTGCCTTGCGGCCTTCAGCCTCCAGTGGAGAGGCTCCCGCCCCCTTCTCCTCGACCCCGCCCGCTCGTCTCAAGCCTCGGCTGAACCACCGCACTGTGTACTCTACCTTGGTAGGCCGCGCAAGGCGGCTGCGGCATTCGCACCCCACATCACGCCGGAAGCCGCTTGCTCTCTGCGACCGGCGGCCCCATCATTGGCCTCGCATCACCCCAAGTCCAGAAAGAGGGTGCGCGCGCATGATGGACGCTACCGAGCAGAGCCGCCAAGAACACGAGGCGCAGTTCGCCCAACTCGAGCGCTACCTGCGCGCTCACATTGACGCCTCGGAGCAGCGGCGCCAACAGGCCTGGAAGCGCGACTTCTCCAGCCTGGAGGCCTATCAGCGCTCGGTGGCCCCGAACCGCGAGCGCTTCATCGCCATGCTGGGCGGCTTTCCCGAGCCGGTACAACCGACCTTCCGCGAGGAACCCATCGGCGCACTCGGCAGCCACCAGGCCTCGAGAGTGTGGGTCTCACTAGTTGACGGGGTCGAAGCCTACGGCGTCGTGCTCCGGCCCGCAGGCGCAGGCCCGTTCCCCGCCGTCATCGCGCAGCACGGGCTCAGCGGTTCGCCGGAGTGGGTCTGCGGCCTCATCGAGCCCCCTGACTGCCATCGCCACTTCGCCAAAACACTCGCGGACCACGGCTTCCTGGTCTTCGCCCCGCTGGTCATCAACAACACCCCCAACCGCGTCTGGCTCGACCGCCTCGCCACCATCGTCGGCCGGCGCTTGGTCGGCCTCGAGATCCTCAAGATCAAGCGCGTCGTGGACTACCTCCAAAGCCGGCCGGATGCGGCCCCGGGCCGCATCGGCATCTATGGCCTCTCCCAAGGCGGCCTGACCACTCTCTGCGCCGGCGCCGCCGAGCCGCGACTCGCGGCTTGCGTCTGCTCCGCCTACTTCAACCACCGCACCAACAAGTTGGTGAACGCCTCCGAGCACTACACCCCCTACCTCGCCACCGACGAGAACGACAAGTTTCTCTTCAACCAACTGAACGAGTTCTCCGATAGCGACATTGCCGCACTCATCTGCCCGCGCCCCTTCTTCGTCGAGGCCGGCAATCGCGATCCGGCCATCTGGTTCCGCGACGCTCAGGCCGAGTTCGCCAAAGTGTGCGCCCTCTACGAACGCCTCGGCATCCCAGAGCGCGCCGAGATGGAGGTCTTCGAGGGCGACCATCGCATAAACGCCGAGGGCTCCATCGGCTTTCTCAAGCGTTGGCTTGCCTAGGCTGGGCGCTTGCCTCCCGGACCAGAATGTGCGATAGGCGAGAAGGCACACAGTTCCTTACTCTGATGAATCATTGCGGGGGATGAGACCATGAGACCTGCCCTGCACACTGTCAGTTACGCCGGCGTCTGGCCCGGCCAGGCGCGCCTACCGCTCGAAGCGGTGCTCGACAAGGCCGCCTCACTCGGCTTCCAGGGCATAATGCTCATGGCCAAGCGGCCCCATGCCTCCATTCTCGACCTCGACCGCCGCGCCCGCACCCGGCTGCGCAAGGCGCTGGAGGGCCGCGGGCTCGCGCTCGCCTGCATGGCAGCCTACACCAACTTCACCGCCGGCACCGACCACCCCGGCGTTCCCTTCCAAGAGATGCAGGTTCGCTACGTCGAGGAGTTGGCCGCCATCACCGCGGAACTCGGCGGCTCCGTCATCCGCGTCTTCACCGGTTGGGAGGCCCCGGGCGTCCACCCCGAGGTGCTGTGGGACTGGTGCGTCAGCAGCCTAAGGGAATGCGCCCGCCGGACTGCGCCCCACGGCGTGACCATCGCGGTGCAGAACCACCACGACATCGCCAGCCACCACTTGCGCATGCGCGACCTACTCGAGGAGATCGACGAGCCCAACTGCAAGGCGGCCTTCGACGCCTGGGCTCCGGCGCTGCAGGGCGTGGACCTGCGCGAGGCCGTGCTGCACATGCGAGACTGGATCGTCCACACCACCGTCGCCGATTACGTGAAGCGGCCCCGCTATCACCTCGACGATCCGTTGGTCAACTTCCTGCCTCGCGACGACATGGTCGCCGCCGTGCCGCCGGGCGAGGGCTTCATTGACTACCAGGCGTTCTTCGCCGCGCTGAACGAGATCGGCTACCAGGGATGGGTCGCATTCGAGATGTGCTCTCGCCTGAAGGGCGGCGGCTCGGAGCAGAACCTCGACCGCGTCGCCAGAACCTTCCTCGATTTCCTGCCCAAGACCTAGGGGTGTCGCCTGCGGCGGGGCGACGCCCGTGGGGGCCCGCCTAAGGCGGGTGGTTGCCCCCTCGAGGTAGCGAGGGGGCGTGGCCTCTCACTCCACGAACCGCCAACACGCCCGGTGCCGGTACTGCACCCCTTCCCCGGCCCGCACGGCCGCCACGATGACGGCGACCAGGTTGACGAGCGGCAGCAAGAGTAGCAACGGGATCCCGATGACCCCCGCCGCCAGTATCGCTCCGATGATGATGAACAGCGTCATGCTGATCTGGAAGTTGAGCGACTCCTTGGCTTGATCCGCCACAAAGGACGATTGCGGCCCCTTCGTCTTCCACACCAGCAGCGGCGCCAGTATGCTTCCGAACGGAATCAGGTAGCCTGCCAACCCCGCCAAATGCGCAATCGCTCCCCACGTTCGGTGAGCGCGCGGTACTTCCTCCGCCATGCTGAGCCCCCCCTAGAAGTCAGCGGTTACGACACGAACCTTATGCACGCCGGATAGCGATAGTACTTGCCCTCGTTCGCACGGATCGCGGCCACAATCACCGCGACCAGATTCAGCACGGGTAGCACTACCAAGAACGGCAGCCCAATCAGCAAGAAAGCCAGCACGGTGGCGGCAGCGATATAGATGGTCATGCTGATCTGGAAGTTCAGCGACTCTTTGGCCTGATCCGCCACGAACCGCCACTCGTCACGCTTCACCAGCCAGATCACGAGCGGACCTATGATGTTGCCGAAGGCGATTATCGGGCCGGCCAACCCCAGAAGATGGGCCGCCATCGCCCAGTTCCTTTCCTGTTGCGGAATCCCTGCTGCCACGCCGGAACCTCCCCCGTCAAAAGCGGACTGGCGGAGAGACAGGGATTCGAACCCTGGAAGGAGCCTTTTGGACCCCTTGGTCGCTTAGCAGGCGACCGCCTTCGACCACTCGGCCATCTCTCCGTTAGGCACCGGTAAGAGTACCACATCAAATGTGCCCGCTCAACCCCCAAGTGACCCATAAGGCTTGGCCGCGCCGGCGGCGCGGCTCGCGGCACAACGGGCGACTCACCGAGTCGCCCCTACGGAGGGCCCCGACAGGGTCGGGGTCCCTACGGCAGGCTGCACCTGCTACCGGCCCACCGCTGGGCACTGACCACCGGCCACTGTCACTGGTCACTGACCACCACCCCGCCCCAGGTCTGCACTCACTTTGACCCTCTCCTGTCCCTCATCTACAATCGCCACCTAATGGGCGAGGATGCCGCTTTCTGCGGTAAGAGGTGAACTGCGGGGATGAGACGACTCTGGTTCGCACTGGCCGCCATCGCGGCTCTCCTTCCGCCGCTCGGCGCGGTCGCCTGCGCCCAAGGGGAACTGCTGCTCGCCCAGAACGTCGAGGGCCGCGCGGCCATTATCAACGGCGACCTTCCACTCGCCGACGATGAGTGCCTCACCGACGCCAAGGTCCGCGCCCTCGAGCAAGTCCTCGGCGTCTACATCGAACAGCAGATCGTCGTTCAGCAGGCCATTGTGCTCGAAGCCTACTTGCGGAGCCGCGCCGCCGGCTACGTCGAGCGCTTCGAGATTGTCAAAGGCCCTTGGACCGACGCGCTGGGCCTGCGTCGCGCGATCATCAACGCCTGGGTGCGCCCCAGCGCGCCCGAGGAGATCGCCAAGGGCGCAGCCTCGGAAGAAACGGTCCTGCTTCTGACCTCGGGCGCCGACGAACAGCAGCCGGCGCGCCCCGTGGCGGCTGCCGTTTCCTCCGCGTTGCTCGACGCCGACTATCGCGTGCTCGACTCGAAGTACCTGCAAGCGCCGGGCTCGATGGCAACTCTCCAGCAGGCGTTGAGCGGAGAGCCAGGGGCCGCCTCCAGCCTCGGCCTGCGCGCGATGGCGGGCTTCGTGCTCCAAGTCCACTGTGACGTTGCCCCGGAGAGCATATACGAGGGCGCCACGGCCGCTCAGATTCTGACCCACATCGCCACCGGCGCCGCCCGCCTGTGGCGCGCCGGCAGCCCCGAGTTGCTGGAGGGGCAGCAGTTCGAGCCGGTCCGCG
>CAZGSV010000021.1:0-34000 GCA_964528605.1 uncultured Armatimonadia bacterium
CGTCCCCACGTTTACGTGCTCTTTCTTGCGCTCAAATCGCTCCCGTCCCATGGCTGTGGTTACCTCCTAAAGGGCTGACGCTGGCAGCCTGCGTGAATCCGGTAGTGCCCGCGCCACTCCCACGGGTACCGGCTGATACTCCTTTGGTTCCATCGTGTACGAGCCGCGCCCCCGCGTCAGCGAGCGCAGCATGGTGGCGTAGCCGAACATCTCCGCCAGGGGCACCAACGCGTGCACCAGGCGCACCCCCGCCGGTCCTATCTCGGTCCCGGTTATCTGACCGCGCCGCGCCGTAAGGTCGGCCAGCACCTCCCCCACGTGGTCCTCCGGCACCATGACCTCCACCGACATCACCGGCTCCAACAGCACCGGCCCCGCCTGGCGCAGCGCATCCTCTATCGCCAACTCGCCCGCAATGCGGAACGCCAGGTCGCTGGAGTCAACCTGGTGATACGACCCGCCCAATAGCGTGACCACTACGTCGGTGACCTCGTAGTTCCCTATGATGCCGTGCTGCAGCGCCGCGCGCACCCCCGCCTCCGCCGCGCCAATGAAGGCCGTAGGTATGGCGCCGGCGCTGACGCCGTTCTCAACGAGGATCCCGTGCTCGCCCTCCCCAATGGGCGCGATCTCCAGCACCACGTGCCCGTACTGCCCTCGCCCACCGGTCTGGCGCACATAGCGCCCCACTCCTTGCGCCGCGCGCGTGACCGTCTCGCGATATGTCACCTGAGGCGTGCCCGTGCTCGCCTCCACCTTGTACTCCCGCGCAATCCGATCCTTGATGATGTCCAAGTGCAACTCGCCCATGCCCGACACGATCACTTGGCCGGTCTCCGGGTCCGTACGCACCTTGAAAGTCGGGTCCTCGATCGCCATGCGGTCGAGCGCATAGGTGAGCCGATCCTCGTCCGCCTTGCTCCTGGGCTCAATGGCGAACGAGATCACCGGTTCGGGAATGTGTATCGGGCCCAGCACCACCGGGTGCTTGGCGTCGCACAAGGTGTCGCCGGTGATCGCCTCGCGCGGCCCCACCATTGCGGCGATGTCACCCGCCGAGATCTCCTGCACGTCCTCCCGGTGGTTGGCGTGCATGCGCAGGATGCGGTTGATGCGCTCCCGCTTGCCGCACTTGGGCACATAGACCGTGGCCCCTCGCTTCAACCAGCCCGAGTAGCAGCGCACGTACACCAAGCGCCCTACGTGCGGGTCGGCCACTATCTTGAAAGCCAGGCTGGCAAACGGCTCCTCCAGGCTGGGCTTCCGCTCTACCTCACGCCCCGTCCTCGGGTCCCGCCCCTTGATGGGCGGCAGGTCCACCGGCGCCGGCAAGTAGTCAACCACCGCGTCCAACAGCAGCTGCACCCCGCGGTTGCGCAGCGCCGCCCCGTAGAGCACCGGAACCAATTGGCAACTGATCGTCCCTCGCCGGGCCGCCCGCCGCAGCGCCTCCAGAGTCGGCTCCTTCTCGCTCACATAATCGGACATCACCTCGTCGTCCAGATCGGCGAGCGCTTCCACCAGCGCCTTCCGGAACGACGAGACCAGCAACTCCATATCGCGGGGGATGGGGCCCGTCTCCATCTTCATACCCAGCTCGTCCACGTAGCGGATGGCCTTCATCTCCACCAGATCCACTACGCCCTCGAAGCCTCCCTCGGCCCCAATCGGCAACTGAAACGCCACGGCGTTAGTGCCCAGCCGCTCGCGAATCTTGTGCAGCACGCCGTGGAAGTCCGCCCCCACGCGGTCCATCTTATTGATCATCGCCACCCGCGCCACCCCGTACCGTTCCGCCTGCCGCCAGACCGTCTCCGATTGCGCCTGCACGCCCCCCACGGCGCAGAAAAGCACCAGCAGGCCGTCCAATACACGCATCGAGCGCTCTACCTCGACGGTGAAATCTACGTGCCCGGGGGTGTCAATGATGTTGATGCGGTGGTTACGCCAGTAGCAGGTGGTGGCCGCGGAGGTGATGGTGATGCCGCGCTCCATCTCCTGAGGCATATAGTCCATCGTAGCGGAGCCCTCGTCCACCTCGCCCATGCGCTTGATCACGCCGGTGTAGAAGAGCACCCGCTCCGTGGTGGTTGTCTTGCCCGCGTCTATGTGGGCAGCGATACCTATATTCCTCGTTTTCTCGAGCGCGTTCATAGTCAAGTCCTGCACGCGGCAGCAACGTTTCGGGCGCCTCCTACCAGCGGTAGTGTGCGAACGCCTTGTTTGACTCCGCCATTCGATGCGTGTCCTCCCTCTTCTTTATGGCGCCTCCCGTGTTCTCCGCCGCATCCACGATCTCCGCAGCCAACTTCTCCTCCATCGAGTGTCCTGCACGCTCGTGCGCGGCGCCGATGAGCCAGCGCAGACTCAGCGACAATTTGCGGTCCGCCCTCACTTCCACCGGCACCTGATAGGTCTGCCCGCCCACCCGCCGCGGGCGCACCTCCAACGCCGGCATCAGGTTCCGCAGCGCCGCCTCCAGCACCTCCAGCGGGTTGCGCTGGGTCTGGTCACTCGCCCGCTGCAGCGCCCCATACACTATCGCCTCCGCGGTGCTGCGCTTGCCGCGCCGCATCACCGAGGTGATCAACTTGCCCACCACCCGGTTGCTCCACAGAAAGTCCGGTGTGGCTGCGCGCCTCTCCGCAGGACGACCTCTAGGCACCTATAATCCCTCCTACCCTTTCGGGCGCTTCGCACCGTAACGCGAACGCCCCTGCCGCCGGTTCTCGGTCCCGGTGCAGTCGTACACCCCGCGCACGATCTGATACTTGACTCCCGGCAGGTCCTTCGTCCGGCCCCCCTGGATCAACACCACGTGGTGCTCCTGCAACTGATGCCCAATCCCAGGTATGTACGCGGTGATGGACTCCCGGTTGGTCAGGCGGACCTTGGCGATCTTCCGCATCGCCGAGTTCGGCTTCTTGGGGCCGCGCACCATCACCTCGGTGCACACCCCCCGTCGCTGCGGCGTCGTCGGCAGCCGCCGCCGGCTCTGCTTAAGCGAGTTGAATGCCATCTTCAGCGCCGGCGCTCTCGCCTTGCGCTGTTTAGGCTTCCGTCCTTTACGCACTAATTGGCTAGCAGTTGGCATCACGGGACACCCCGGGGCAACGCGGAATTGTTAAATATAACACCTACCCCCGCCGCAGTCAAGGGAAACAAATCCCCCAGCTTCCGTCCGCTCACCAGGGGCGGCTTGGGCACTGCGGCTCAGAGGTAGGTTTCACGGCATTCTACCCCATCACCCCTCCGTTTGCAAGCGCAAATCTCCCCTTTTCCCAGCCAGAACCACGCCCTCCTTGACACCGGCGCCCCGCTTGGCTCAAATGCACCCGGCCCAGGAGTGTTCCACTCCCGTGCCGGTAGTGCATTGCCGCCACCCGCAATCGCATCCACCCGCTCTCAAGGAGGCGATCAGCCCTGAACATCCGCCCCTTTGCCGCCGACCATCTGGACGCCGTCTCAGAGATCACCCGCGCCTCCTGGCACGGCGTCACCCTCTGGCACCTGCTGGAGCAGCGCTACGGCCCCTGCGGCCCTCCCTGGCCGGAGCGCAAGGCCGCCGAGGTGGTCGCCTTCTGCCGCCAGCACCCCGACCAGGTCGTCGTCGCGGAAGACGACGGCCGCATGGTCGGCTACGCCACCTTCTATTGGAGCCCGGAGGACAGGATTGGTGAGGTCGGCAACAACGCCGTGCTCCCCGACTTCCGCGGCCGGGGCATCGGCACCGCCCTAGTTGCCGAGACCGTTCGCATCATGAAATCCCTAGGCGCCGAGATCCTCCGCGTCAGCACCCTCGAGCATGACTATCCCGCTCGCCGCGTTTACGAGCGCCTGGGCTTTCAAGAGTTGGCCCGCTCCGTCCACTTCAGTATGCGCGCTACCGAGTCCAAGGAATAGCCCTTAAGCGCGCCTGCCGTTTGCCATCCGCCCAAGCACACGCTAGCATCTTAGCCCCCGAACGGGGCCAGGTCCCTCGTGCGCGCGGGCTGCGCGCCACCAAGGAGGCAATGCCAAATGCCCGCCGACACCGGCAAGGTCGGCATCCTCACCTTCTCTGACGGACGCCAAGCAGTGCACGAATCGCTCGCGGCCTTGAGCCGCGCCAGCCAAGCGCGCTTGGCCAAGTCCCTGCAACTGGACGGCTACCAGACGGTCACCGGTCAAGAGATCATCTGGACCAACGAACTCGCGGTCGCCGAGGCCCGCCGTCTCGCTCAGTCCGCCTGCGACCTCACCATTTTCAACTTCGCCGCCTGGGCCTGGCCTCAGTTCCCTGTGCTCGCCGCGCAGTTCGCGCCGAGACCGCTTCTCCTGTTTTCTCAGCCCAACCCGCAGCAGCGCGGGATGGCCGCCTTGCTTGCTTGCGGCGGCTCGCTAACCCAGATCGGGGCCAAGCACTTTCGCGTGTGCGGCATCCTCGAGGACCCGTTGGTCCGGCAGCGCCTCAGGAGTTTCCTGGATGCCGGAGTTTGCCTCGGCCGCCTGCGCGGGCAGACTTATGGCCTCTTCGGCGGGCGCCCCATGGGCATCACCACGAGCGTGCCCAATGCCGACCAGTGGATGGCCCAGTTCCACGTTGACATTGAGCACATTGATGAGTGGGAGATCGTGCGCCGGGCGCAACAGATTCCCCAGCCCGAGGTGGAAGCGGCCTTCGATTGGTGCCAAGAGAACGTCGGAGCAATCCACTACGACGACAAGCAACTGACGCCGGACATCCTCAAGCGCCAACTCGCCTGCTACCTCGCCGTCAAGACGATGTGCGCCGAGAAACGCCTGGACTTCTGCGGCATCAAGGGACAGCCGGAACTGAGCGACAACTGGTGCGCGATGGACCTCGCGGAGGCTCTGCTCAACGACCCCTACGACCATCAGGGCTCCAAGGAGCCGCTCGTGTGCGCCGGCGATGCCGATAGCGACGGCGCGCTCACCATGCAAATCCTCAAGTCCCTTGCCAAGACCCCCGTCCTGGCTACCGAGGTGCGGTACTGGAACAACGAACTGGGCATTTTCCACCTCTCCAACCCCGGCCAGCACCCCACCTACTTCGCCGGCGCCTCCCTAGACCCCAAGGAGAACCTGTCCGATGTCCACCTTTACCCCCAGGGCCTGGACTGTCCGGCCGGCGGCGCGTTGGTGCACCATCTCGCCGCCACCGGCCCCGTGACCCTCGCCCGCCTGGCGCGCTTCGAGGGCGACTACTTTCTGACCATCGCTACCGGCGAATTCGTGCGCTTCGACGGCAAGACCAACGAGCGGCTGATGCGCGACGCCATCTACGAGTGGCCCCACGCCTTCTGGCATCCCGACTGCCATCCAGAGGAGTTCCTTGGCGCCCATTGCCCACACCGCATCCACGCCGTCTATGGCGAGCACGTGGCGCCGCTGCTGCACCTGGCGGACCTCCTCGGCATCGAGCCGGTCATCCTCAGCGACTGACCCGCCAGGCGGGTACCCCGCGCGCCATGGAATGGGCTCGAACAACGCGGCGCGGGTAGGCTTTTATTCGGAGGAACGACCAATGAACCTCTGGGCTCCGTGGCGAATGGGATACGTCCTCGGCGAGAAGTACGAAGGCTGCATCCTGTGCGACAAGCACCGGGACAACGAGGACGAGCGCAACTTCGTCGTCGAACGCGGCGAGCACTGCTACGTGATGCTCAATTTCTACCCCTACAGCAACGGCCACCTGATGATCGCCCCCTACCGTCACATCGCCCGCTTGCAGGACCTCAATGACGACGAGTGCCGCGAGATGATGACCTTGGCGCAGCGCATGGTGGAGGCGCTGTCCCAGGTGCTCAATACCGACGCCTTCAACCTCGGCCTCAATCAGGGGCGCGCCGCCGGCGCCGGCATTGACGAACACCTGCACCTCCACGTCGTCCCCCGCTGGGAGGGCGACACCAACTTCATGCCCGTCCTCGGCGGCCCAAAAGTCATCCCCCAAGCCCTTGAAGAGACCTACCGCCTTCTTCGCGACGCGCTGAAGGGCCTCTCTCGCTAGCCGCCGTCGTCCGCCTCACCTCGCCCGGCGGAGGGAACACCCAGCACGTTGCTACGCAGTTCTCGAACACCGCCCTAAGCCGCGCTGCCCTCGAAGTGCTAGAATCCGCCCAAACCGTCGGGAGGAGTACCATGCCGAAGCGCCTGATCGCCGTTCTGCTACCGCAGCCGTCCCAGGAGCGCAACCTCTGCCAGCAGGCGCGTGAGCAGTTAGACGCCTTCGCCCAGACTCGCTATCACCAGGGCGACGATCCCCTGGCGGAGGCCGAGAAAAGCGAGTTCATCGCCGACGCCGAAGGCATACTTAGCGGCTGGGGCGACACCGGCCTCACCCCCGCCAATCTAGACGCCGCCAAGCGTCTGCACATCATCACCGTGATCGGCTCCAGCGTCGCCCACTTCAGCCCCGACCTGGCCTTCGACCGCGGCATAACCATCACCAACACGGCGGCCGCCATCGGCTACTCCGTCGCCGAGTTCGCCCTAGCCCAGATGCTGAGCCTGCTGCACCAGAGCCCCGCTCGCCACAGGGCGATGGCCAACCCGGGCGGGCCCGAAAGCAAGGACGAACTCGTCGGCCGCGACCTCGCCGGCCGCACCGTCGGTGTCGTGGGCCTGGGCAGCGTCGGCCGCATAATGGTGCAATTGCTCAAGCCCTTCGGCGTCCAACTCCTGCTCTACGACCCCTTCGTCTCGCGCGCATGGCTCGCCTCACTCGGCGGCGAAATCGTCAGCCTGGAGGAACTCATGCGCCGCAGCGAGGTCGTAACCCTTCACGCCGGCATCACCGAGCAGTCGCGCGCGCTCATCGGTCGCAAGGAACTCGCCCTCCTGCGCGACGGCGCCGTGGTAGTCAACACTGCCCGCGGCGGACTCTTCGATCAAGAGGCGCTCGTGGAGGAACTACAGCAGGGCCGCATCTTCGCCGCGCTCGACGTCTTCGATCCCAACCCCGGCCCCGACCACCCCCTCCGCTCCCTGCCCAATGTGCTCTTATCGCCGCATAAGGCGGGCCTCACCAGCGACACGCTCCGGCGCATCGGCCTCGACGCCGTCGAAGACCTCAGGCTCTTCTTCTCCGGCCAGCAGCCCAAGAACAGGCTCACCCCGGAGCAAGTCGCCCACGCCACCTAGGGGCGCCTCAGCCCTCGCTCCGAGCCTCCATCTCTCGCGCCCACTGCAAGTGCTCCGGCTCGTCAATGTCGAACGCCAGCCCCGGATCGTCGCACAGCACACCGCGCGCCGCGCACCCGGTCAGCCGACGCGCCTGCGCCTCTATCTCCTCGATGCTCATCCTGCCCAGGGCAAAGCGCAGCAGGAACACCGGCCCCAAGATGCCCGCCATCGCCAACTTGCTCTTGCGCGCGGCGAAGACCCGGTTGAGCAACGGCATGTTGCGTCTCACCGCCTCCGCGTCAATCAACTGGACGCTCCCGCCGGTGTACACTCCGCCATGCAGCCGCACGCGCATGTGCTTCAGGCCCGGATAGCGGCGCGCGTACGCCTCCGCCAGACTGAAGGCGTACGCAATCTCAGCCCCTTCCGGCACTTTGGACAGAAACTCGCTCACGGCCGGCCCGCTCAGATGAACCAGGTCACTGGCGCAGCAGACGACGGGCCCCTCCGGCTTCAGCGCCTCGATGGAGGCCCATAGGTTATCGGGTCCCGAGCCGGCCTGGGGCACGCGCAGATGGGCCGCGGCGGCATCGCTGTGAGCCAGGAGTTCGTCCGGGCCCGCAACCGCCACCCGCCCAACCTGCGGGCACGCTCGGAGCGCTCCCAACACCCGCGCCAGCAGCGTGCGCCCGCCGACCTGCAGCAGGGCCTTGATGTCGGTCCCTTCCCGAGCCGCCCATGAGGCCGGCAGCCGGCCCGCGGCCAGCACTACCGCGTCAGCCATCTTGCTTGCCCCCCTTGGTCGCCGCTACCTCTCAACCGGCCTCCCAGCAACGCCCTACCAGCCCTCTCCCAGCCGCGAGGCCGCCAGCAGCAAGCCACAGATCGTCTTGGCGTCCTTGATGACGCCCGCGCGGATCAGCATCGGCGCCTCGCTGAGCGCTATCGTCTCCAGCCTGAGCACCTCGTCGCTGTCCGCATGGGCCGCCGTCGGCTCCAGATCCGCGGCCAGAAACGTGTGCAGCATCTCGCTGCTGTAGCCGGGGGCGAGAAACGAACTGAAAAGCCTCTCCAGCCGCCCCGCCCGGTAGCCGGTCTCCTCCGCCAGTTCGCGCGCCGCACAAGCCTCCGGCGTCTCCCCCGGCTCCAGCGTGCCGGCCGGAATCTCCAGCAGCGCCTCGCCCGCCGCGCTCCGGAACTGGCGCACCAGCACCGCCCTGCCGTCCGCCAGCACCGGCACCAGTGCTACCGCTCCCCCGTGCTTCACCACCTCACGCGTGGTCTCCAGGCCATTGGCCAGACGCACGCGCCGCAGCTCCACCTGAAACAACCGCCCCTCAAAGACTACTTTCCGGGAGACGATCTCTTCGCGCAGTCCCTCATCGGCCATGGCCGGCCAATTATCCGCCCGCCCTCCGCGTGCGTCAAAGACGTACCGCGAAACCCGAATCAGAGAGTCAGAAGCCCCGTACGGCTTCCCGAGAACTGCGGCGCTAAAGCCCCAGCCGCTTGCGCCCGCGTCCGATCGCCTGCTCCACCGCGCGCTCCAGCGGCTCCGCCACCGCCCCCATCCCGAACGCCTCCTCAACCAACTTGCGCCCGTTGACGGAGAGCGTCCGGCGCACCCCCGGCTTGCTAAGCACGTCCGTCACCAACTCCGCAAAGCGCGAGTCGTCGTCCTCCACCAACAGGTGCTCGCCCGGAACCCCACCCAGACCGTCATTAGACACCTTGGTCGTGATGACCGGCACCCCGGCCGCCAGCGCTTCCAGCACCTTGCACTGCGTCCCCGCGGCAAACGCCAGCGGCGCTACCGACACCGCGGCCCGCTGTATGGCCCGCACGTAGTCCTCCATCGCCGGCGGGCTCTCGTGCGTCACCAGACCCGCGCTGATGAGCCTTCTAACCCGCCGCGAAGGCGACATGCCCACCAGATGGAAGCGCGCCTGCGGCCGCCGCCGTTTCACCTTCGGGAAGATGCTACGGGCAAAGCGCAGCACGGCCTCCTCGTTATGACGGCAATCCAACCGACCGCAGAACACGATGAGATCCGGGTCGTAGGTGACGCCGTCCCGGCTGAACATGCCCGTGTCCACCACGTTCGGCACCACGACCGGCTCCGCCTCCGGCACCCGCGACCGCAGTATGCTCGCATCCCTCTGGGAGCACAGCGCCACCGCATCCGCGCGCCGCGCCAGCAGGTTCTCGAACGCCGCGATCCGCCGCGCCTCCAACGCATAGGCCCACCGCTTCGGCGGCCGCATGTAGGGCAGCGCGTTCTGCACCTCGAAGGAGATGACGTCCGTCAGATCAACCAGGATCGGCGCCGGAAGGTCGAGAGCGTACGGTGCCATGCGGAAGAGATGCACCAGGATCACGTCCGGCTTGATCTCCTCCACCCGCTGCCACACCTGCTCCCGCATCTCGCGACTGGTATAGTAGAGAGCCTGGAAAGGCAGGGAGCGGTAGCCCAGCAAGCCCACGTTCAAGAACGAGCGCCACTGCGGCAGCACTACCGTCCTCACGGACGCCGCTATCTGCCCCATCTGCGCCACCCGCCAGCGCATGACGTCGTCGTCCCGCTCGATGAACGAGAGCAAGTGGTGCTCCTGCACCGACGCCAAGTGGGAGATAATGTGCAGCGCCCGCCGGGTGTCACCACGGTAGGGCGGGTAAGGGAATCGCGCTGTCAGCGAAAGAATCCGAGCCATACCGGCATGCCCCGCGGCACCAGCGCTCCCGCGTGGGCCGTCACACTATCCCCCTTCCGTGCGATTTGTCAACTACCCCTCCCGCCGCGCGGCCATCCCGGCAAAGTCTCCAAACGTCTATGTCGGCGACTGGTTCCGCTGGCTTTAGGCCCGGCTCCAACGCGCGAACCAGCATTATCTGTCGCCTCTCCGGAAGAGATGAGCCATTCGCCGGCTCGATATCAGCACCAGCGTCGGCCTGCCGTGCGGGCAAACCATCGGCTCCCGCGTCCGAGCCAGATCAGCCAGCAAAGCCCGCATCTCCGCCTCCCCTAAGTCATGCCCCCGCCGCACCGCCGAGTGACACGTTACCAGCACCAGCAGAGAATCCACCCTCTTGCGCCAGTTCTGCAGCCCTTTCTCCGCCACCAAGTCCGCAATAACGTCTTGCACCAGCCGCTCCACCTCCCCCGCCGACACAAAACGCGGCACCGAGCGCACCACGAAAGCGTTGGGCCCGAAACGCTCTACCTGAAAACCGAGCCGCCCCACCGCCTCCAGCGACTCCTCCAGAACGTGCGCCTCCTGCGACCCCAGCGTAACCGGCACCGGCACTACCAGTCCTTGGCGCTCCACCTGCCCGTCTCGGTCAACCGCGTCCGCCAGCCGCTCGTAGATCACCCGCTCGTGCGCGGCGTGCTGGTCCAACAGCAACAGACCCTCCGGCACGCGCGCTACGATATACGTCCGCTCCAGTTGCCCGAGAATCTCCGCCTCCCCCAGCGCCGCCACGTTGAAGTGCTCGGGCACACTCTCCGCAGCCGCAGCCACCTCCCTGCCCGCGGCCGCGCCCGCGCTGGCGGGCGTGGTCGTGGGGAGCGAAGGGCTCACCGGCCCGGCCGGCGGAGGCGTCGGTAAGGCCGCCGGTCTCTCCAGCGGCACCTGGTAGAGCCGCGTTTCCGCCGTATGGCCCGCCGCCACTAGCGGCTGCCGAATCGCCTCCCGCAGCAGGTTGGCTACCTCCCATTCGCGCGTGAAGCGCACCTCCGTCTTCGCCGGATGCACATTGGGGTCGTACAGGCTCGGGTCTATGTCTATCAGAACGCACACCACCGGGTGTCGGTCATTGGGAATGACCCCCGCGTACGCCTCGTTCACCGCCCGGCTCATCGCCCCCGAGCGCACCAGCCGGCCATTCACGAAGAAGCACTGCTGCGCCCGCGTGGAACGCGTCAGCGCCGGCGAGGACGCATACCCGCTGATGCGCGCGAAACTGGCCTGCAGGTTCACCGGCAGCAGGTGCTGCGCGTTGCTCGGACCATACAGCACGGTCAGCGCGTTCAGCAGATCCCCCGTGCCCGGCAGCACGATTGCCTCGCGCTCGTTGTGCAACAACCTCAGCGCCACCCCCGGGTGCGGCAGCACCATCCGCGTCACCGTCTCGTACAAGTGGTTCATCTCCGTCGTGACGCTCTTGAGAAACTTCAGCCGCGCGGGCGTGTTGAAGAACAGCGCCGCTACCTCCAGGCGCGTCCCCGGAGGGCACCCCACCTGTTTCACCGAGACTACATCTCCTCCCTCTATCACCACTTCCGTCCCCTGCTCCGCCTCCCCCTCCCGCGTCGTCAGCCGCAGGCGCGACACCGCGGCGATGCTCGGCAGCGCCTCCCCCCGGAAACCCAGCGTGGTGATGTGCTCCAAGTCCTCCGCGGAGCGAATCTTGCTGGTGGCGTGCCGCTGCAGGGCCAGCACCGCCTCCTCCTCGGACATGCCGCACCCGTCGTCCTCCACTACGATCCGCTTGCGGCCCCCCTCCTCCACCGCCACCGTTATCCGCCTCGGCCCCGCGTCCAGCGAGTTCTCCACCAGTTCCTTGGCGATGCTCGCCGGCCGCTCCACCACCTCACCCGCGGCAATCCTGCTAATGGTGTACTCGTCGAGCAGTATGATGCGACAGGCCATCCTGGTGCCCGCTTCCCTCACTGCCCCGGGCCGCCGCCAACCATGGCCCTGCTCACCGCATCAATCGCCTTCCGCGCCGCCCTGCCCTGACACCCGAATGGGTCCCGCTCAAGGCAGCGCTCGAATGCCGCCATGGCCTCTCGCGGCAGGCCTCGCCTCCTCAAAGCCTGGCCCAGAAGCAGCAGCCCGCGCGCGTCCTCCGGCGCCAGACTCGCCGCCAGCCGCAGTGCCGTGATGGCCTCGTCAAGCCGCCCCAAACCCAGCAAGAGCGACCCCAGTTCGCAGTGCAGCCGCGCGTTCGTCGGCTCCTTCTCCACCGCCTTCTGGAGCATATAGAGCCGGGCACCCGTGCTCCATTCCGCCCAAGCCAGCGCCCCGGCGGCCGCCCTCTCCTTCCCCAGCAAGCGCAAAACCACCCCCACCACCACGGCCACCAGCGCCAGCCCCAACGGAAGCACCAAGTGTAGCCAATCCGGCAAGACGACCGCCTCCGCCCCGCTTCAGGCCAGGGCGCGACCTCCGCCGCCCCAGCGCGGCCTACATTAGAAAAGCGAACTGACCGACTCGCCCGTGTGAATGCGCTTGATCGCCTCGGCGAACACAGGCGCCACCGAGACTACCTTGATCTTGTCCGTCGCCCTCGCAGCCGGCAGCGGCAGCGTGTCCGTGACCACCACCTGGCGCACCGACGAGTTCTGAATCCGCTCTATCGCCGGCCCGCACAAGAGCCCGTGGGCCGCCGCCGCATAGATCTCCTGCACGCTTTCCTTCTCCAACATGCGCACGATCTCCATCAGCGAAGCGCCGGTGGCGATCTCGTCGTCGAAGACGATGGCCTTCTTGCCCTTGACGTCGCCCACGATGCGCACGATCTCCACCCTGTCGCTGTGCCCCAGCCGCCGCTTGTCTCCAATCGCCAGCGGAATGCCCAGCGTCTCCGCATAGGGGCCCGCCCGCCGCGCGCTGCCCGCGTCCGGCGCCACCGCCACGTAGTCCGACAAGTCGCGGTCCGCAAAGTAGCCGCACAACAGCGGCGTCGCCAGCAGGTGGTCCAGCGGCATGTCGAAGAACCCGTGAATCTGCGCCGTGTGCAGTGTCATCGTAAGAACCCGTTGCGCCCCAGCCGCCCTCAGCAAGTCCGCAATCAGCCGGGCTGCTATCGAGATGCGCGGCATGTCCTTCTTGTCCGAACGCGCGTACGGATAGTAAGGCAGTACCGCCGTAATGCGATGCGCCGAAGCGCTGCGCAGCGCGTCAATCATGATCAGCAATTCCATGATCATCTCGTTGACCGGCGGCACCGCCGTCTGCACCACGAATACGTCCTTCTCCCGCACGTTCTCCCGAATCTGCACGAAAATGTTGTCATTGGCGTAGCGGTGGATGTACACCTCGCCTAGCGGTATGCCCAAGCAGTCGCAGATCGCCTGCGCCAGGCGCGGGTGCGAACTGCCGCTAAATACCTTCAGGGATTCGTCGAGCTCCGCCATCTACCCCGTTCCCTTTCTTTGCTGCGCCGCGCGCACGATCTGCTCGAAGTCGTCGGCCACCAGGCTCTTGCCCCCCACTAGCCCGCCGTCCACCTCTGGCTGCCGCATCAGACCGGGAGCGTTCTGCGCGTCCACGCTGCCGCCGTAGAGCACCCGCACGCCCTCCGCCTTGGCCGCGCCCCAGACCCCGGCCAGCATCTGCCGCACCAGGCCGCAAACCCGATTCGCCTCCTCGTCCTCGCACTTCTCGCCCGTCCCGATGGCCCATACCGGCTCGTAGGCAAAGACCACATTGTCCGCATGTTCCGGGCCTATCCCCTGCAGGGCCGCCCGCACCTGCGCCCCCACGACGGCCTCGGTCCTGCCGGCCCGGCGCTCCTCAATCGTCTCCCCCACGCAGATTATCGGCCGCAGCCCCGCCTCCAGCACCGCCAGCGCCTTGCGGTTGACCGTGTTGTCGTTGTCGCCGAAGACGTCCCTTAACTCGCCTTCCAGTTCCGGCCCCGGCTTCGCAAACCGTCCGCGCCGCTCCGAATGCCCCACTATCACGTAGCGACACCCCGCCGCCGCCAGCATCGGCGCCGACACCTCTCCGGTGTAAGCGCCCTTCTCCATCCAGAAGACATCCTGCGCCCCCACGACGATGGTGCTGCCCTGCAGTTGCTCCATCACCGGCGCGATCGCCACGAACGTGGGGCACACCCCCACCTCCACGCCCTTCGCCCCGTCCAGCCGCTTGCGCAACTCCGCGGCGTACGGCCCCGCCTCCGTCGGAGTCTTGTTGAGTTTCCAGTTGCCGCAAACAAAAGGAACGCGCGCCATTGACGCCTCCTCGCGTCGCTCGACGATGTCGCGGAATGACTACGTTGAGGACGCCTACTTGTCCGGGAGTACCGACACCCCCGGCAGTTCCCGCCCCTCGAGGAATTCCAGCGAGGCCCCGCCGCCGGTGGACACGTGGCTCACCTTGTCCGCCAAGCCGTACTCGCGCACCGCTGCCGCCGTCTCTCCGCCACCCACAATCGTCGTCGCCCCCGATTCGGCCAGGGCGGCGGCCACTGCCTTGGTGCCTGCGGCAAAGGCGTTCATCTCAAAGACGCCCACCGGGCCGTTCCAGAACACCGTACGCGCCTTCTTGATGTGCCGGGCGAAAACCTCGCGCGTCTTGGGCCCGATGTCCGCGCCCATCCATCCCACCGGAATCTCTCCTACCGGCACCACCTTGGTAGCGGCCGTAGGCTCCAGTTTCTCCGTCACCACTACGTCCTCAGGCAGCAGCAGCACCTTGCCCATCTGCTTCGCCTTCTCCAGCAGGCCCGCGCAGGTTTCCACCATGTCCTGCTCCAACAGCGAGGAGCCGATCTCCTTCCCCTGTGACTTGAGGAACGTATAGGCCATGCCGCCGCCCACCAGCAGTTCGTCGGCCTTCGCCAACAGGCTCTCGATGACGGCCAGTTTGTCGGAGACCTTGGCGCCGCCCATGACCACCACAAAGGGTCGCTCGGGCGCCGCTAGCGCCTTCCCCAACATCTCCAGTTCCCGCTGCAGCAGCAGCCCCGCGAATGCCGGCAGCAACTGCGCCACTCCCACCACCGAAGCCGCCGGACGGTGCGCGGTGCCGAACGCGTCGTCCACATAGATGTTGCCCAGGGCCGCCAACTCCTTGGCAAAGGCGGCGTCGTTCTTGCCCTCGCCCTCGTGAAACCTCAGGTTCTCCAGCAGAATGACGTCCCTAGGCTGCATGGCGTTGACCGCTGCCTCCACCTCAGGCCCGACGCAATCGCCCAGCGTCTTCACCGGCGCCCCCAGCAACTCGCTGAAGCGCGCTCCCACCGCCGCCAGGCGCGACCCCTCCTCCACACCCTTGGGCCGGCCCAGGTGCGACATCAGGATGGTCTTGGCTCCCTGCTCGCGCAGATACTGCACCGTCGGCAAGGTGGCTACCAGCCGCCAGTCGTCCATCACCTTGCCCCCCTCCAGGGGCACGTTGAAGTCCACGCGCACCAACACGCGCTTGCCCCTCACCTCGGCATCGCGCACCGTCCTCTTTGCCATCGGAGTGTCCTCCCTCTACAGCCCGCGGTCAATCATCATCGAGATCAGATCCGCCACCCGCACCGAGTAAGCCCACTCGTTGTCGTACCAGGCAAACACCTTGACGAAGTTGCCACCGACGACCGCCGTGCAGGGGCCGTCCACGATCGAGGAATGCTCGTTGCTCTTGAAGTCCATGGAAACCAGTTCCTGGTCGCAGAACTGCAGAATGCCCTTCATGCGGCCCTCCGCAGCCTTCTTCATCGCCGCGTTCACTTCCTCAACCGTGGTGGACTTGGTGGTGAGCACACCCAGGTCCACTATCGACACCGTCGGGGTGGGCACGCGGAGCGAGATGCCGTCCAGTTTGCCCTTCAACTCGGGGATCACCGAACCGATGGCCTTGGCCGCGCCCGTGGTCGTCGGGATGATGTTGAGCGCCGCGGCCCGCGCCCGCCGCAAGTCCTTGTGCGCCAGGTCGAGGATGCGCTGGTCGTTGGTGTAGGAATGGCACGTGGTCATATAGCCCTTCTCCACGCCAAAACTGTCCACCAGCACCTTCGCCACCGGCGCCAGCGCGTTCGTGGTGCAGGAGGCGTTAGAGAGAATGTGGTGCGCCTTGGGGTCGTACTTCTCGTCGTTCACCCCCAGCACCAGGGTGATGTCCTCACCCTTCGAGGGCGCGGTGATGATCACCTTCTTTGCCCCCGCGTTGAGGTGAGGCTGTACTGTCTCGCGCTCGCGGAAGACGCCCGTGGACTCCACCACGATCTCCACCCCCAGGTCCTTCCACCCCAACTTCGCCGGGTCCTTCTCCGCCAGCACCTTGGTGCGCCGCCCATCCACCACCAGGAACTGCCCGTCCAGGGCCACCTCCGCCTCGAATTGCCCGTAGTTGCTGTCGTACTTCAGCAGATGGGCGTTGACCTCGGGCGCAAACAAGTCGTTGACAGCCGCGATCTCCACCTTGCTCCGGTACTTCTCGTGCAACGCCTTGAAGACTTGCCGTCCAATGCGGCCGAAACCGTTGATTCCAACCTTGGTTGCCATTGGCATTCCCTCCTGTGACGCTGATTCTAAGGCGAGGCCGCAGTCTAGCCACCCCTGCCCCGCACCGTCAAGGGGAAAGCCCCTTCCGGCCCTCTGCGCGCCGCGCCCTCGGGGACCCGCTGCCCGCCCTACTGCGATGCCAAGAAGGACCGCGCCCCAGCCCCAGCCTGATAGGTCGCCTTGGCGCCCGTGCCCGCCACCCCGATGGCCCCCAGTTCGCGCAGCCGAGCCAGCATCCCCGCCGCCATCTGCTCCAGCGCACCGCCGCTCACGGCGTAGCGCGCCCCTATCGCTGCCAGAACTACCGCCTGGCTCTCCGCGCCTTCCCTGAATACCCCCAGCACCACCCGCGCCGCCTCCGCCTCCCCGGGTACGCTCCCAGCCACATGCTCCCGCAGGAACTCCACCTCCGCCGCCGACAAGGCCGCCGAGTAATGCCCGGCATCCAGCAGCGGAGACTCCAGCAGCGCTAGGTCCGCGCCGGCCTTCGTCAGCCCCACGACCTGCTCGCCGACCAGATTCGCGGAGCGCGCGCACAACCCCAGCGCCTCCAACGCGCCCTCGCCGTCACCGCAGAGAAAACTCGCCACGTAGCGCTTCTTGCTCGCCCGCTCTTTGGGCCCCACCGGCAGCCCCGTGGACAGCCTCTCCCACCGCCTCCTGCCCACCTTCACGTCCAGGTCAAGGAGGAAGAGCCCGTACTCTCGCGCAGCCTGCGCCGCCGCCGCCTCGAGATCCCGCCGCAGGACGTTCTCTCGCTGCTCCCGCAAGAGCAAGTTCGCCAGCACACGCGCACCCAACTTCACCGGAAAGAAGCGGTTTATCATCGGATCCAGCGGCCGCTCCGACCCCTTGCCGCCGCCTACGACCTCCGGCGCCGCGCTCGGGCGCTGCAGCAGAGCCGCTGACTCCGCCACGCCCTCTAGCCCGAACGACTCCGGCGCCGCCTCCAGCGCAAGTTGGTTCTCTACCGCCGCCAGCACGAACGACTGCGTGGAATCGTAACGACCGCGGAAAACCAAATCCCTTATGCGGGCGGCAACGGATTCCGGTAGGTCAGTGATCAAACGCATCCTCTGCATTATGGCCGTTGCCCTCCCAGCAACGCAAATCCCCGCCCGCCCCTCCCACAAGGCGCCCAGAGCGATCTCGCGCGGCACCTTTGACGAAACCGCGGGGGTACGGGGTAGACTGCCCCATATGCCCGAATACCGCCCAAGCAGGCTGTTCACGCCGGCGCTGCTCCTCGTCGCCCTCCTGCTCGCTTCCCTCGGCCCAGCGCACGCCCTGCCGGCGCGCGAGTGGGTTGCGGCTCCGGGCACAAACGAGCGCCTCGAGGCCGTGGCCGGTGAGGTCCTGGTCCTGTGGAGCCCGGCCACCAGCCGCTCTTCCAGAGAGCAAGCCCACCGTGCCCTCGGCGCTCAGGTACTCGCGCGCACGCCTCTGAGCGACATAGAGAAGGTGCGTCTGCCCGCCGGCATGTCCGTGCCGCAAGCGCTCGCACACTACCAGGCCAACCCCCATGTCCGCGCGGCGGAGCCCAACTACCTGTCTCGTCTGAACCTTGTCCCCGACGACCCCCTCCTCACTTACCAGCAATACCTGCCCCAGATTCAAGCGCCACAAGCCTGGGACGTTGCCACCGGCTCCGCCTCGGTAGTGGTCGCCGTCATTGACAGCGGCGTGGACCTCAACCACCCCGACCTCCAGAGCAAACTCTGGACCAACCCCGGCGAGATTCCCAGCAACAGCATTGACGACGACGGCAACGGCTACGTTGATGACTACTACGGCTGGGACTTCGTCAACGACGATCCCGACCCGAGCCCCAACCCAGATGGCAAAGACAATGACGGCACAGGCGGCCCGGACACCGGCGTCCCACACGGCACCATGGTGGCAGGCATCATCGGCGCCACCACCAACAACAGTGTGGGCATCGCCTCGCTGGGCTGGAACGTGAAGATCATGGCTCTCCAGACCCATGACGACGAGGGCTATGCTGACTACTTCGCCATTGGCGAGGCCATTGACTACGCCGTCGCCATGGACGCTCAAGTCATCAACCTCAGCACCAGCGGCCCCTATTCCTCCCTCATGCAAACCTGGATCGACACCGCGTACTCACACAACTGCGTCGTGGTCGCCGCCGCCGGGAACGCAGACCCGGGGCTCGACCTGGACACGCACCCGCAGTCGCCGGTCTGCAATGACGGAGCGGGCAACCACGTGGTGGGCGTGGCCGCAGTGGACTCCCAAGACGTCTGCCCCAGTTGGTCCAACCACGGCAGCCAGTACGTTGACGTGTCCGCGCCGGGCCTGGCCATCCTCAGCACCTCCTACATCAACCCCACCTACGGTTTCACCAACGCCTACGTGTATGGGAACGGCACCTCCTTCGCCGCCCCCCTGGTCTCCGCCCTGGCCGCCCTGGTGAAGTCCGTTCGCCCGGCCGCTTCCCCGGCCGAGGTGATGCAGGTGCTCAAGCAGGGAGCAGTGAACATTGACGCCAAGAACCCCGGCCTCGCCGGCGAACTCGGCGCCGGCCGCATTGACGCCTGGGCCACTGTCGCCCAAGCGCAAGGCTTCGCCTTCCCCGCCGGTCTAAGCCTTATCTCCTTCGGCCTCAATCTCGCCCCCGCCACGGACACCCCATCGGAGATCTTCGGCCCCACCCCTGTCACCCTCTACGCCTGGGATCCCACCCTCTCTCCCCCCGACTACCTCACCTACTCCGACCCGCGCGTGCAGTGGTTCCAGCCCGCCGCCGGCTACTGGCTCCGCGCCGATGCCTCCGGCGTCGCCCGCCTGGAAGGCACGGCGCTCCCCCAAGACCAACCCGCCGAGATCGCCGTGCGCACCGGCTGGAATCTCATCAGCTCGCCATTCGCCCTGCCCGTGCCGTGGGACCCGGCGGCCATTCAGGTGCGCACCGCGACCTCCAAGACCCTCGCCGCCGCCGCGGCAGCGGGTGAAGTCCATGACTACGCCTGGGCCTACGACCAGCAGCAAGGCTACCTGCCCGTCACCAGCCTCGCCCTCGGCGGCGCCCTCAACCAACTGGAGTTCCATCGCGGCTACTGGTTCTACGCCGCGCAGGACGCCACCCTCGTCCTGCCCGCGCCTTCTGCCGGCGTGGCCGGCCTCTCCCGCGCAGCCTCGCAGATGCCCGCGTGGTCTTTGGCGCTCGTCGCCGCGACCGATGTAGGCCGAGCCACGGTCGTGATCGGCAACGCCCAGCCAGGGCAGCCCGAAGTCCGCTTCCTAGCCCCCCCCGCGGCCGAAGGGCAGCCTGCCATTCGCTTGCTCGCCTTCGGCACGCCTGTTCAGCAGCGTCCGCTCGCACCCAGCGCAGTGCACTTGCCCGCGCTCGGCGTGCCAACGCAGCCCGCCGCCTGGGATCTCGAAGTCTATGCCCCGGCCGGAGATGAGGTGCGCCTATCCTGGCCCGGTATCGTCGCCCTGCCTCGCTCGCTCGAGGCCAGCCTCCAAGATCTGGAGGCCGGCACTTCGATTTCACTGCGCAATGCCGCGACCTACTCGTTCAATGCGGACGCCGCTCCCAGACGCCTCCGACTCACCGTCACCCCCTCTGTCGGCGGCCTGCTCCTGCAACTGCCTCCGCCCCAGCGCGCCCGCTCCGGAGCCTACGAGTTTACCATCGTCTCCTCCGCGCCTTGCCGGCTTTCCCTGGAAGTGCTCACCCTCGCCGGTGAAGTCGTCGCCCATCCCTGCACCGACACCGCGGCCGTCGCGGGCGTCAACCGCCGCGTGTGGCTGCCGCGCGGCAGCACCGGCTCCGTTCTCCCGCCCGGCCCCTACCTCTGTCGCGCCCAAGCCATTTCCCCATCCGGCCAAGCCGCCAACGCCGTCCGCGTTTTCCGTGTAGAATGAAAGGGCCTGGAATGCCCATACCTGCAAGAAAGCCAAGCACTGGCCCTGCGGTCGCGGTACTTGCCGTACTACTGCTCGCCCTGGTCGTGTGCCTGGGCTGCGGAGGAGGCGGTGACAAGACGCCGCCCACCATCACCGCCGTGACCGTGACACCCAACATCCTCGACTACCAAGGCGGCCAGGCCACCGTAAGCG
Source organism: uncultured Armatimonadia bacterium (assembly GCA_964528605.1). Lineage (GTDB taxonomy): Bacteria > Armatimonadota > Zipacnadia > CAZGSV01 > CAZGSV01 > CAZGSV01. The sequence goes on from CAZGSV010000021.1 coordinate 20,444, forward strand.
TCACCGCCTCCGACGATGTCACCGCCGCTCCCGCCCTGCTGGTCACCGCCGAACTGCTGGACTCCTCGCAAGCGGTCGTTGGCGGCCCCGTGACCCTCACGCTGGCAGGCGCGACCTACAGCGGCGTCCTGACCGCGCCCTCTAACCTCACCGCGCAGCAGCACACTTACACTGTGCGCGTGCGCGCGCGCGACGCCGCGGGCAACACCGCCACCGACCAGTCGCAATCGCTCACCGTCAGCGGACTGGACGGACCCCCGCCTCCGCCGCCACCCTAGCACGCCGATGAGCACGCCGCTGGCAGCCAACCCGGAGTCGCTGGCCGCCCTCCTGTGGCTGTTCGTCGGAGTGATGCCGACCGTAGTAATGGCCACCATCGCCTGGTTCCTACAGGGCCGCTTCCCGACGCAGGCGCCGCTGCAAATCCTGGTGCCGGTGCTCTACATTCTGGTCGCGGTCGAATGGGTCGCCGCCTTCGTGGTCGAGGCCTCCTGGAGACGCCGCGTAGACGCCATGAACTCGCTTGGCCCCGGGCCAGATGAGCCTGCCAAGCCAGCGCTCCCGGAGGGCGCCGGCCCATTGCTGGTCACCCTGACCGCCACCCTCGCTGCCACCGGCAACAGCATCGCCATCTACGGCCTGGTCCTCGTCTTCCTCGGGATGCCCTTCCGGGCCGTACTGCCCTTCTTCGCCCTCGCTGCCGCGCACCTCATCGTCTTCCGCATTCGCTCGCTGCGTTTGGTGGAGGGCCTCAAGGCCGGCGCCGCCGGCCTACCCCCACCAATAGACTAGGATGCCTTTCGATCCAGCCCGTTACCGGGACTCCATTACAGCCGATAACCTGGGCAGGCAGGTCTACCACTATCCCAGCGTCCCCTCGACCATGGACGTCGCCTTCCAACTCGCCGACCAAGGCGCGCAGTCGGGCGCTCTCGTAGTCGCCGACGAGCAGACCGCCGGCCGCGGGCGCACGGGGCGCGAATGGCTCTCCCAAAAGGAGGCCGGCCTCTGGTTCTCGCTGCTCCTGCTGGCCGAGGCTCCATGCGAATCGGTAGGCATCCTTGCCCCCGCCACCGGCCTCGCCTTGGCCGCTCTCCTCACCGAGGAACTCTCCCTCCCCGCGCGCGTGAAATGGCCCAACGACGTCCGCGTGGACGGCAGGAAGATCGCCGGCGTCCTGGTCGAATCCCGCCGTCAGCGCCGCGTCATCGTCATCGGCGTCGGCCTGAACCTCCGCCTGCCCTCCCCTCTGCCCGACGAACTCGCCGGCGAGATCACCGCCCTCGCGGTCGAGCGCCCGGAGGCTCTCCCACCCGAGGAACTCCTCGCCCGCATCATGTCCCGCCTGGAAGTCACACTCACTCCTTGCCTCGCGCAAGACACCAAGGCCGTCGTTGACGAGTGGCCCGCATTCGACGAGTTCATCCGCCGACGCGTGACCGTCAAAGTCGGCCGCAGGGTCTTCACCGGCGCTGACCTCGGCCTGGCCGCCGACGGCAGCCTCTCCCTCCTTACTCCCCATGGCCTCAGACTCATCTCCGCCGGCGAGTTGGTGGGTCCCTCGTCCTAGTGAACCGAGCCTCGCCACCGCCACGTTTAGTAACAGATGTCCACGCACGACCCGAAGGCCGAAGACGAACGCTACGCGCGCGCCCGCGCGGCCATCCACGACCTCAATAACCTGCTCAATATCGCCCTGGCCAACGTGCAGTTGCTCGAGCGCGCCGTCACCGACGACGCCGCCATTGCGCGCCTACAGAAGGCCGAGTCCGCGCTCAACCGCGCCGCCCAAGCGGTCGCCGTCCTCAGCGACCTCCTGCGCAAGCCCTAGAGGCGGAGGCCGCGCGGGCCACCGGAGGGGACTCCCGGTCGCCGCCAGAGCCGATGCCTGCGGTGGCTACGCCCCTGCGCTCAACGCCAGCAGATACCAGAGGTTATGGACTAGCCACGGCTCACTCGTGCGGTAGGAGGGATGGTCCCTCTCCTTGCGCGTGCGGGAAAGATCGAACCCAGGCTGATCCAGTCCCGCCGCCGACCGCACGAACCCGTTCGGTACGCACCCCGGCACCGCTCCGCGCTCGTGACCCGGTATGGAATCGTAGCGGTGGTGGTAGCGCGGGGGGTTGAACGCACCCCGGCCCTCGAACATGCATAGGCCGTATGGGTTCTTCCCCATTATCCAGTCAACCTGGTCCGTGGCGAAGCGCAGCGCTCGCTCGTCTCCCATCAGCCGGCAGATCAGCAGCCCCGCCCACGCCCGCTGCAGCAACTCCCAGTTGTGCCCCAGCGCAGAAGTGGGCTCGAAGAAGAAGTCCTGCTCGCCCACCTGCTGCTTGCTCAGGCCGAAAGAATTGTCCGCGGTGCTCGCCGCAAAGGCCACCCACTCCAGCAGCGCCCACTCCACCTCGTCGCTCAACGGCTCGTACGGATAGTTGAGCGCGAACAGCGCCAGCGCCCCCGCCGTCACCTCGCCGTACCAGCCGAAGGCGCCGCGCAGGCGGCCCTTGGTCGTCTGCGAGGCCAGCAGGCTCTCCACGCTCCGCCGCGCGTAGTCCACATAGGCCCACTCTCCGGTGACACGGTGCAGTTCCATCGCGCTCAGCAGCAGCAGCGGCGAGCCAGCCTGGGTCCCTCCGCCGGTTGCGTGGTTCCACAGCCGCACCGCCCTCTCCAGATAGTCGTTCTTCACCCCGCGCTCTTTCAGCAGCGCCGACAATCGCGCCCACCCGCCGATCACCAGCGGGGAGTTCCCCTCGCCCTCCTGAATCACCGGGTCGTCCTCGGTGCCCACGATGTTGTCCGTCTGCAACTCCGGCGGCGACCACTTCATCCAAGTCCGCCCCGGCCCCTGACTTATGGTGTTGTAGAGCCCGCCGCTGTCGGGAATTTGCATCTTCGCCACGAGCCTCGCGCCCCACTCGGCCTCGTCCAAGATGTCGGGAACGCCGTCCCGATTGCGGTCGAACTGCGCCCAGTGCTTCGGCGCCAGTCCGTACGCCGCCAGCAGCGCATACACCACGCCGCCGTCTCCATACTCGTACATGATCTTGTTGTAGTCGCCCGCGCTGTGCCAACCGCCCGTCGCGTCAAGGTGCTTCCCGTCCGGCAGTTTCGCGTCGTCCAGGTGGCAAGCCTTGTGCCAACCCGGCACCTCGAACCCGCAGCGCTGCACAAAGAAGAAGTCCACGCCCAAGTTGCCCGTTTCTCGCAGCAATACCTTGTCGGCGACCTCAAACGGCGGCGACTCCCCCTCGATGCCGCCGATGCGCGCGACGGCCCGGTAGGAACCCGCCTGTCGCAGGTAGGAGAAGTCGGCGCGCCAGTAGTAGCCCCCCCAATCGTCCGGCCTCCCGTCGTGTATGCGCCCCGCGCACCGCAGCGGCAGACTAACAACTCGCTCGCCCTGCGCTGACACTATGTCGACCGCCGCCCCCGCCCTCCGCTCCGGGAAGAAGTTGGTGGCGACCACCAGGCTCTTGAGCCCCGCCAACTCGTACCCCACCTGATTCACGTGCACCTGCGCCAGCCGCCGCTTGTTACCGGCCGCACCCACCGCGCACAGAACGAAATCGTCGAACGACGCCTTCCCCTCGCGGACCACGACAGAAACCGTCACCAGCGAGGCGCGCTCCGGCGCCGCCAAGTCCTCAGCCTCATACCGCGTCCAGCCCCCGTCGCTTTCCACCGCCCGCGCCTCGTCAAGCCGCACGATGTTCGCCCACGGGTCAACCCACTCCACCCGTATCTCCGGCTCGCCCTGCTCCGCTCGCGCCCAACCGGAGAAGCGGAAAGCCGTCAGCCCCTCTGGAACGGGTATGGTGATGCACCGCACCCCCCACCAACCCTTCTCCGCCTCCACCATAAGCGCCGACCCACTCCGCCCACCCGCTGGGTCCGCCCCCTCTGAGCCCTCACGCACGCCCGGCAGCGTCAGCAGCGGGTCCTCTCCCCAGAAGCCGATGCGCCCCTTCGAGTCGGCGTCGAAACTGGGGTTGAAGAGCAAGTTCCTAAGCATGGGCGCGAGCACGACATCGTCTAGATAGCCCTCGCCCCTCACCTTCAGCCAGACTCGCGCCGCCGCCGCGTTCGCCGGCAGGTCAACCTCCACGGCAACGAACTGCCACCCTATCCCTCCGCTCACCGGCTCCGTCGCCGCGCTGCTCACCACCGCCCCCCCGCGTCGAGCGCGTCCAAGCCGAGCACCGTTTCTCCCTGCCGCCACCTCACCCAGCCGTCCAGGCGGTAACTCTGCGGCTGCTCGAGTTGCCCCGGCGCGACCGTGGAAATCGGCGCCGGCTCGCTGCGCCACACGACCGCTGCCTGCTCGCTCTTCCCGCCCAGGCAGCGCCGGCCCGAGTGCGCGGGGCCCGTGGCCCAGAGGCCGCCGGGGCCCGCGGTCCAGCCCGTCGGCGCCTCCGCGCCCTCCTCAAACGAGCCGTTCGTCAGCGCGTTCTGTCCCGCGGCCGGCCAACAACACAGCCCGATCCCCACAATCGCCATCAGGCAGATCAACAGCACTCTCATCCTGCTCCTCCCGATCGCACAGCCTTCGCCCCCCCAGATACTCTCGCCACCTATCCCGCCCCTCGAACCCCTAGCCCGCCAGCCCGGCCTCCGCCGCCTCACGGAGCCGGCGGAGCCGCTCCGCGAACTCCACCTCCGGGCCGAGCAGATACGACCCGCTCACCAGCACTCGCGCGCCCGCGCGCACGACCTCCGCCGCGTTCTCGCCCGTGATGCCCCCATCAACCGACACCGCTATCTCCCGCTCGCGCACCACGGGGTGCTCCGCCACCTGCCGGATGCGCGCCAAAGACTCCAGTATGAACGCCTGCCCCGCAAACCCCGCGAACACGCTCATCACCAGTATCATGCTGCACCCCCCCAGCACCTTCTCCTGCAGCACCTGGTGCAGAGGCCGGTCCGGGTTGAGCGCCGCGCCCCACATGCACCCCGATTGCTCGATCGCCTTCGTCAGCCCCTCCAAGTCCTTAGCCGCGTTGACGTGGAAGATCACCGTGTCCCCAGCCCTTAGCCTCAACTGCTGCGCTTGCAGCATCGGATCGCCCACCATCAGGTGCACGTCGAACGGCAGCGAACAGATCTCCCGCGCCGCGTTCACAAAGTGCGCCCCAAAGGTGAGGTTGGGAACAAAGCAGCCGTCCATCACGTCCCAGTGCAGCAGGTCCGCCCCCCCGCGCTCCACCTCCAGCAGCGACTGGCCCAGGCGCATCAGGTCGGCGCACATCACGGAGGGAGCAATGCGAATGCGCGCCTGGCTCACGACCCCTTCACCCGCGCGCGGCGATCATGGTGCCGACGCCCTCGTCGGTGAAGACCTCCATCAGCAGGCTGTGCGGCGTCGTGCCGTTGATGATGTGCGCCGCCTTCACGCCTCCCCGCACGGCTTGCACCGAGGCCTCCAGTTTCGGGATCATGCCCCCCTCGGCCTGCCCGCTGCGGATCATCTGCTGTGCCTGCTGTAGGCTCAACCGCGAAATCAAGGTCTCGGCCCGCTTGGGCTCGCGCCGCACGCCGCTCACGTCCGTCAGGAAGATGAGTTTCTCCGCGCCGAGGGCAGCCGCCAGCGCCCCCGCCGCGTGATCCGCGTTAACGTTCAGCGCCTTCCCCTTCTCGTCGGCGCACACCGTCGCCACCACCGGCACCAGCCGCGACTGCGTCAGCATCTGCAGCACCGAGGCGTCCACCCCGGTGATCTCTCCCACGCGGCCCAGGTCCCGCTTGCCCCGCTTCAGCCTCGCCTTGAACAGCCCGCCGTCCTTGCCGGACAGCCCAACGGCACGCACCCCCAGGCCCCCCAGCGCCGCCACGATGTCCTTGTTGACCTTGCCGCACAGCACCATCTCCACCAGTTCCATCGTGGCCTCGTCGGTCACCCGCAAGCCGCGCCTGAACTTCGGCTTCATCCCCACGCGCTCCATCCAGCGGTCAATCTCCTGGCCCCCCCCGTGCACCAGCACCGGGTTCATTCCCACGTTGTGCAGCAGCGCGACGTCCTGCATCACCATCGTCTTCAGGCTGTCGTCCGTCATCGCCCGGCCGCCGTACTTGATCACCACCATCTTGCCCGCAAACCGCTGAATGTAGGGCAGCGCCTGCACCAAGGTATGAATGCGTTCGTCTATCCCTCGCATGGCGCCCTCACGTCGTATAGTGAGCGTTGAACTCCACGTACTGTGGCGTCAGGTCGCTGGTCCACACCGTGCTCTCCGCCCCCCCAGAGCCCAGTTCGACGAGCACCAGCACTTCCTTCGCCTCAAGTTCCTCGTGCAACGCCTGGTAATCAAAGGCCGCGCCCCGACCGGCCTGAAAGACCGTCGTTCCATTGAGCCGGATGGTGACGCGGTTGGGCTCGAACTCGGCCCCCGACCGCCCCAGCGCCGCGGCGATCCGGCCCCAGTTGGGGTCCGCGCCGAACATCGCCGTCTTCACCAGCGGCGAGTTCGCCACCGTCATCGCCGCCTGCTTGGCCTCGCGTGCGTTGCGCGCCCCGCGCACCCGCACCTCTATCACTTTGGTCCCGCCCTCCGCGTCCGCCACGATCATCTTCGCCAACTCCGTGCACAGGTACCGGAGCGCCGCGCCAAAGCGCTGCATCTCCTCCTCGTCCGCGCTATTGCCTCCCGCCAGCCCGTTCGCCAGCAGCACCACCATGTCGTTGGTGCTCGTGTCCCCGTCTATTGTGATCGAGTTGAACGACAGGTCCACCGCACTCCGCAACGCCAGCGACAGCGCCTCCGCACTCAGCGCCGCATCCGTGAACAAGAAGCACAGCATCGTCCCCATCTGCGGCGCCATCATCCCCGCTCCCTTGGCCATGCCCGCCAGGGTCACCTCTCCCGCGCGCGCCTGGTAGCGCACCGCCACCTGCTTGACCATGGTGTCCGTCGTCATCATCGCCCGCACCGCCTGCGCGCCGTTCTTCCCCATCGCAACGGCTGCCGCCTCTATCCCTTGCCGAATCTTGTCCATCGGCAAAGGCACCCCGATGAGGCCGGTGGAAGCAACCGCCACGCACTCCTTGGGCAGCCCCAGCGCCCTTCCCGCCACCGCGCACATCTCCTCCGCGTCCAGTACCCCCTGCGGCCCCGTGCACGCATTCGCAATCCCGGCGTTCACCACAATCGCCTGCGCCCGCCCCGAGGCCAGATGGCGAGCCGTCACCTCCACCGGCGCCGCTGCAAACCGGTTCGTCGTCCCCACCATCGCCGCCGCCGCCAGCCGCTCGCTCAACATCAACGCCAAGTCCGGCCCCTCTCGCTTCAGGCCCACGGTGGCCACGCCCGAGAGGTAGCCCGGCGCCGCGTCCAGCCCGCCCTCCACAATCTTAAGCCACGCCGGCAAGTCCGGCACCCTCTTCCACCTCTTAAGGATAGAGCGGCGGCGTCCAGAGACCCTCCGCCTCGTCAAAGCCGCTCATCAGGTTCATGTTCTGCACCGCCTGCCCCGCTGCTCCCTTGCCCAGGTTGTCCAGCGCGCTGATCATGAGCAGCCGCTGCGTGCGCCCGTCCACCTTGGCCGCCACATCGCAGAAGTTCGACCCACGCACGTTCTTGGTCTCCGGGAGATTCCCCGGCGGCAGAACGCGTACGAAGGTGGCCCCACTGTATCGCCCGTAGAGCAGGTCGAAGGCGTCGTCGTCGTTCATCGTCTCCGTCAACTGCGCCGATACCGTCGTCAGCAGCCCCCTGCTGGCGGGCACCACGTGCGGCACGAAACTCACCTTCACTGCCTCGCCCGCCACCTTGCTCAACTCCTGCTCCATCTCCGGCGTGTGCTGGTGCTGCGCCACCCTGTAGGCGCGGATGTTCTCGCTCGCCTCCGGGAAGTGATACGCCAGTTCCAGCGCCGTCCGTCCGGCGCCCGATATGCCGCTCATCCCGTTAACCACGATGCCCTCCGTGGCCACCACGTGCTTCTCCAAGAAGGGACAGAGCGCAAGCAGAGCCCCCGCTGCGTAGCACCCAGGGTTAGCCACCAGGCGCGCCTTCTTTATCTCCGCCCGGTTCCACTCCGACAGCCCGTAGACCGCCTCCTCCAGCAGCGCCGGCACGCTGTGGTCAAACTTGTACCATTCCGGGTACAGTCGCGGGTCCTTCAACCGGAAGTCCGCCCCAATGTCCAAGCATTTCTTCCCGCGCTCGATCAGTTGAGCCACCCCGGACATCGCCCGCCCGTGCCCGCCCGCAAAGAAGAAGAAGTCCGCCTTCTCAGCCGCCCGCGCCGGTTCGAACTCCTCCAACTTGGAGAACTCGATGTTGCGCATGCTGCCCAGCACCAGCCCCAGCACCTGCCCCGCCCCCGAACTCGAATAGGCAGCCGACAGCACCGCGCGCTGGTGGTTGAACAGCAGCCGCACCACCTCCGCACCCGAATACCCCGTACAACCCACCACCGCCACCGACAACTTGGCCTGCGCGCTTTCCCCCGTCCTACCGATCATCGAGTTCCGCCTCCTCGCCGCGCGCCTCCGAGCCCCCGCCCACTACCAGCACGCACTCGCCGCGCGGCGCAGTCTGGGAGTAGTGGTCCAAGCACGTGCGGAGAGTCCCACGAAACACCTCCTCGTGCACCTTTGTCAACTCGCGCGCCACCGCCGCCGGCCGCTCCCCCCACAACTCCAGTAACTCCTCGAGCAACCGGCATAAGCGCCCCGGCGCCTCGAAGAAGACCACCGTGTGCCCCAGCGCTCCCAGTCGCTCCAAGAACTTCCGCCGCCTCCCCGCCTTCCGCGGCGGAAAACCGGCAAACGTAAACTCCCGCGTCGGTAACTCGGAGAGCACCACCGCCGGCAAGATCGCACTCGGCCCCGGCAGCATCTCCACTCTCGCCCCTGCCCCCAGTGCCGTCTCCATCAGCGCCCTCCCCGGGTCCGAGATCACTGGCGTCCCCGATTCCGACACGTACGCCACCGACCCTCCCTGCTGTAGCACCCTCGCCAGCTCCGCCAGCCGCCCGGGCCCGCTGTGCTGATGGCACGACACCACGCGCGTGTGTATGTCGTAGTGCGTCAGCAACTTGCGCGCCCGCCGCGTGTCCTCCGCGGCTATCACCTCCACCTCTTTGAGCACCCGCAGCAGCCGCAGCGTGACGTCCTCGAGGTTCCCAATGGGTGTGGCGCAGAGGTAGAGCGTACCTTGCTCGCCGCCGGCCCGCCCCTCCGATTCAGCAGCCATCTTCCACGGCGCGAAACGCTGCCGGCAACTGGCGCAGTATCTTTCCCGCCAGTACTCCGCGCTGCCCCTCCGCCTGCGCGCACAGGTCTCCCGCCAGCGCGTGCAAGTACACCGCGCACACCGCCGCCCGCAGGGGCGCCATCCCCTGCGCCAACAGACCCCCAATCACGCCAGTAAGCACATCGCCGCTCCCCGCCGTCGCCATTCCCGGATTCCCCAAGGGACAGACGTACAACTCTCCGCGCGGACCAGCCACCACCGTCCGCGCCTGCTTGAGCACCACCACCACGTCATGCTCCTACGCGAATCGCCGCGCGCACTCCACCGCCTCGAACTTCACCGCCGCCACGCTCTGCCCCGTCAGCCGCGCCATCTCGCCCGGGTGAGGCGTCACCACCGTCGGGCCCCTCCGCTTCCGCAACTCCTCCGCCCGCCCCTCGAGCGCGTTCAAACCGTCCGCGTCCAACACCATCGGCCGCTCCGCCGCCTTCATCAGTCCCACCACGACATCCCCAACCTCGCGTGCCCTCGACAGCCCCGGCCCAATCACCACGGCCTCGCACTCCTCTGCCTTCTCCTTCAGTTGCGCCAGTGCGCCCGCGCCGAGGCTCCCTGACTCGCCCTCCGGCACGGGCACCGTGATCACCTCGGTGACCTTCGCCTCCAGTGTCGCGTTGAGGCTCTCCGGAACCGCCAGGAAACACATCCCCGCGCCCGCCGGCAAAGTCGACTCCGAGCACAGCGCCGCCGCTCCGGTGAACCCTCGCGACCCGGCCACCACCAGCACCCTCCCCCGCGTCCCCTTATGCGCCGTCGGCGCAAACCGCGGCAGCCAATCCCTTACCTGCGCCCGCTGCATCAACTCCCCCGCCACCTCGCACCCCGCCACACACTCGTTCGGGATGCCGATGTCCGAGCAGGTCAGTTCCCCGCAGTAGTCCGGCCCGCTGCCCAGGTAGAGCCCGACCTTGGGCAGGCCGAAGGTAACCGTCGCGTGCGCGCGCACCGCCACCCCCGCCACCACCCCGGTATCCGCGTTCAAGCCCGAGGGAATGTCCACCGCCACCACCAGCCCCGGCTGGTGCACGTTCATCGCCTCTATCACGCTGCGGTAGAAGCCCGTTACCTCGCCCGTAACCCCCGTCCCCAGCAAAGCGTCAACCAGCGCCGCCGCCTTCTCCCACCTCCTGGCTGCGCGTTGCAGAGCACGCGCCTCTAGCACCGCCTCCACCGGAACCTCCAAGTGCCGCAGCACCCGATGGTGAACGAGCGCGTCTCCGCCCAGCGCCCCCTCCTCCGCGCACAGGTAGACACTAGGCCTCAGGCCCCACTGGTGCAGATACCGCGCCGCCACGAAACCGTCCCCGCCGTTGTTCCCCTTGCCGCACACCAGGCAGACCTCGGCGCCCGCCGGCGCCAACTCCCGCACCAGTTCCGCCACGCCCCGGCCCGCGTTCTCCATCAGCACCGCACCCGGAATGCCGAACTCAGCGATCGCCGCCGAGTCCACCGCCCGCATCTGGCTCGCCGTTACTATCTTCATCAGCGCTCATGCACCACCGCAACCGCGCTCGCCACCGCATATTGACGACAGTGCGAGATCGAGACCAGCACCCGCAGCCCCTCGCCCGCGCGCGCCGCCCTCCCGCTCAGCATCACCCGCGGCCGCCCCAGTCCCCCCCGCAGAATCTCCACTTCCCTCCACGCGCACGAGCGCCCCAGCGCCTTCGCCACCGCCTCCTTGGCCGCAAAACGCCCCGCCAAGAAGGACATGTCGTTGCCCCGCGACTTGGCCTCCGCCTTCTCCCGCTCCGTGAACAGCCGGTCCCTCAGCCGCGGAAATCGCCGCAACGCATACTCCAGCCGCGAGATCTCGATGATGTCAACACCCGTCCCCAGCACCTGCATAGCAGCCATATTAGGCCGCCGCCGCGCCCTGGGCAAGTGCCCCCCTCTTAGGCTCCGCGCCCCCCGTGCTGTATAATCCCGTCTTCAGAAACGGCGCGGCTGCAATCAGCCGAGCGTCCGGCTCTCCAGGAGGCGATGGCGTGCGCAATAATGCCACCCCCATCAGCACCACCGCCAACAGCAGGCGCCCCGCTCATACACTTCTAGCCCGAGGCTTGCATGCGCTTCCCCTCCTCGGCCTCTGTCTGTTAGCCCTTTGCCTCTCAGCCCGGCAAGCCCTCGCCACCATGCCGGACGGCTTCAACCACCCCGAACTTCATTGGCGCGTCGTCGAGGCCCCTCACTTCCGCGTCATCTTCCACCAAGGCGGTGAGCGCCTCGCTCAGCGTACCGCCCAACTCGCCGAAGCCGTCTACGACAGTGTCACCACCGACCTAGGCCAGACGCCCGGCGCGCGCACACCCATCATTCTCGCCTCCTACGCCGACGACGCCCGTTACTTCGCGGTGCGCGAGGAAAAGCGCATCTTCCTCAGCGCTCCCGCACTCAACGAAGCCCGCGTCTACGGCGACGACTACCTCCGCGCCCTCATCGCCCACGAGTTCACCCATATCGTCACCTACTGGGCCACCCGCGGCTGGCTGTGGGATGAGGGTGAGTGGGCCGGCGCCGGCCTCATGCCCGCCTGGTTCGTCGAAGGCGTTGCCCAAGCCGAGGCCTATACCTTTAACCTATACGGCGGCTTCCTCATCCTCCGCGCCGCCGCCCTCGAGGACGCCTACACCCCCCTGGCCAAGATTGACGTTGACGCCCCCACCGACCAGGTGGACAAATGGCTCACCTACGCCCAAGGCTACTCCCTGGTCTCCTACATCGCCGATACTTACGGCAAAGAGGCCATCGCCACCATCCTCGACAACTTCGCCAAGTACCGCGTCTTCGAGTACGCGCTCCAACGATCCCTCGGCGTCAGCGAGCAACAACTCTACCGCGCCTGGGACGGCAAGACGCGAGAGCACTATCGTCCGCTCGCGGAAGGCAAGAGCGATCCCCAACCTGCGGTCGCTTTCCCCCTCGAAGCCGTCCTCTCCGCCCGCTTCTCCCCCGACGGCCGGCGCATCGCCCTCCTGGCCGTCAAGGACTGGGACCTCGCCGACCCCTACCCGGTGCTTTACGTCGCCGACCGCGACGGCTCCAGCCTCCGTCCCCTCGCCACCAACGTCGGCATCTTCGCCTCTGCCAAGTTCGCCTGGTTCCCTGACAGCCAGTACCTGTACTTCACCGGCAAGCGCATCCTGCCCAACGGCACCGTCCGCTCCGGCATCTACTCCGTCAACGTGGAAACCGGCCACGCCCGCCTGCTCACTCCCGACCTGCGCGCCGCCGACCCCGATCTCTCCCCGGACGGTACCAAACTCGCCTTCGTCGTCTATCAGGAAGAGGCCATCCTCGTCGCCACCGCCAACGCCGACGGCTCCGCTGTCAACACCATCACTCCCGCCGACGGCCCCTACCACGCCTTCTCGCCCTCTTGGTCGCCCGATGGCCAGTGGATCGTCTTCAACTGCGTCTGGCCCGAGCGCAGCGCCATCGCGCTCATCCGCCCCGACGGCTCCGACTTCCACACCCTCACCTGCGGCAAAGCCTTCGACATCGAGCCGCGCTTCTCACCCGATGGCTCCCGCATCGCCTACGTCTCCTATGCCGGCGGCACCCCGAACGTCTGGATCGCGACCGCCGACGGCAGCCGCCGCTGGCGCGTCACCGACCTCGCCGCCGCCAGCGCCTTCTATCCCTCCTGGTCGCCCGCCGGGGACGCGGTCTACTTCATCAGCCTCAAGACCCGGCAGGCGGCCCTCGCAACCGCTGACCCGCAGGCAGTGGCCGGTGAGCCCCTAGGCGCTGACGCCCCCGCCGAGTTCGCCCCGGCGCCCGACCTGCCCCAGTATCCGGTCCGGCCCTACCGCCCCCTGGCCAACTTCCGCCGCTTCATGACCCGCACCATGAACACCGGCGACGGCAAGGGCTCCACCGCCGGCCTGCTCACTGAGTTCGCCGACCCCCTTCGCCAGCACGCCCTCAGCGCCTATACCGAGTATGGCCTCGACAGTGAGCGCCCCCGCCTCGACCTGCAATACACCAACTGCCAACTCTTCACCGATGTCTCCCTGCGCTACCTCGACGAGGTCGCGAGTCCTCGAACCGTGAGCGGAGTCGCCGTGTGGGATCGCAGGCTAGCCGTTGTCCTCGGCCTCCGCTTGCCCGCCAACAAGAGCGGCAGACTCTATCGCCGTGACTCTACCTCCGTCACCCTCGGCAGCACCAACTTCAAGACCGTCGAAACCTCCGCGCCCCTGGCCCCCCCTCCCATCAACGGCACCGTCAACGCCATGACCGTCACCTGGCGTCGCAGCGAACGTTTCCCACGACAGCGCCGCGAGAACTACACCAT
>CAZGSV010000022.1:0-33297 GCA_964528605.1 uncultured Armatimonadia bacterium
CCTGCCCTGGGCGGGGCTGAAGCGGCCGGGGTCCACGCCGGGGGGGACGACGCGGCGGCGGTCCTCGGGCACGGCGGAGGCGCGGCGGAGGGAGGCGGCGACAAACTCGCTGACGGCGAGGGCGCGGTCGCAGAGGCGGCGGGCGGCCTGCTTGCTGAGTATGTTGGTGCTCTGCCAGGGGCCGTGGACGGTCCAGACGACTGGGAGGCGCAAGGGCTGGGCGGCGAGGCAGAGGTGGATGCAGGGGCGGAAGTCGTTGACGTGGACGAGGTCGGGGCGCATCTTGCGGAGGAGGCGGAGCATGGCCTCGGCTTGGGCGGGCGAGGGGACCCAGAGGCCGCCGACTCTGGGGGGATAGCCGAAGCGTTCGACGACGACTTCGAGGCCTGAGTTGCGGGCGGCCTCGGTCAGGCGGCCTTCGCTGGGGCAGACGAGGACGGGGCGATGGCCGCGGCGCCGCAGGGCGCCCATCAGGCCGAGGAGAGAGGTCTCGCCGCCGCCGAGCCCGACCAAGGGGGCGCAGAACGCGACGCGGAGACTCCTCTTTTCGCTCACGCTAACTCGCCCCCCGGGGCTGTCCTACCTCTCAGCGGGCCGGCGCATTGGGCCCATTTTGCAGGGGCCAGTGTAGCGCGGCGGACGCAAGAGGGCTAGCCCCCAGCGTTGGTTTCCTTTGTCTGCTCAGAGGTGGGCTGCCACTTGGCGAAGCGCCAACGGAGGAGGGTGGCGAGGACCTGGAAGCCTTCGCGCCAGCCGATCTTCTTGCCTTCGGCGAAGGTGCGGGCGCGGTAGGTGATGGGGACTTCTTCGATGCCCTTATGCAGCCGGCCGATCTTGGCGGTGACTTCGGGGCAGAACTCGAAGCGGTTGCACTGGAGGTCGAGGCTGCGCAGCAGGTCGGTGCGGAAGGCTTTGTAGCAGGTGGCTTCGTCGGTGATATGGAGGCCGAAGAGGAGGTTGGCGAAGAGGGCGAAGAACGAGTTGGCGAGGCGGTAGAGGAGTTTCATGTTGCTCCAGTCGCCGCGGAAGCGGGAGCCGTAGGCGACCTCGGCGCGGCCTTCGAGGATGGGGGCGACGACTTTGGGGATTTCCTCGGGCATGTACTCGAGGTCGGCGTCCTGCACGATGACGACCTCGCCTGTGGCTCGGGCGAGGGCGGAGCGCAGGGCGGCGCCTTTGCCGCGGTTCTGGGGATGGAGGATGACGCGCAGACCTTCTTCGTGGAGGCCGGCGAGGTATTCGCGGGTGCCGTCGGTGGAGCCGTCGTCCACAACGACGATCTCCTTGTCGAGGGATACTTGGCGCAGGCGTTCGAGCATCTTGGCTATGGTGTTGATCTCGTTGTAGGCGGGGACGAGGATGGAGACCTTCACCGGTGGTCACCTCGGCGGCGGGGGGGGCAAGCGGCGGCAAGCATCGTGGGCGCGGCGCCAGGCGCGCTCACGTGAGGGCCCACCGGTCGTCGAGGCGAGTGAGGCCCAGTTGGGTGGCGGTGCGCACGACCTCTTCGATGTCTTCGTGGGTGGGGCGACGGGAGAGTTCGTCGAACTGCATGGCGCGGTATTCGGGGCGGTATTGGGCCATGATGTTGAGGTAGGTATTGGCGCTCAACTCGTGGGCGATGAACTCGAGCGTCTTCTTGGAGCCGGCGAGGCCGTTGGGCAGGACGAGATGGCGGACGAGCAGGCCGCGGCGGGCGATGCCTGCTCGGTCCATCTCGAGGTCACCGACCTGGCGGTGCATCTCTTTGAGGGCGGCCTTCATGACCTCGGGGTAACCCGGGGCGCCGGAGTATTTGCGGGCGTTGCGCTCGTCGGCGTACTTGGTGTCGGGCATGTAGATATCCACGATGCCGTCGAGCAGGGCGAGGGTGTCGAGCGAGTCATAGGTGCCGGTATTGTAGACCAGGGGCAGCCGCAGGCCGGATTGCGCGGCGAGTGCGAGGGCTTCCAGGATTTGCGGCACGACGTGGGAGGGGCTGACGAAGTTGAGGTTGTGGCAGCCGAGGCGCTGCAACTCGAGCATGGCGCGGACGAGGGTTTCGGCGTCGCACTGCTGGCCGTGGCCCAACTGACTGATGTCGTAGTTCTGGCAGAAGACGCAGTGGAGGTTGCACCAGGCGAAGAAGATGGCGCCCGAGCCCCCCCTACCGACGAGAGGGCGCTCTTCGCCAAAGTGGGGGAAGGCGCTGGAGATCAGGGCGTGACGGCCGGTGTGGCAGGAGCCGAACTGGGAGGCGAGGCGGTTGACCCGGCACTCGCGGGCGCAGAGGCGGCAGTCGGCGAGGGATTGGAGGGCCTGTTCCGCGCGCTGGCGCAGTTCGACCATTCCCAGGCGCAGATAGGCCGGTTCGAAGTTGGCGGTCATTGCACAGAGATTATAGCGGAGGGGAGGGAGGGAGAGTAGGCCCGAGGAGGTAGACGGTAGACGGTAGGGGTGCGAGGGCAGTGGCCGGGAGCCAGTGGGCAGTGGCCAGCGGCTAGTGCGCGGTGGGCAGAGGTGAAAGGCAGGTCGGAGGGTGTTGCGGGGGAGGTGGTTGTCAGGGGGGTGGGGTGAGGATATGCTGGGCAGGCTGCCCTGGGGGGGGGTGACGGTGGCAGCGTCGGCCTCGCGGCATGGTCATGGGTTGCCCCGCAACCGGCGGGTTGCGCCTGTCGCCCCGCCGAGGGCGGGGCTCCTACCGGGCGACGCCTAATGGCGTCGCGGGGTAGGGGCGTATTGCCTTACGCCCCTACGGGTGGTGGATGATCGGTGTGGACATGAGGAGGAGATGAGATGGCAACGCGGAGGAAACTGGTTCTGATCGGGCTGGACGCGCCGGTAGTGGAGAGGGTAGAGAAGTTCGCGGCGGAGGGGAAGATGCCGAATGTGGCGCGGCTGATCGAGGAGGGAGTGCTGGCGGAGAACTGCATGGTGCCGTTTCCGACCATCACGCCGCCGAACTGGACGACGATCGTGACCGGGGCGTGGCCGGGGACGCACGGGATCACCTGCTTCAACTATCACAAGCCGGGCGACCCGCTGGACCGGGTCTCTCAGGCCTTCGACACGTCGCTGAACAAGGCGGAGTACTTGTGGAACGCGGCGGAGCGGGTGGGCAAGCGCAGCATCGTGTTCAATTACCCCTCGAGTTGGCCGTCCACGTTGAAGAATGGGGTGCAGGTAGGAGGGGCCGGGCTGGGGATAACGGAGTGGCGCACGGGGACGGAGTGCTTCTCGGACATAGCCGCGTACCAGGTCTTCTCGATAGAGGGAATGCCGGGCACGGAGCGGGTGCTGGAGTTGCGGGAGCCGAGCGGATGGGCGAGCGCGCTGCCGGAGGGGGCGCTGGAGGCGACGCTGGAGTTTGAGTTCCGGCGGGCGAAGGCGGCGCTGGAGCCGGTGACTTGGTGGGCGCTGCTGCTCAAGGGCGAGCGAGGTTTCGAGAGGGTGGCGATCTACAAGAGCAAGAGCGAGGCGACGCCGCTGTGCATGCTGAGGCCGTTCGAGTGGAGCGAGACGATAGTGGAGGAGTTTCGCACGGCGGCGGGGCCGCGGCGGGCGGCCTTTAGGATTTGCCTGGACGAGTTGGCGCCGGACGGGGACGCGATGCGCCTGTTCTTCACGGCGCTGTGCGCGCTGGACGGGTGGAGCGAGCCGCCGGAGGTGGCGAAGGAGTTGGAGGGCGTGGAGGGGCTGCCGCTGCCGGACGACGCCTATCTGGAACTGCGACTGCAATGGATGAGCAAGGAGGCGTTCGTGGAGTTGCAGCGGCTGCAACTGGCGTGGTACGCGGGGGCGGTGGAGAGGCTGATGCAGCGGCACGAGTGGGACTTGTTCTTCATGCACGCGCACACGCCGGACTGGCTGTACCACATTGTGATGCGGGAGTTGGACCCGCTGAGCACCAAGGCGGAGAGGCAGGAGGAGTTCGCCTTCATTGAGGAGCGGTGTTACGCGCTGCTGGACGAGATGATCGGCCGGGTGCTGCGGGCGGCGGGGGGGGAGGCGCTGGTGGTGATCGTGTCGGACCACGGGGCGACGACGGCGACGGCGCGGGTGAACGTGAGCGAGATACTGGCGGAGGCGGGGCTACTGCATGGAGAGAAGGACGAGCACAACCGCATCAAGCCGGACTGGAGCCGGACGAAAGCTTGGCCGCAGCGGTCGTGCTACATCTACCTTAACGTGAAAGGGCGCGACCCGGAGGGCATCGTGGAGCCGGGCGAGGAGTACGAGCAGGTGCGCAACAAGGCGATTGAGGCGTTGATGAACTACACCGATCCGGAGAGCGGGCTGAAGCCATTCACGCTGGTGCTGCGGAAGGAGGACGCGCGCATACTGGGGCTGTACGGCGATTATGTGGGCGACATTGTGTACTCGGTGCGGGAGGAGTTCGGCGGGGAGCACGGGCAGCAATTGCCGACGGCGAAGTTGGGGCTGGGGTCCATGCGAGGCCTGTTGATTCTGAGCGGGCCCGGGGTGAAGAAGGGAGAAAGGTTGCAGCGGACCGCTTGGCTTACGGACGTGGTGCCGACGGTGTGCCATTTGCTGGAGTTGCCGGTGCCGGCGCAGGCGGAGGGGGCGATACTGTATCAGGCGTTGGCTGACCCGGATGAGAAGCGGCAGGAGTTGTTGAAACTGCGGGAGCGGTATGAGAAGACGAAAGGCGCGCTGGAGGCGAAGGAGCACCTAGAGCATCGGTATTGAGGGACAGGCGAAGCGCATGAGCGAGGGCTCGGTGGCCCCGAGTTCCGGTTCCGGCTCGCAGCGGCGATTGGCGCTTGCGGGGGGGGTGGGAACGGGCATAGCGGCGCTGGCGTTGTGCTTGGCGACGCGGGCGCGGACGGTGGGCTGGGGCGACAACGGGGAGTTGGCGGCGGCGGCGTGGGTGCTCGGGATTCCGCACACCCCGGGGTATCCCCTGTGGACGCCGCTGGCGAGGTTGTTCGCGCTGCTGCCGCTGGGCGAGCCGGCGGCGCGGCTGGCGCTGTTCTCGTGCGTGTGCGGGGCGCTGTGCTGCGGGCTGCTCGCGTTCATGGTGGGGCGCATCAGCGGCAACGCGTGGGCGGGGGTTGTCGGGGGCGCGCTGCTGGCGGCGGCGCCGACGTTTTGGGATCAGGCGACGACGGTAGAGGTCTATCCGCTGGCGATGCTGCTGCTGGTGGTGTTGTGGGGGTTGGCATGGCGGACGGGATCGGGCGAGGGAGGCCGGCCCGTGAGGGGCGCTCTGCCGCTGTTCGCCTTCGTGTACGGGTTGGCGGCGGGGAGCCACATGATGCTGATGACGCTGGCGCCGGCGTTCTTGTACCTGCTGTGGCGGCGCGGGGCGCTGACGCGGAGGGCGCTGCCGAGCCTGGCGGCATTCGCGCTGGGGCTGAGCGTGTTCGCTTATCTGCCGATTCGCGCGGCGCAGAACCCGCCGGTGAACTTCGGCAATCCGAGCACTTGGCCGGCGTTCGTGGCGCACGTAACGGGGCAGGCGAGCCGGCTGCACATGTTTGAGATTCCGTTTCCGCAGATGTGGCAGCGGGTGGAGGGCGTGAGCCGGCTGCTGGTGTCGGACTTCACCTGGCTGGGGTTGGGGTTGGCGGCGATAGGATGGCTGGCGCTGATTGGGCGCGATTGGACGCTGTGGGTGTTTCTGAGCCTGGTGAAGTTGATCAGTCTCACGGTGGCGGCGAACTACAACATCATAGACAACGAAGTCTATCTGCTGCCCTACTACGTGGCGGAGGGGGCGCTGGCCGGGTTCGGGGCGGCGTTGCTGGCGGAGGCAGCGGCCAAGGCGGGCACCCGCGTGAGGGCGAGGGCGGGGCTGAGTGCGGGGGGGGCGATGGTGCTGCTGCTGGCGATTCCTTTGATGAACGCGGCGGCGAACTTCGGCGCCATGGACAAGGGGGGGGACTATGGCGCTGCGGACTTCGAGGCGGCGGCGCTGGAGAACGCGGCGCCCGGGGCCTATCTGGTAACCGACTGGTGGCTGGGCGGGCCGCTGCTCTACGGTCGGTATGTGGAGAAGCGGCGGGACGACGTGGCGGTGGTGCCGCTGTTCTCTAAGGCGAGGCCGTGGGAGCGGTTCGAGGCGCTGGCGCAGGGGACGGCGTTTGCGGGGCGGCCGGTGTATGTGGGCGAGCAAGTGACGGACTGCATGAGGACGGTGGAGAACCTAGTCTGCCTCGCGCCTGCCGGGCCGCTGCAACGGGCCTACTGGCTGAGGCCGGACCTGAGCGCAGGAGAGCGGAAGCCGAAGGTGGCGGAGAGGTTCGAGTTGGCGGGGGGGCTGAGGCTGAGGGGGTTGACGGGCGTGAGGACGAGTTGCGCGCAGGGGGGGACGGCGAGGGTGGAGGTGTGGTGGGAGGTGGGGCCGGAGTTTGACTTTGCGGAGGGGAGGCTGCGCTACGCGTTGGATGCGGTGGACAGCGGCAAGAGGGTGTGGCGCGGTGACGCGACGCTGGCGGCGTCGGCGACCAGGGGGCTGCTGGTGGACGAGCAGGTGCTCGGGCCGCTGACGGATGCTCCCCCCGGGAAGTACCGGGCGGTGGCGATCGCGAACGTGCCCAGGCCGAGGGTGGTGGGGCTGCCGGTGGTGATTGGGGTGACGCCGAGGGGCGGGAGATGATTCGCTCGCCGCTGAACACGTTTCTGTGTTTGGGGCCGTTGCTGGCGCTGGGGACGGCCATGTGGTTGGCGGCGGCGCGGGCGCGCGGGGCCTCCGGGGGGGGCGTGGCGCGGGGGATGGTGTGGTGGGCGGCGTTGGTGGTGGGGTCGTTCCTGGCGTTCCAGTTGAGGGGGGTGTTGGGGGCGGGAGTGGGACAGGCACGGGGGCCTGTCCCTACAGATCGCCCCGCCGATGGCGGGGCTCCTCCAAGGGCGGAGGCGCGCACGGGCGAGCCCTCCTCGGCGGGTAAACGGGGCGGCTCGCCCCTACGAGGCGGGATGCGGCTGATGGCGCGGGACGGGCGGGTGTTTAGGCTCGAGCGCGGGGCGAGGCAGGTGCGGGAGGAAGATGGGCTGGGGCGGATGGTCGCGTTGTGGAAGGCGGACCTGGCCCAGCCGGCGTGCATGGGCCTGGAGGAGTTCGAGGCCGGGGTGAGGATGGTTGATGTGCTCTACGTGGCGGATGCGTCAGGGCAGGTGAGGGTGTATGACTTGCGGGGGCAACTGCTGCGGGGGTTCACCCTTGGGCCGCTGGCGGCGGGAGCGCGGAGGGTGCGTGGAGAGGGGCCGAGTGAAGCGGCTGGTGCCGGCGATGGGGGTGTGGGTCGGCCGGAGTTGATACCGGCGCGGTTGCGGATTGACGACAGCGGGCTGGTGCACGTGGGTTGGCAGGCGCCGGGGGGGCGGCATCGCGGAGCCCGCGCGACTTCTGTGCACGACCAAACGGGCACGGTCGTCGCCTGGTGGAGGCAGAGCGAAGGGCCACCGGGTCGGCGTGCGCCGTGCCGCGGAGGTGTGCGCGGACTGGTGTCGTCATTGGCGCGGGCGAAGTTGGGCGCGCGGCCGTATGGGAGCGAGGCGGCGCTGTTGTCGGCGGGGACGGAGTTCTGGAACGGCGGGGGGGGTAAGGCGTTGCTGCGGAGCGGGCGGCTGGGAGAGGCGGTGATCGCAGCAGGGCTGGCGCGTTTTCTCGGGCCGGGCGTGGCGCGGTGGATTGCGGTCGTGGGATGGACGCTGGTGGCGGTCTGGGCGGTGCTCTTGGTGCGAAGACGGTATCCAGGGGGGGCGGCGGCGCTGGTTGCGCTCGCGCTGCTTGGCAGCCAGGCGTTTACCCGAGATTGGACGATGGGGAGCCCGGCGTTTCTGGGCTGTTTGGTGCTATTGGCAGGTTTGAGCGTGCTGGAGGCGGGGGCGTTTGGGTGGCGCTTGATGGCGGTGGCTGTGGTGGGTACGGCGCTCTCGTTTCCGGTCGGTTTGGCGGTGTGCGCGGGGGGGGTGGTTGCCGCGGCGAGCGCTGGGCGGGCACGGGGGCCTGGTCCTACGGGCTGGGGATGGGTGGGCGAGCGAGTGATGACGGCGGCGCCGTTTGTGGCAATTGGAGCGGTTGCGGGCTTGGCGCTGGCGTGGTCACTGCGCGAGAGGGGATGGGTTTCCGACGCGGGGCCGGGGATGGGGAGGGGGCTGTTCGCGCTGGCGTTTCTGCCTTGGAATGCTCTGGTGCTGAGCGGGTTCGGCAGGGGGGGGCACTTCGGGGGCACGCTTGGGGTTTTCTTGCTGCTGGCGGCGCCGGTGGCGCTCTTTGTGAAAAGGTGGACCCCGGGTTTGCGCGCGGGGGGGGTGGCCGTGCTGGCGCTGGCACTGGCCTGGGGTTTGGGCGCGCAGCAGGCGCAAGAGGCCACGTATCTCGTGCTGGCGGGAGGCATTTGGGCCGCGGGAGTGCTGGACGGCCTGAGGGGCGAGGAGGAGTGGCGTTCGGCGAGGCGGGCCATGATCTCACTGTGGGTGATCGCGGCGCTGGGAGGCTTTGCGGTCATCGGGCGAGGGCTGCTGGAGGCGCCGCTCCAGCCGCGGTCGGCAGTGGTCGCGGATCGCATTGCGGCGAGTGCACCCGAGGGAAACGCACTGTTCGTGTTTGATGCTGGGGCGTATCAGACCAAAGGGGGGCGGTGCCTAGCGCTTGACGATGTGCGCGAGCCGAGTGAGTTGGCTGCCCAGTGGCGCAAGGAGGGGATAGGCGTCATCGTGTGGAATTGCGGGGAGGAGCAGAAGGCGCTGCGGGCGGCGCGCACGGTGGGGTCGGAGTGGTACTTACCGGAGAGGGCGAGGCGATGGGAGAACGTGGCGCAGGCGCGGCGGGAGTTGGTGGAGAGGGGGAAGATGCGGCTGGTGGAGTTTAGGGGGGGCGTAGCGGTGTACCGCGTAGGTAGTAGGTAGCAGGTGGTAGGTGGGGTGAGAGGTTAGGGGAGGTGGGAGGTATCGTCGAGGCGGAGGAGGCTGGCGCCGGTCCCGTCAATCAGTATCTCGGTAATGGCGGCGTTGCGCATTGCGTAGGGGTGCTCCTGGGGAGAGGGGCCGAGGAGGCGTTCGAGTGTGGGGCGAACGGAGCCGCCGTGGGTCACGACGACGAGGTTGCCCGAGTGCGAGGCGGCGAGGATATCGTCGAGGGCTGCGGCTAGGCGGCAGTCACGCTCGGGGCGAAACTCGCCTCCGGGCGGGCGAGCGATCAAGCCGTCCCAATCGAGGCCGGGCTGCCCTGCGAAGCGTTGCTGGATTTCGGCAGGGGTGAGGCCTTCGAGTTGGCCGTAGTCCCTTTCGCGCAGGCGGGGGTCGGGGCGGACGGGAGCGCCGGTGACGGCGGCGATGGCTTGGGCGGTGCGCAGGGCGCGGCCGAGGTCGCTGGTGTAGATCGCCTCGACCTCGTGGCCCTGGAAGGCTCGTTGGAGCGCGGCGACTTCGCGCTCTCCCCGGGCGGAGGGGGGCGAGTCGCCGTGGCCCTGGAGACGCCCTTCTTCGTTCCAGACGGTGGTCACGTGACGGACGAGGAATAGCCGCATGGTGGTCGTGCCGCTGGGGATGGTAGCAGGCAGCAGAGGGGAGCGCCAGTGGTCCGAGCAGCGCGGGGCGGGCGTGCACCGGGGGCCTGAGAGCGAGGGAGGCTAGGGAAGGCGGGCTGGAGGCTTAGGGCGGCTGGGGGGTAGAGTGTAGGCATAGGCCAGGAGCGGAGGCGAGACATGGCAGCGACCTTCGAGGTGCGAACGAGGGCGCAGGTGGAGTTCGTGAACATCACGGACCGGGTGCAGGCGGCGGTGGGGGAGGCGGGGGTGCTGGACGGGATTGCGTGCGTGTACGCGCCGCACACGACAGCGGGGGTAACGATAAACGAGGGTGCGGACCCGGACGTCGTGCGGGACATCACCTGGGGGCTGGAGAAGATGGTGCCTTCGACGGGGTACGAGCACAGCGAGGGGAACTCGCCGGCCCATCTGAAGGCAACGCTGGTGGGGTGCTCGACCTGCGTGCCGGTGGCGGGGGGGAGGCTGGTGTTGGGCACCTGGCAGGCCATTTTCTTCTGCGAGTTCGACGGCCCGAGGAGCCGGAGGGTGGTGGTGGAGGTGGTGGGTAGGGGAGGACGGTAGGTGGTAGGTGGCATGTGGTAGAGGGTGGAGGCAGTTGCCAGTGGCCAGTGGACAGTCGGGGTAGACGGTAGGCCGGCCGCGTGCGGTGGGCGCTCAGGGAGGGGGGCAATGTCGCCTGAGTCCCCTCAGGCGATCAAGGGTGACTCCTCGACTCCGCCCGGGGCGGTGAGCCGGTCGAACCACTGGCCTAAGCAGAGCAGACACGCCTGACGCTACCACGCTATGCCGACCCGGAAACCAATCGAGCGGTAGCGTCCGGGTTTACCTCGGGGGCGTCGGGTCGCCGGAGGCGACTCGCCTAAGGAGAGCGCAAAGTCGCGCCTGAGGCAGACCCCGCCAACGGCGGGGCCCGACGCTGCAACCCGTTGCGGAGGTGGGGCGCACGGACACGCAACTCAAACCTTCAGGTTTGACGCGGTAGGAGCGTGGTGGGCTGCGGAACTGCATCAAGGCTAGAGCCTCGTACGTTGGCGGCATCGGTTATGCTCAGTGGAGCGGCCGGGCAGGTGGGCGGCGGGCGGGAGCGTCTGGAGAGTACGCAGACGGGTTGGCGGGCGTGAGGTAGAATCTCGGTTGCCGGAGACTGACGGGGGAGCAGACCAGTGAGCGAGAAGGCGACGGAGTTCTGGAGTGTCCCTGCTGAGGAGTTGATGCGCGGCCTGGGGACGGGGCCGGAGGGGCTGAGCAGCGGGGAGGCGCGGGAGCGACTGGCGCGCTACGGGCCCAATCGGCTGAAGCCCGCGAAGAGGACGGACGCGCTGACGCTGCTGCTGGGGCAGTTCAAGAGCCCGATCGTGCTCATCCTGATCTTCGCCGCTGCCTTGTCCTTTCACCTGGGTGATCGGCCGGACGCGGTGATCATCATGCTGATCGTGCTGGCCAGCGGGTTGCTGGGGTTCTGGCAGGAGCGGGGGGCGACCAACACGGTGCAGAAGCTGCTGGCGTTGGTGCGGATAACGGCGGCGGTAGTGCGCGATGGGGCGGAGCAAGAGGTTCCGGCGGAGGAGGTAGTGCCTGGGGACGTGGTGGCTCTCGCCGCGGGCGCGGGCGTGCCGGGCGACTGTCTGCTGTTCGAAGCGAAAGACCTGTACGTGGACGAAGCGGCGTTGACTGGGGAGTCGTACCCGGCGGAGAAAGCCGTGGGGGCATTGCCGCCGGACACGCCGCTGGCGAAGCGGACGAATGCGGTGTTCATGGGGACGCACGTGGTGAGTGGTACCGCGCGGGCGCTGGTGGTGAGCACGGCGCGGGCTACCGAGTTTGGCAGGGTGGCCGAGCACCTGAGGCTGAGGCCGGCGGAGACGGAGTTCGAGCGCGGCGTGCGGCGATTCGGGTACTTCCTGATGGAAGTCACGCTCATCCTCGTGATCGCCATCTTCGCGGTCAACGTCTATCTCAAGCGGCCGGTGCTGGATTCCTTCCTGTTTGCGCTGGCGCTGGCGGTCGGGCTGACGCCGCAGTTGCTGCCGGCAATCGTGACGGTGAATCTGGCCTATGCGGCGAAGTTGATGGCGCGGCAGAAGGTGATCGTCAAGCGGCTGGCTTCCATCGAGAACTTCGGCGCCATGAACGTGCTGTGTTCCGACAAGACGGGCACGCTGACGGAGGGGAAAGTGCAGGTGCAGTCGGCGCTGGATGTGGAGGGCAAGGAGAGCGAGAAGACGCTGCTCTATGCTTACCTCAACGCGTATCACGAGACGGGCTTCCCGAATCCGATTGACGAGGCGGTGCGCACGCACCGGCAGTTCGACGTCTCGGGGTATGGGAAACTGGACGAGGTGCCCTACGACTTCGTGCGCAAACGGCTGAGCATACTGGTGGCCGAGGGGGAGAGGCGGCTGATGGTCACCAAGGGGGCGCTGGAGAACGTGCTGGCGGTGTGCGTCTGGGCGGAGAGGTCAGGGGAGACGCTGGTGGACCTGGGGGCGGTGCGGGACGGGATCGAGCGCGAGTACCAGCAGTTGAGCGGCCAGGGATTCCGAGTGCTGGGGGTTGCCTATCGGGACCTGGGATCGGCAGAGCGCATCAGCAAGGACGACGAGGCGGGGATGACGTTCTGCGGGTTCTTGGTGCTCTTTGACCCGCCGAAGGCAGACGTGGTTGAGACGCTGCGCCGGCTGAAGGAACTGGGAATCTCGCTGAAGATCATCACCGGGGACAACAGGCTGGTCGCCGCCTATGTGAGCCAGCAGGTATGGGTCGCCGAGCCTCAGGTTCTCACCGCGAGCGAGTTGGGGCATCTGAGCGACGCGGCGCTGGTGAAGCGGGTGAACGCGGTGGACGTGTTCGCGGAGGTGGAGCCGAACCAGAAAGAGCGGATCATCCTGGCGCTGAGGAAGGCTGGGAATGTGGTCGGGTACATGGGCGACGGGATAAACGACGCGCCGGCGCTGCACGCGGCGGACGTGGGCCTTTCGGTGGACACGGCGGTGGACGTGGCCAAGGACGCGGCGGACATCGTGCTGCTGGAGAAGGACCTGGCGGTGCTGGTGGAGGGGGTGCGGGACGGCAGGAGGACCTTCTCCAACACGCTGAAGTACGTGTTCATGGCGACGAGTGCGAACTTCGGCAACATGTTCAGCATGGCGGGGGCCTCGCTGTTCGTGCCGTTCTTGCCTCTGCTGCCGAAGCAGATACTGCTGATGAATCTGCTGACGGATTTCCCGGAGATGACGATTGCGAGCGACAGCGTGGACACGGAGATGGTGATGCGGCCGCGGCGATGGAACCTCGGGTTTATTCGTCAGTTCATGCTGATCTTCGGGCTCTTGAGTTCGGTGTTCGACTATCTGACCTTTGGGGCGCTGCTGCTGGTCGCGCACGCGAGTAGGGCACAGTTTCGGACGGGGTGGTTCGTGGAGTCGGTGGTCTCGGCGTCGGTGACTGTGCTGGTGGTGCGGAGCCGGAGGCCGTTCTTCCGCAGCCGGCCGAGCAAGTACTTGCTGGCGGCGACGCTGGTGATTGTGGCGGTCACGCTGGTGCTGCCGGTGACGCCGGTGGCGGGGCCGTTCGGGTTCGTGCGGCTGGGGATGCCACTGTATGGGATGATATTGGGAATCGTGGTACTTTGCATTCTGAGCGCGGAAGTGGCGAAGAGAGTCTTCTACAGGAGGGTGAGGGGGAGTTGACAGAGGCCAGTAGCCAGTAAGCGCCGTAGGTGGCATGTGCTAGGTGGCAGAGGGGACGGAGTGGACGGTAGACGGCATACGGTAGACGGTAGGGGGGAGGGTGGTGGCCAGTGACCGGTGGGCAGTGGCCAGAGGGGGGAGGAGGGAAGTGGGTAGTAGGTGGCATGGGGGGCGGGGGGCCGCTACAATACGGCGCACGCGCTGAAGGCCTCTGCGTCGGCGGGGGCGGCGCATGGCGATTACACAGAACGGGGGTGCCTTAGTGACGGCATCAACGGCGGAAGAGAAACTGAAGCGTCTGAACCGGATCGGCATCGCGCTGAGCAGCACGAGGGACCTGGACGAGTTGCTGGCGCTGATAGTGACGGAGGCGCGGGCGTTCGTCGGCTGCGACGCGGGGAGCCTGTATCTGCGCGAGGACGACCGGCTGCGCTTCGTGGTGAGCCAGAACGATACCATCCGCAAGCGCATGGGGGAGAAGGCGGAGAGGGCGCTCTTCCGGCCGTTCGCGGTGCCGATCAACCGGCAGTCCATCGCGGGCTACGCGGCGGCCACGGGGGAGACGCTGAACTTGGCGGACGCGTACGAGATCCCGGCGGATTCGGGCTACGCGCTGGATCGCGACTTTGACAAGCGGAACAACTACCGCACGCAGTCAATGCTCGTGGTCCCGATGAAGGACCAGAACGAGACGGTAGTGGGCGTGCTGCAACTGATAAACGCGCTGGAGGGCGAGGGGGAAATTCGGGCGTTCTCCGCGGAGGACGAGGAGTTGGTACTGTCGCTGGCGTCGCAGGGGGCGGTGGCGGTGGTCAACGCGCGGCTGACGAAGGAACTGAAGGAGGCGCACTACGACACCATCGTGCGCTTGGCGGTGGCGGCGGAGTATCGCGACCAGGACACGGCGGCGCACATTCAGCGGGTGAGTCATTACGCGCGGGCACTGGCGAAGGCGATTGGGCTGGATGGGGACCGGCAGGAACTAGTGTTCTTGGCGAGCCCGATGCACGACGTGGGGAAGTTGGGGGTGCCGGACGCGGTGCTGCTGAAGCCGGGGCGGCTAGAGCCCGAGGAGCGGAAGGTAATGGAGGAGCACGCAGTGATCGGGGCGCGGATACTCGGGGGATCGGAGTCGCGGATTCTGCGGGCGGCGGAGGAGATAGCGCTTTCGCATCAGGAGAAGTGGGACGGGAGCGGGTATCCGAATCATCTGAAGGGCGAGGAGATACCGCTCTTCGGGCGGCTAGTGGCGGTGGCGGATGTTTTCGATGCGCTGACGACGAAGCGGCCCTACAAGGAACCGATGGGGATCGGAGAGGCGGCGGGGGTGCTGGAGAAGGACGCGGGGACGCACTTCGAGCCGCGGCTGGTCGAGGCGTTCATGGGCATCATAGACGAGGTAGTGGAGATCTACAGCAGGTATCAGTAGGGGGGGCAGTGGGCAGTACCCAGCGGCCAGTAGACAGCAGCCAATAGACAGGTAGGTAGCGTGTAAGGGGGGCGCGGGGAGAACATGACGAGCGTTGCGACGGGTTAGAACATGGAGACGAGTTTGACGGCCAGGCGGCTCTCGGTTCTCTCGGCGTTGGGGTTGCCGATGATGACGTAGGCGTCGAGGCCGCGGCGGACGACTTGGCGATAGGACACGTAGAAGTTGTGCTTGCCGCCGGTGTTGACGTAACGGCCGGCGAAGCCGCGCTCGGGGTCGATGTCGAAGTTGGCGGAGAAGATGCCTTGGAAGAGGTCGTCCACGGGCTCGCCCGGAGGGGCCATGCGCTGGTACTCGGCGGAGGCCTGGAGGGCCAGGGCATCCGAGAGACGTAGGCCCTGGAAGAGGAGGGTGTAGAGGTAATCGCCTCCGAGCACTTTGCCGAGGTGGACTTTTAGGCCGCCGGATTCGAGGGGGATGTTGATGTTCCAGTGCAAGGCCGGGCTCCAGACGCGGTCAACGTTGGGGGGGCGCCCGTCGCGGGAGTAACCGAGGCTGAGGTCGGTACCGCCAGAAGTGGTGGCATCCACCCAGAAGCCGATCTTGTCGTGGTACAGGCCGCCACCCTCTTTGTCGAAGCGGGCGCCGTTGAGTTCCCACTGCCAGGATTGGAGCCAGCGGTCCTCGAACTTGTAGTAGGAGCCGATCTCGCCTTCGAAGCCATGGTAGCCGCTCTCGCCGAGGTAGCCGTCCACGGCGTTGTACTCATTGGGGATGCCGAAGTAGCGGACCTGGCCGCCGAGGTATCCGGGGTTGGGCCAGAAGGTGAACCAGTAGCGCTGGTAGAGGCCGTCGCCGCCGGGGCCGGCGGTCCAGGACTTGGCGAGCCTGCTGCTCCAGTAGATGTCGCCCTGAGGGAGCGGGCGGTGGTAGAGGTGGTAGAGGCTGGCGACGCGATTGTGGGTGCCGGGGAAGTCGGCGGAGGCGAAGGCTCCTTGGTAGAGGTTGTACTGATCGGCTTGGTAGTTGCCGCAGAGGACCGAGTCGTTGCGGTCGCCGATCTGCCAGGCATCGAGGACGCCAAACTCGAGTTGCTCGCTGCGGCCGTAGGTCTTGGCGCCGAGGTCGAACTGGGGAATGCGGCGGCTGTAGAGGATGTGGGACTCGGGGAAGTAGTCCTCGCCCTCCATGAAGAAGGGGCGGCGGTCGGAGACGTACTTCTCGCCGTAGGAGAAGACGATGGACTCGACCTCGTCTTCGACGTTCTTGAAGTCGGGGTTGACGGAGGCGACGATAGTGGTGTCGGGCTCGTAAACCTGCTTGGCGTCGAGGCCGGCGCGGAGGCTGCTGCCGTCTTCGCCGGCTTCGGTGGTGGCGTAGCCCATGACGCGGGGCTTGTGGGAGGGGGCGGGACACTGGAGGTCAACCCAATCGGCGGTTTCGTAAGAGTCCCAGACATCGTTCTCGAAGGGAGGCCAGTCGGTGTCTTCCGCTTCTCTGGCGATGGTGCGGGAGAGGTTGAAGCCGAACACGGACTGGCCTTTGGGGTACTTGAGCAGGGCGAAGGGAATGGCGAACTCGGCGGTCCAGCCGTCGGAGACGATTTTGGCGGCGCCGCGCCAATCGCCGCGCCACTCGACCTTCTCGGCGGCGCCGCCGGCGAGCGTCTCATACTGGGTGCCGATGGGGTTGAGGTAGAAGGAGCCGCCTCTGCGGTGCACGTGCAGCGGGTCGAGGCAGACTTCGACGAAGTCGTCGGCCCAGATGTTCTCGCCGTTGCGCTTGGTTTCGTTGGCGCGGATGGACTGGGGCCGGCTGTCGTAGCAGTAGAAAGCGAAGTAGCAGTTTTCGGAGTCGTAGCAGAGCCAGGCTTGAGTCTTCTCCGTGGAGGGCTGGCGCTTGGCGAGGTAGCGGAAGCCTTCGACCATGGAGGCGGACTTCCAGCAGGGATCGTCGAGGGCGCCGTCAATGACCGGCGGCTGATGTACCTTGACTGCGGGAATGACGGGGTGGGCCCAGGCGGGAGCGGCGTGCGCGAGGAGAGCGAGCAGCAGGCAGAACCAGGCCAGGCGACGACAAGATTGGTACCAAGGCATTGCAGGCCTCCCCTCAACATTGCGCGGTCGGGCCAGGCGCCGGCGCGCCGCGGGTTCGGTGTGCCGGTGACGGCGTCTGGCGGTCACCATGGTATATGACGCTCCAAGTCGCTGAAAAGTGACGAGAAGATGCGAAATGTTTGTGGGAGTGGGCGGGGCGAGTGTTGCGAAGGGGCGTGGCGGCTGCTAAGGTCGCTGGAACCGCGAAAGGGAGTGGTGCGTCGTGCGGATGAGCATGCTTCTGTTGACGGCGGCTTGCGCGCTGCTGAGCACGAGGGCGGTGCTGGCCGAGGGCATAAGGGCGGGAGTGGCGACATGCGAGATAACGCCTCCGACCGAGTGTGCGATGTGGGGGTACAGCGCGCGCCAGGGCGTGTCGCAGAGCGTGCACGATGCCCTGATGGCTAAGGTGCTGGCGCTGGCGGGAGAGAAGGGGTCGCTGGCGATAGTGGCGCTCGACCTGGGGCGCCCCTTCGACAAGGACCTGCTGGAGATGATCGAGAAGCGGGCGGCGGAGGTGGGGGTTGAGCGGGTTATGATTGCGGCCTCGCACACGCACCAAGGGCCGGACCTGGAGAGCAGGGACTGGCCGACCGCACAGTCACCGTGGCAGGACGAGGCGGCAGCGAAGGTCGCCGACGCGGTGGTGGCCGCGGCGGGAAGTATGCGTCCGGCGGTGCTGGGGTTCGGGACCGGAGAGGTGGACCTGGCGCACAACCGGATATTGGTGCAGCCGGACGGGACGGTGGCGATGTTCTGGCGGAATGCGGAGCGCGTGCCGACCGCGCCGGTGGACAAGACGGTGCGGGTGCTGCGAGTGGATTCGGCGGAGGGCGTGCACCTGGCGCTGCTGGTGAACTACGCGTGCCACGCGGTGGTGCTCGGGCCGGACAACCTAATGCTGTCGGCGGACTACCCGGGAGCGATGCGGAGGGTGGTGGAGGCGGGATGGGGGGGCGAGTGTTTCTTCCTGCAGGGCGCGTGCGGGGACGTCAACCCCTACGTGGACAAGACGCCGCTGGCGGAGGGCGGGCTGGAGGAGATGGAAACGATGGGGCGGGAGTTGGGGCAGGAGGTGCTGCGGGTGGCGAAGGGCATTGAGGTGGCCGCGCCCGCGGCGCCGACGGTGACGTCTTCGCGGCGGGTGTTCGAGTTCAAGCCGCGTTGGGACTTCTCGGATCCGAAGACCGTGGAGATGATGATGGAGCGCTACCGCGCCTACATCGAGCAACTGGGGGAGGAGAAGGTGCGGGGGTACGTGGCGAGGATGTCGACCGGTGCGACGGTGCCGGGCGCGGCGGCGGTGGTGGGCGGTGCCTATGCTTTCTGCGGATTCCCGGGGGAGTTCTTCGTGGACTTTCAGATGGACTTGGCGCGGCGGTCGCCGCTGCCGGCGACGATGTTCTTGGGATATGCGGACGGATACGCGGGGTACTTCCCGACGATTGCGGCGGCGGCGCGGGGGGGCTATGGGGCGAGTTACAGCACGAGCGTTGAGGTGGGGGCCGGGGAGCGGATGGTGGATGCGGCCGCGATCTCGATTCTGGAGGCGATGGGGCGGCTGAGGCCGGTGCCGGACGCGGAGGCTCCGGACTATCCGCCGGAGGAGGACTAGCGGTGCCGCGACGGGAGGGTGCCCGCTGAGGAGGTGCTACAGGCCGGGATGACTGGGAAGGAACGCTTGCTGACGGCGATGCGGCGGGGACAGGCTGCCCGGGTGCCGATACATGTGCGTGGGGTGCCGGTGTGGGATGAGGAGTGGGTGGCCTCGCGCGACGCGTCTTATGGGCCGCTGATCGAGGCGGTGCGGGAGCATGGCGATTACTTTGCCGGCACCGGTTTTGGCGGCGGGCCGGTGGTGACGGAGGCGCCGCTCGACCTGGTCACGGAGGAGCATATCGAGGGTGACTGGAAGGTGGCGGTGACGCGGTGGCGCTTGCCGCAGGGCGAGTTGCGCTGGGTGTGGAAGCACTCGCTGAAGGGGTATCCGTCGCTGCCGGTGGAGTTTCCGATAAAGACAAGGGAGCAGGCGGAGTGGGCGCTGGCGGCGCCCTATGAGCCGATGCGGCCGTCGGTGAAACGGCTGGCGGAGTTGGAGGGGCTGGTGGGCGAGCGAGGGGTGGTGGCCGCGGGCTTCCGCAACCCGCTGATGGTGGTGCAGGAGTTGATGGGGTCGGAGTTGCTGGCGATCTGGTCGCGCACGGAGCGGCCGTTGCTGGCGCGGATGATAGGGACGATGGCGGAGCGAATGCTGGAGGTGGTCGAGTACTTGCTGGCGCAGGGAGTGGGGCCGGTGTTTGCGACCTTGGGGCAGGAGTTCTGCGGGCCGCCGCTGATGTCGCCGGCGGATTATCGGGAGTTCTGCGTGGAGCCGGAGAAGCCGCTAGCGGAGGCGATACACCGGGCGGGGGGGCTGCTGCACTGCCACTGCCACGGGCCGATGAAGGACATCATCGGGATGCTAGCGGAGACGGGTGTGGACGCATTGCATCCGATAGAGCCCCCGCCGATGGGGGACCTCACGTTGGCTGAGGCGAAAGGGATGGTAGGGGACCGGGTGTGCCTCGAGGGTAACATCCAGATAGGGGATTTGTACACGCGGAGCGAGGGGGAGATTCGCGAGGCGACGAAGAGGGCGATAGAGGAGGGGGCGCCCGGGGGGGGATTCATATTGGCGCCGAGCGCGTCGCCGTACACGCCGAAGTTGTCGGCGGAGATGGTGCGCAATTGCCTGGCGATGATAGAGACGGGGGTGAAGGTGGGGAGGTATTGAGGTGGGGGGGCGCGCGAGGCCGGGGCCGGTGGGAGGGAATAGGTAGTAGACAGTAGATAGCATGTGGCCGCGACGCCGGCAGGCGTCGTTTCGCGGCCCGCTTTAGGCGGGTTCCTACAGTACACGGGGCGGCCCGGCGTGGCCGCCCCGACGACGTGCCGGGCGCTGGGCGGTCGCCACTGGCGGCTGGTAACCGAGCACTGGACACTGGGGTTGGGCGGCGGTAGCGTGAGGGCGATGGACTGTTCAGGGCTGCTTGGGAAACTCGAGCAGGCGGAGTGGTACCACTCGCAACTGGCGGCGGTGCGGGTGGTGAAGGGGCGGAAGGCTCACTACGGGACCCTGGAGCCGCCGCTGCCGGAGTCGCTGGAGCGGCGGCTCAGCGAGCGCGGGATAAAGCGTCTCTTCTCGCATCAGGTGGAGGCGATCAACTCGCTGCGCAGGGGCGAGCACACCGCGGTGATGACCTCGACCGCCTCGGGCAAGACGCTCTGCTACCTGCTCCCCATTCTGGAGGATATGGAGGAGCACCCGAACAACTGCTCGCTGCTGCTCTACCCGACGAAGGCGCTGGCGCAGGACCAGTTGCGGAAGACGCGGGACCTGATTGCAGAGCAGAAAGTGGTGGCGAATGTCTACGACGGCGACACGCCGGTGTCGCGGCGACCGGCGATTCGCAAGAGCAGCCACCTGATCTACTCGAACCCCGACATGCTGCACATGGCGATATTGCCGAACCACAACTTGTGGGCCTCGTTCTTCGCGAACCTGCGGTGGGTGGTGCTGGACGAGGTGCACACGTATCGGGGTGTCTTCGGCTCGCACACGGCGAACGTGATTCGGCGGCTGAGGCGCGTGTGCTCGATGTACGGGGCCGAGCCCATGTTCGCGTGCTGCTCGGCGACGGTGACGAACGCGCAGGAACTGGTCGAGGGGCTAACGGGGCTGCCGTTCCAGGTGATTGATCAAGATGGGTCGCCTTCGGGGAACAAGCACTTCGCGCTGTGGGACCCGTGGGCGGAGGAGGGAACCGCGCGGGGGGGGGACCTGTCGGCGAACACGGAGGCGGCGCGGTTGCTCGGGTTCTTGATGCGCGAGGAGGTGCGGAGCATCGCGTTCGTGCGCGCTCGGGTGATCGCGGAGTTGATTCTGCGCTACGTGCGCGAGGCGCTGCGGCACGAGGACCGGGAACTGGCCAAGAAACTGATGTCGTATCGGGCGGGGTACCTGCCGGAGGAGCGGCGGGAGATAGAGCGGCGGCTGTTCAACGGCGAGTTGCTGGCGGTGGTGGCGACGACGGCGCTCGAGGTCGGGGTGGACATAGGCGGGCTGGAGGCGACGGTGATGGTGGGCTATCCGTTCACCATCGCCTCCACTTGGCAGCAGGCGGGGCGCTCCGGGCGCGGGACCGAGGATTCGGTGGCAATCCTGATGCTCTACGACAACGCGCTGGAGCGCTACCTGCTGAAGCACCCGGAGTTCCTCTTGGATTCGCCGGTGGAGAGGACGCTGCTGGCGGCGGAGAATCCGTTCATACTGGCGGGGCACCTACTGTGCGCGGCGTATGAGGGGCCGATAGGCGAGGGCGACCTGGCTTTCTTCCCCGAGGGGGCGCGGGAGTTGCTGCCGGTGCTGGAGGAGGAGGGGTATCTGGCGCCGCGGCCGCGGCCCGGGGGCAGGACGGCGTGGCACTGGAACGGCGCGGGCTTCCCCAACGAGCAGATCAACATTCGCTCGGCCTCGGGGAGGCCGTATTCGATACGGCTGGGGGAGACGATGCAGGAGATTGGGAGCGTGGACGGTGACCGCGCCTTCTACCACGTGCATCCGGGGGCCATCTACCTGCATCAGGGCGAGTCCTTCCTGGTGGAGGATTTGGACTTGGCGGCTCGGGTTGCCAAGGTGAGGCGGACGCGGGCTGAGTACTATACGCAGCCGGTGTCGGACTCGGACGTGAGGCTGCGCGAGGTGTGGGAGGAGCGGAAGATAGGGGGGGCGGAGGCGCGGCTGGGGGAGGCGTTCGTGACCGAGCGGGTGGTGGGGTACAGGCGGCGGAGGGTGTTCACCGGCGAGATAATGGAGGAGCACCCGCTGGACCTGCCGCCTAACGAGTTCAACACGATAGCGTTTTGGCTGACGTTCCCGCCGGGGTTCGCGAAGGGCTTGCCGGTGACGGACTTCCTGGGCGCGCTGCACGCGATGGAGCATGCGTCCATTGCGGTATTGCCTTTGTTCGCGGCCTGCGACCGGCTGGACCTGGGCGGCTTCTCGCACCTACAGCATCCGGACACGGGTGTGCCGACGCTGGCGATCTACGATTCGTATCCGGGGGGGGTTGGGATTGCCAAGCGGGGGTACGAGGTGCTGGAGGAGTTGCTGCGGACGACGCGGGAGGCGATAGGGAACTGCCCGTGCGAGTCGGGGTGTCCGGCGTGCGTGCAGTCGCCTTCGTGCGGCGACAACAACGAGCCGATGGATAAGGCAGGAAGTCTGGCGGTGTTGGAGGCGGTGGTGTCCGGAGCCGGTCCGCAGGTGCGGCGTTCGTGAGACCCGGTAGGGGCGGGTTCTTCCTTGTCCGCCGGAGCGCGCCTCGCCCGGGCGAAGGAGGAACCCGCCCGCGGGCCTCCGCGTTCTCGGCCCCGCCGCGGCGGGGTCGAGGCCAGGGCTAACGCCCAGGCCCTACGTCGCCCCGCCAGGAGCGCGGCGAGGTCGCACGCCCTCCTCCGGCGGGCAAGCCGGAGCATGCTCCTACATAGGGCGACTCGGCGAGTCGCCCCTACCAGCGCGCGGGCAGGCTGGGCGGCTCAGAAGAGCGTAATTGTGTCCGTGGTGCCGTCCTTGTAGGTGAAGGTGATCTGGGTGTGGATGTTGCCGAGCACGGTGGCCATGGTTTCGCCGGAGGCGCTCTTGACCCAGCCGCTGACGCTGCCGTCCTGGGCGAACTCGACGTGGGCGCTCATGCCGTTGCTCGCCGTGCCGTCCCAGTAACCCACGATGGCGTCCCAATCGGAGGCATTGTCCGGGCCGCTGGCGGTGACGTCGCCCTTGACATGAATCCAGAACACTCCGCCGCCGACCCAGCCGGCGTAGGTGAGTTCGCCGCCGAGGTCCGCGGTGAATACGCCGGCGACTAGCGTCAGGGTCAGTTCGGACTGCACAACCACCCTCTGCACCGCCAGCCAGTCGTTGCCTTGCGGTATGCTCCACTCCAGGCCCTCTGAGCCGGAGACCTTGGCCTGTCCGGGCGCGGCGGAGACGGAGTACGAGACCCAGATGTCGGCCTTGCCGGCGTAGGTGTTGTTCTCCACCTGCACGTCCGCCGCCGCCGTGCCGGAGAGGTGGAG
This sequence comes from uncultured Armatimonadia bacterium, assembly GCA_964528605.1. Taxonomy (GTDB): domain Bacteria; phylum Armatimonadota; class Zipacnadia; order CAZGSV01; family CAZGSV01; genus CAZGSV01. Next base: position 22,826 of record CAZGSV010000022.1, read on the forward strand.
CGAGAGGTTGAAAGCCGTCGCGGGAAGTTGTTCCTCTAGGTCCACCTTGAGCGAGGTGCCCTGCGCAGTCCCGGTGGCGTGGAGCACGTGCGTCGTCGCGGTCTCCTCGTAGGTTCCCGTCCAGTGAACGCCCGTCTGGGGGTCGGTCCAGTCAATGATCTGGGCAGCGCGGGCTCTCAAGGCTAACTTGCCGGAGAGCCACGCCTTGGTCATCTGGACAACGAGGGAACGTGCGCCCGCGGGTCGCGGCGGGGAGGGTTGGCTGGTGAGGCCAAGGAAGGAGAAGAGGTTTTCGACGCTGTCCAGCATGATCGGCGGTTCCAGGAGGTCGCTACTTATGTCCTGGGGGTTGCTGAGCCAGCCCCTGACGGTGGCCGTTGCTAGGGTGGAGGTTTGCTGCTGGGTGCTCATTGCGTTCTCGGGCGGGGTGAACTGGTCGCCGCCTTGCGAGAAGCCGGGGATGCCGCCGCCTCCTCCGCCGCAGCCGGAGGTGACCAGGGCGGTGAGCGCGATCAGGGCAAGCGCGGATAGGAGGTGCTGCGTTGGAGAGCACGAGCGATTGGTGCTCCGCCAATTGCCACGGCACATTGCAGGTGCCCCCTTTTGGTGAGCGAGCCGACGAGCCGGGGCTACGTCCTGTCCCTGTATCGCCGCACGCCGGAACATGGTGACAGCGTACCAGAGGCCGGAGTGCGACTGCAACGCGCGGGCGGCCGCAGGGAGTCTACGCGGAGGGCAGCCCGGGGTGCCGCTCGGGGGCTCTAGCGTGTCATTCGGAATACGATGTCGCCTGGTCCGCGGGAGGAGGTCTCTTGTGGAGTGCCGCCATTGTCCTTGAGGTCCGGTCCCCAACTGTACAGCAGGAAGCCCTGTCCGCGCTCGCCGTAAGAGAGGGGGTGCCCGGTGAAGGGGTCGGCGGGCAGGGCGGTGGCCAGGGCGGTCTGCAACTGCGCTAGCGACGCGGGGTATGACCCATGAGCGGCGCGGTAGGCCCTTAGTTCGAGCGCCACGCGCGCTAGGCTCAGTCTGGCGGCCGCCGCGTCGCGGGCCGCGCTCGGGAGAGAGCGGCCTGGTGCGAGTATGGCCGCGAGCGTGCGGGGCGGCCAGCCCTTCGAGACGGATTTCTCCGCCACCTCCTCCGGCGAAGGCTTGGCTCGTACGGCCTCCCGGTAAGGTAGTGGAGCCAACTCGATCGCCCGATCGGCGACGTCCAGGTAGGCCAGGGCGTTGGTTGCCAGTAGCAGGCGCACCAGCGTGGGCGCTCGGCCCTTTTCTCTCTCCGTCCAGAGCACAGGCTCCTCTTCTTCTGCGCACTCGCCCATGAGGAGCATCTCCGCCGCGAGTCTGGGGGCGCGGCTCCTGGCCAGTTTGTCAAAGAGGGAGAGTGACATGGCGCGTTCGCCTTTGAGAGTGGCGACGAAACTGGGAGTGATGTCAATCTTGGCGATCCGGTCTGACAGGCGGCGGCAGGCTTTCGCGGATGGCTGTCTGTCGTTGAGAACGTCTTGCAGAACGTCAAAGGTGATACCGATGATTGAGTAGAGCACAAATTGAGAGATCAGCGTGGGCTCCTGCGCGGGCGCCTCGCTTATCCTGAGCAAAGTGGCGCACGTCGCGAGGGCATCGTCCGGTCGGCCTTGTCTCGCGAGGAGACGGGCTCGAGCGCCGACCAGACGTGCGCACTTGCGGAGTTTGGCCCAATGGGGAAAGGTGGCGTTCACGCCGGCGCTCCAGTCCACGGGAAACTGGCAGCGCGGCATGCGGCTGGCGCGTTCGATGAGCGCGAGGGCCGCTTGATTGGCGTGCAGACTCCGGGCCACCTGTTCGAGCACCGCCGGGTCGCCGAGACTCGCCTTGGCGGCGACCACTTTCTGCAGCAGGTCCTCGTCGGCCCTGCTGAGGGTCAGGGCTTCAAACGCCTTTTGGTACACGAGCGCGGCGTTCTCGGCGTCGGGCACTTTGGGCTCCCCCAACTGGACGGCGGTGATAGGGGCACCGCTCCTAGCGATGGCCGCCACCCGCTCCTGCAGGTCCCTCTGGTGCTGAGCGGCAAGCCCTCCCAACGCCAACATGAGAAGAACGGCGAGAAGCAGGAGTACGAGTAGGGTGTAGACGACGAGTCTTACTGACCTGCTGCGCATCTTGGGGAGCCCCCTGTCTCGCATTCTCTCAGCTGCCCTCCTCCGGCTGCGTGCGGCCGGAAAGGCAGTAGCCACGCGCCACGGAGAGGATTCCCCGAAGGTTGGGCGTGTAACCCCTTAGGGTACGGTCAAGGAGAGCCTGCTCCCCGGTGGCTTGGCGGACGCCGCGGAGGTTCTCGACTTTGGCTGTGCGAGGGAGGGGGCGGCCGGTGACGCGCTACTCGCCTTCGGGAGGGGCTTGTGTGAGGGCTTCGATGGCGCCGGCGACGTCACCTTCCGCTAGGGGATCGGCGAAGCCCGGGTACATATTCATGTAGTTGAGCACATTGGTGAGGCCTTCGGCGTAGCGCTCCTGCGCCTCGCTGCCGTTGGCGTAAAGGGCGGCCTTTTGCAGGTTGAGGACGGCCTCGCGCTTCAGGTTCGTGGGCTCCTCCCAACTGTTGCCAAAGAGGAAGGCGTCGGTCTGCGCGTAGCAGAGGGCGAGGGCGAGGAAGACGGCGGCCTCTTCGCGTTCCTGGGCAGGAGCGGCTTCTTCGAACCCGGCAGGCTCTTCGGTGGGGATACGGCGAGTGGCCTCGAGGACGCCCAGGCCGTTGAGGTCGTCTTGCAGGACCATCATCGCGTAGCCCAGGTCAAAGAGGGGCAGGTAGTCGGCGTCGGCGGACTCGGGGATCTGCTCGTCGAGGGTGGAGAGGAAATCATCGGACTTGTCCGCCTCGGCCATGGTCCACTGGAAGTAGGCCTGGGTGATAAGGCGCATATGGAAGAGGGGATCCGGGTCATTGCGCAGGGCAGCGGCGACGTCGGCGGCTGAGTCCCAGGAAAGCGCTTGGAGGACCTGGGACTGCTCGTCGGCGATGGGGAAGAAGGTCTCGTCGGTAAGGAAGGAGTCAGCGTTGGCCGGCAGGGCGAGACAGGCCAGGGGCACGGCGCTGAGAAGGAGCGCGCACAGCAGGACGGGGGCGAACCGACGGCATGACATGTTGCACCTCCGTGTGTAGGCGGCCGGGTGAGGCCGCTACTGGGCGAATGATAACACGAGATTGGGTACGGCGGTGGGCGTCACGGTCTAGTCGCGAGTAAGGAGTATCAGAATGCCGTGGGTGAGGCCGAAGGCGATGGTGACGAGGGCGAAACCGAGGTGCCATTTGCGGCGCTTCTTGTAGTTAGCGCCCTTGCTGCGGAGCCCGAGGATGGCGGTGATGACGACGAGCGACAGGGTGGTAATGCCCAGCAGTATGATGACTTCGAGGCCGAAGACTTCGTGGTGGGCAATGCGCTCCAGCATACAGGCACCTCCCCCTATTGGGCTGGGACAATGCTACCACCGTCTTGGGGTGAGCGCGAGGGGCGCGTGGTCGGCAGAAGGCTAGTGGAGGGGCAAGAGGCACTTGAGGGTCAGCCGGGTGGCGCTGCGGTCGGCCCTGGGGTCGCCGATGACGACCACGAGTTCGCGGCCCGAGGGCCAGAGGAAGCGGCCAACGGCGCTGAAGTTGTCGTTGGTGACCCCACCTTCGCGCAGCAGGTAGTTGCGCACGGCGAGCCAGGCGTTGGGGGAGAGGGCGTAGGAGACGGAGGCGTCTATGGCAGTGGCGTTGCCTTCTTCGGCGCTGTGATGGAAGCGTTGCTCGAGGCTGAGTCTGGCGCCCCACAGGTTATCGGCGCTGGCGAAGTTGGCGCCGGCGGTGAGGAGCGAGTAGGAGGCGTCCTGCACGCGGCCCCAGATGAGGCCGCACTCGTAGGAGAGGCGTTCGAGGGGATTGAGGCTGAGGCGGAGGGAATTGCGGCGGTCGGCGTAGATGATCTCCTGCTCGTGAATGTCAACGGCGCGGCGGCCCCACTCGTGACTGAGGTTCAGGTCGAGGCGCTCACTGTACTGGGTGCTGAAGTTTAGTCTGGTGGACTCGCGCAACGGCCTGCCGTCCTGATGGTCGGCGTGGTCGTAGGAGACGCCTGCCTGGCCGCTGAGGAAACGCTTGCGAGTCTGGGAGGGGGGGAAGTGGCAGTGGAGCCTGGTGCTGAGGCCGCGGACATCGGTGTCGGGGACGTAGCCGTCGGCGGGGTTGAAGTTGGGCCCGGTGTCTTCGTACTCCATGGACAGCGACCAGAGGTCGTCGTTGGTCCTGGCCGAGCAGTCGAGGTAGAGAGAGGAGTCGGTGCCGACGGTTTGGGAGCGGGCGGAGAGGTACTGTCCGTTGAGGCGGATCCTGGGACGGCGGAGGGCTTCCCAAGCGCCGGCGCCGCCGACGACGAAGTTGTGGTCGCCGGGTTGGGCCTTGCCGGCCATGCCGACGGTGGCGTAGTTGACGTCGCCGATGTCTTGGGTTACGGCGGCGACCACGTCGCTGCGTGACTCCAACTGGTAGCGGGTAGCGAGCAGGCCGAAACTGGTGCCGCTCAGTTTGCCGTAGGCCTTGGCGCCGTAATCGAAGTCGGGGATGCGGCGGGAGTAGAAGAAACGGGAGTCGAAGAACTCGCTTCCTTCGGTGAAGAAGGGCCTGGTCTCCTCGAGTTCGCGCTCGGTGTAGGACTGGTCCACGCTTTGGTAGACGCCTTCGACGTCGGAGAAGTCAGGATTGAGGGCGAGGTTGGCTTGCACGTTGCTCTGGAAGTCGTAGCGCAGGTCGAGGCCTTCGCTGGCGCCGAGGTGGGTTTCGCCTTCGCTTCTTTCGAGGGTGCCTAGGGCATAGACCTTGGCTTGCGGCCGGGGGGGGCCGGCGAGTTTGTCGAAGGCAAAGCCGCGCAGGTGGCCCCAGCAGCGCTGGTCCCAGGTGCGCTCGCCCACGACATAGCGCCAGGCGGAGCGGTCGCGGAGGCGCTGGACGATGCGCAGGAAGTTGAGGCCGACCTCCTGGGCGCCGGAGGGGTAACTGAGGCAGCCGAGGTCAATAGCATATTCGACGGCCCAGCCCCAGTCGTGGATGCGCGCGGCGACGTCCCAGATTCCGTCCCACTCAACGTTGTACCACTTGATGTCCAGTTTCGCGCCGCAGGGGTTGGTGCTGAACTCGTAGCAGCGGCGGTTGTCGTGGAAGGAGTCAATGAAGACGGAGACTTGATCGTCGCGGTCTTCGAACCAGGCGTCGGGGCGGGTCTGGAAGGCGCAGATCTTGCTCGGGTTGTCGTCGAGGCAGCGGAAGGCCAGGTAGAGGTAGCGGGGGCCGCGGCAGAGGAGGACCTCGGTGGGGAAGGTGGGGCGCGCGCCTTGGACGGGGGAGGTCTGGATGAAATCACCCAGCCGGAGGGCGGTCTGCCAGCAGGGGTCGTCGAGGTTGCCGTCAATGACCGGCGGGGCCTCGGCTTGCTGCTCGAGGTAGATGGTGTCGCCCTCGAGGCGGTTGATGGCGGGGCCGGCAGGCGTCTGCGCTGCCAGCGGCCGGGTGCACAGGCAGACCGCCAGAGCGAGGAGAAGCAAGCATAGTGCGCGCATGGTGTGTTTCGGCCTAAGGTCTGCCGGTCAAGGGCGTGGCAGGGAACGCCGGAGGGCGCCGAGGGCTGCCGCGGCGCGCGAACCCGACGGGCAGGGGGGCCTACGAGGGGGCACTAAACCACTGGGTGATGGGTCATGTCAACCGTGGGGGGGTGGGCTAAGAGCCGGGGTCGCCTCCGCGCGTCGCTGCGCGTGCGGTGCTATGCGCGCGTCGGCGTGGTCGGAGGGTGACCTCGCGGGGCGCTGTCGAGGATGGGGCAGCGGCACGGTGGCGGGCGTGCAAGAAGCGGCATCTGTTGAGGCCTGCGGGAAGGCGGCCTACAATGTGAGAGTGCTGCGTCGAGGGTGCCGCGCCGGCCTCCGGCTTCGCGGCTGGCCTTGCGGGCTGTCCAAGAGCAGACTGATCGCCGAGTAGAGGAGGATTGCCAGTGGCTGCGCTGTTGGTGGAGGACTTGGCACTGAATCTGAACGGGAGGCAGATACTGAGGGAGGTATCGCTGCGGGTGGAGGCGGGGCAGGTGCATTGCCTGATTGGCCCGAACGGGGCGGGGAAATCGAGCGTGGCGTATGCGGTGATGGGGCTGCCGGGGTTCCGCCCGCAGAAGGGCAGAGTCTGGCTGCTGGGGGAGGAGATCACCGGCCTGCCGGTGGACCAGCGCGCGCGGCGGGGGATGACATTGGCGTGGCAGGAGCCGGCGCGCTTTGAGGGGCTGAAGGTGAGCACGTACTTGGCGGCGGGGGCGCGGGACGACTCGCCGGAGGTGCTGGACGAGGCGCTGGAGGCGGTGGCGCTGAGCCCGCTGGAGTACATGCGCCGGGCGGTGGACCGCACCTTGAGCGGGGGTGAGCGCAAGCGGATTGAGTTGGCCTCCATTGTGACGATGGAGCCGAAGGTGGTGATTCTGGACGAGCCGGACTCGGGGATAGACGTGGGGGCGCTGCGGAGTCTGTATGAGTTGCTGGAGAAGTTGCGGGGGCGGGGGGCGGCGGTGCTGGTGATCACGCACAGCGATGAGATGCTGAAGCACGCGGACTATGCGAGCCTGATATGCGCGGGCACGATCGTGAAGGAGGGGGCGCCGCGCACCATTCGCAGGTACTTCACTGATAGGTGCCTGCCCTGTCCGACGAAGGTGTATCCCACGGGGAGTGGTGAGCGTGAGTGACTTCGAGCGGATGGTGCAGGTGTATGAGGAGGTGGGGGGTAAGGCGGAGGCGTTCAGGGACTCCGAGGTGGCGCACTTGGTGGTGAGCGGGAACCGGGTGGTGGGGTCGCACCTGGTGAAGGGGTTGGTGGTGGAGCCGGAGGAGACGGAGAGCGGGATTAGGGCTCGCATCGTGGTGGAGGCGGAGACGCAGATCAGGCATCCGGTGCACCTGTGCTTCGGGGTGCTGCCGGCGAGGGGGCGGCAGAGGATAGACTTGGGGATTGAGGTGGGGGCGGGGAGCAAGGTGAGCCTGCTGGCCCACTGCTTTTTCCCCAACGCGGTGGAGGTGGAGCACGTGATGGAGGCGGAGATCGAGGTGGGGGCGGGGGCGTGGTATGAGTATTTTGAGAGGCACGTGCATGGGCCGGAGGGAGGGGTGCAGGTGCTGCCGAGGGCGAGGGTGAGGCTGGCGGAGGGGGCGCGCTTCAAGACGGAGTTCGAGTTGCTGCGGGGGCGCGTGGGGGCGATTGAGATTGACTATGGGACGGTGTGCGGGGCGCGGGCGACGGTGGAGATGGTGGCGAGAATCAGCGGGCGCGGGGACGACCGGATCAGCGTTCGGGAGAAGGCCGAACTGCGGGGCGAGGACTCGCGCGGCGTACTGAAGACGCGGATCGCGGTGCGGGAGCAGGCGCGGGCGGAGGTAGTGAATGAGTTAACGGCGCACGCAGCGGGGGCGCGGGGGCATGTGGACTGCAAGGAGATAGTGCAGGGAGGGGCAGTGGCGCGCGCGGTGCCCATTGTGGAGGTGACGCATCCGCTGGCGCACGTGACCCACGAGGCGGCGCTGGGGAGCGTTGACTCGCTCCAGTTGCAGACGCTAATGGCGCGTGGGCTGGCGGAGGAGCAGGCGGTAGAGACGATAATCGAGGGGCTGCTGGCTTAGGCTGGGGGTGGCGAGGCAGGTCACCGAAGGGTGTGTGACTCGTAGGGCCTCACCGGAGACACAAACCAAGCGGCCTGCCGGGAGGTAGCCGGCAGGCCGGCGCGCTTTCTGGCGCTAAGGGTCCGGAAGCCGAGAGCAGGCTACTTCTTGCCGCCGCCGCTGCGCTCGTCCCACCACTCGGGGCCAACCCGCCTGACCAGGCCCTTTTTCGGCATGGTGAAGACGAATGCCTTCGCATCCAGGCTGGGGTTGAGTTCCTGCTTGGTCCAGGTGATGCGGGTGATGCTGGAGGCTTTCTCTCGGCGCACGGCGAGGTTTGTGATTCGGGAGACTTCCTCGCGCAGGATGCCGCCGCCCGGCTTGACCCAGAGCCGCTCGACGATGGCGGCGCTGCTATGGTAGGGGGCGGGATCGCATTCGACGCGGAGCACTTGGACGGGGCGAGCGCCGACGAAGCCCACACCGGCCTTCTTCACGGACATGACGGCGTGCTTGGGGTCGGACTCGGCGACTACGGAGCCGCGCCAGCCGCCGCCCATGACCCCGAAGATGACGCCGACGACGTCCCACATCTCACGGTTTTGCGCCTGCTGGTAGATGTTGACGCGGTCCACGGCAGTCTGATGGGCGTAGAGGTTGGTGCCGTCCCAGACGTAATGATGGGACTCCGCAGGAGAGGAGAGGCTGGCCTCGGCTCGGTCACGGCGCTGGTAAGCGAGAGAGAGTTTCCAGTCGGCGGTGATGGTGGAACCGTGTTCGGGGCCGCCGACACGCACCGCCTTGGCTTCGCCACGGAAGGATCTGGCCTGAGCGTAAGGCTCGAGGGCCTTGGCGAGGATGGCGTCGGCGGGGCCGGTATAGAAGGGAATGAGCCAGATGACGACGGCGATGACGATGACCACAATGACGAGCGCCGTGATCAGGCCAGTCTTACGGCCGCGGGCGAGGGACTTGCCGCAGGAGGTGCAGCGCTTAGCATCCTCGGCGTTCTCGGCCTTGCAGTGGGGGCAGACCATGGGCTCATACCACCTTCTTGTCAGCGGCTGATGGGCAGAGGGTAGCACAGGGCGGGCTGGGCGGCAAGGCGCTCAGGGCGGGCTGGGCGGCAGTGCGGCGGCGGCGTGGAGGCAGGGGTGGGGGGCGGCATAGGGGTAAAAGGGCGAAGGCTGCTATAATGGTGCTTGAGACGTGTGGGACAATGAGGTGGCAAGGGCAGAGGAGGTAGTTGGCTCTGAGCAATCGCAAAGTGATAACGGTAGTGTTGGTGTTGGTGGCGGCGCTGGTGGGGCTGCTGTATCTGGCGGGCCTGTACACGGACCTGTTGTGGTTTGCCGCGCTGGGGTACAGCCAGGTGTTTTGGACGCAGGTGGTGACGCGGATAGCGCTGGCGCTGGTGGGGGGCGTGGCCTTCTGGGGTTTCATGTGGTGGAACGTTCGCTGGGCTCTGGAGACTAAGTCGCGCACGGCGCTGCTGCCGGTGAGCCGGGTGTGGGAGGAGATAGACCGGCGGACGGTGGAGCAGTGGATGGTGGCGGGGCTGTTCTGGCTGTGCATCGTGATGGGGGCACTGGGGGCAAGCGGGCACTGGATGAACTACCTGCTGTTCGCCAAGGGGGGGGCGTTCGGGGTGGTGGAGCCACTGTTCCATCGGGACGCGGGATTCTACATTTTCCGCCTGCCTTTCCTGCGGTCGGTGCTGCGCTGGGGGGCGTGGGCTATGGGGCTGGCGTTCGTGGTGTGCGCGGCGATCTACTTTGTGCGTGACCGGGTGGGGGTAGCGGGCAAGGAGATCACGGCGGACGCGCAATCGAAGTTTCATCTGTCGCTGTTGGTCGCCGGGTACTTGGTCGTGCGGGCGGTGGGGTTCCGCTTTGCGGCTTGGGGCCTGCTGTTCTCGCAGCGCGGTAGGGAGGGCGGGGTGGTGACGGGGGCCAGTTACGTGGACCGCTACTGGATGTGGCCGGTGCTGACGGTGTTGTCGGTGGCGGCGCTGGTGGTAGCGGTGATGGTGGTGGTGACAGCGCGGCGGCGGACGGTGAGAGCGCCGCTGTATGGGATAGTGGGCTTGATAGCGCTGATGTTTCTGGGAGAGGCAGTAGGGCCGCAGGTGGTGCGGGCGGTGGTCGTCAGGCCGAACGAGTTGCTCAAGGAGAAGCTGTTCATCGAGCGCAACATTCAGTTCACGCGGCAGGCTTATGGTATTGACCAAGTGAAGGAGATACCGTTCGAGGTCAGTTACGACCTGACGGCCGACGATATTCGGAACGATTCGCCGACGATAGAGAACATCAGGCTGTGGGACCACCGGCCGCTGCGGGACACCTACAACCAGTTGCAGGTGATTCGTCAGTACTATCGCTTCAGCGACGTGGACCTGGATCGCTACACGGTGCGAGGGCGGATGCAGCAGGTGCTGCTGGCGGCGCGGGAGTTGAGGTACTCGGTGCTGCAGAGCGGGGCACGCTCCTGGGTGAACCGGCACATCATCTACACGCACGGTTACGGGGCGGCGGTGACCCCGGTGAGCGAGTTCAACCGCGAGGGGGCGCCGGTGTTCTTGGTGAAGGACATTCCGCCGCGGGGCATTGAGGAACTGCGCGTCGACCGACCCGAGCTCTACTACGGCGAGTGGAAGCAGGAGGAGCCGGCGCAGCGCTCGTTGGTACCGACGGGGCCGCCGCCGGGCGGGCCCGGGCAAGGCCCAGGGCAGGGGCCGCAGCCGCAAGGGCGGCGCCTGGGCGGGGGTGCCCCGACCGGCAGTGACGAGGACGACTACGTGCTGGTGAAGGCCAAGCAGAAGGAATTCG
>CAZGSV010000023.1:0-32799 GCA_964528605.1 uncultured Armatimonadia bacterium
AGTGGAGGTGAGGTAGGTGTTTCACTTGGGAGCACCGGAGATAATTGCCCTCGTCTTCTTGGCGTTGCTGCTGTTTGGCGCTAACCGTCTGCCGCAGGTGATGCGCGCCGCGGGCGAAGGCATCAAGGAGTTCAAGAAGGCCTCGCGTGAGATCTTCTCGGAGGTCGAATCGGTCACGCCACCGAAGCCCGCAGCACCGAAGCCGGAAGAGACCAAGACAGAAGAGAAGCCCTCGTAGTTCCCGCGCGTCCGCAGAGCAACCCGCTTTCTTGTGGGATAATCACACGCACGACACCGAACTCCTACTAGCCCTGGAAGGCGGCGGCTCCAAGTGTGAGGCCGTCCTGCTCGACTCTGAGTGCAACATACTCGGCAGAGGGGTAGGGGGCTCGGTCAGCACTCTCTACGTCACCCAGGAGCAGGCCGTGGAGGCCTGGATTACCGCCGGCAAGGCCGCGCTCGATGGCCACCAGGGCCGGTTGGTGTGCCTGGCGGTTTCGGGGTCCGCGCAGGCCGTCGGCGGCTGGCTTGAGCAAGCCCTCGGCCGCAAGTTGTCGCCGGAGCATCACCTGAGCATTAGCGAGGCCAGGGCGGCATACCGCGGGGCGCTCCTCTCCGGAGCGGGCATGCTGTCGCTGCTGGGCACGGGCTCGTTCGTCTATGCGCAGGAGGCGGATGGCCGCGCGCACCACTACGGTGGCCTGGGGCCGCTGCTGGGCGACGAAGGCTCGGGGTTCGACATTGGCCGTGCCCTGTTGGCGAGCGCGCTACTGGGGGATCTTGGCCCAGAGCCGCGAGACCGCGTGCTCGAGGCCGCGGCCCGGGCGCTCAACGTCCCCGACGCTCGAAGCGTCCTCTACGCCGTCTATACGCACCGCTGGCCGCGAAGAGAGATAGCCAGTCTCTCGCGCCTTGCCGGTGAGTTAGCGGAAGCGGGAGAGGCAAAGGCGCGCGACGTAATGGTGGGCGCGATGGAGAGGGCCGCCGCGCAAGTGCACAACCTGGCCAAGCGGGTGGGCTGGGATCAAGGCACCGTGCGTTACAGCGCCACTGGCGGCGTGGTGCTCAATTGCCCCCTGGCGAAGGATTCGCTCCTCGCGGCGCTCAGGGAACGGCTCCCGGGCCTGCGCTACGAGGCGCCGCGGCTGCGACCAGTGCTAGGCTGCGCCTTGGAGGGGGTAGCGCAAACGCGCTGGCTGCCCGAGCAGGAGGCGGCCCGCCGCCTGCAAGCGCAGCAGGGCACGCCTATCAGCCCAACCTAGCGGGCGTGGCGCCCGGAGACGCGCTCGCCTATACTTCTGTGGGGTGGTGAGACTCAGTGGGACCACCGCTCACGAAACGCGGATTCGTTGTCATTTTCGTTCTGTGCCTCGGGAGCCTGGGCGCTGCCATTGCCAGCGCTCAGCAGCAGCCGCCCGCCTCTTACGACGCCTTCTACGCCTACGACGCCGCCCTGCCCCTTCAGCCAGAGGTCGAGGTTCTTCGAGAGACGCCCACGCTGCGCGAGGAGCACGTCGTCTTCTCCAGCGCGCACGACGAGCGCGTGCCGGCGCTGCTTTGGCTGCCCGCAACAGGCCAGGCCCCATATCCCTGCGTGGTGACACTACACGGCATAGGCATGACCAAGGAGGATATCCGGCCTCTGGCCGCGTTGCTGGTTCCTGCCGGGATGGCGGTGCTCGCCTATGACGCGCAGTATCACGGCGAGAGAAAGCGCGATGCGGAGAGCATTCTTTCGCCGCTCATCTACCGCTCGCGGGACGCGCTCGTGCAGACAGTGGTGGACGGCCGCCGCGTGGTGGACTACTTGCTCACACGGCCGGAGATAGACCCGCAGAGAATTGGCCTTGTGGGCCTGAGCCTGGGCGGCATACTCGGCGGCGTACTCGCTGGAGAGGAACCGCGGTTCAAGGCGGTCGCTTTGGTAGTAGCAGGCGGTGGCTGGGGCGACATCTTGCGGCTGAGCCGCAACGCGGCGGCGGTGGCGCTCCGTAACGCCGGCCTGGAGCCGGCTGCCGCCCAAGCCGCCCTCGATCCCGTGGACCCGATTCACTTCGTGGCGCGCATTCCCCCTCGCCCGCTTCTGTTCATCAACGGCCGCAAGGACGAGATAATCCCGGTGCCCGCGAGTCAGGCGCTGCAGGCGCTCGCGGCCGCGCCCAGCACCGAAGTGCAATGGCTCGAGGCGGGCCACACGCTAGCCCCCGCAGCCCCGGCTTTGCTGCTGGTTTGGCTCAGGCAGTGGCTGTAAGGACGAGGGGGCACTGATGAAAGCACCGCTAGCGTCCAAGTACTTTGTGGTGGAAGGCGACGAGGTGCGCTGCGTGCTCTGCCCGCGGCGCTGCAAGTTGCGCGAGGGTGAAGTAGGGTCGTGCGGCGTCCGAGAAAACCGGGGGGGGGAAGTCGTGCTCGTCACCTACGGCGAGTGCACCTCCATAGCCGTGGACCCGATCGAGAAGAAGCCGCTCTTTCACTTCTACCCCGGCTCAGTGATTCTCTCGGTGGGAGCCGTGGGCTGCAATCTCCACTGCGTCTTCTGCCAGAACTGGGAGATCTCCCAAGAGCGGCCCCCCACGCACTACTGTCCGCCCGAGCAACTGGTCGCGCGCGCGCTCGAGGTTCCCCACAACCTCGGCATCGCCTACACCTACAACGAGCCGCTGATCTGGTTCGAGTTCGTGCTCGACGCCGCGCGCCTCGCGCACGAGCGCGGGCTCAAGAACGTGCTAGTGACCAACGGGACAGTCAACCCCGAGCCGCTGCAGGAACTGCTGCCCTACATAGACGCCATGAACGTGGACCTCAAGTCCATACGCCAGTCCTTCTACTCGGAGATGTGCGACGGGTTCCTGCGGGCCACGCAGGCGACCATCCAGGCCGCCTGGGGCAACTGCCTGGTCGAGGTGACCAACCTGATCATTCCCGGCTACAACGACTCCGACCAGGACCTGGAGGACCTGACCGACTGGGTCGCCGGTGTGTCTCCGGACGTGCCGCTGCACTTCTCGCGTTACTTCCCGGCGCACAAGTTGCGCGTGCCGCCGACGCCGGAGGCGACGCTGATGCGCGCAATCAAGATAGGGCAGCGCAAACTCAACTACGTCTACCTGGGGAACCTAAGGACGCCCGGCGGAGAGCACACCCACTGCAAGTCGTGCCACAAGGTGATAGTCGCCCGCAGCGGCTACCTTGTGGAAGAGGTGAAGGTGCACGGCGGCCGCTGCGACTACTGCCGCGCCGAGAACTACCTTGTCAACTGAACGCGCGATCGTGCGCAAGCCCTTCTTGCTCGCCTCGGCCTCGCCCCGGCGGGTCGAGTTGCTCCGTCAGGTGGGCATCGAATGCGAGGTCGTCCCCGCCAACGTGGAGGAGGACCTGCCCGACGGCGCGGCGGAAGCAGACCTCGAACGGCTGGCGCTCGGCAAGGCGCGGCAAGTCTTCAGAGAACGGCCGCACGCACTTGTGATCGGCGCCGACACCGCCGTTATCTGCGATGGCCAGGCGCTGGGCAAGCCCCGCGACCCGGACGACGCTCGCAGAATGCTCCGGCTGCTCGCGGGTCGCGCTCACCGCGTGATAACTGGCGTAGCGGTGGTGGCGGAGATCGGAGGAAAAGTGGTGCAGGCCACCGCGAGCGAGTCCACGCTCGTGGTCTTCGACGAACTCTCGGACGAGGACATCGAACGCTACTTGGCCAGCGGGGGGGCGCTCGACAAGGCGGGGGCCTACGGCATTCAGGGCCGCGCCGCCTGGTTCGTGCGGCGCATTGAGGGCTGCTACACTAACGTGGTGGGCCTGCCTCTCAACTGCTTGCGGCGACTTCTGCGCCGCGTGGGAGTGGAGGCCGGCCAGGGGGCAACTAGCGATGCGCAGGAGGATTAAGGAACTGCCGGCGGAGATGCGCCCGCGCGAGCGCCTGCTGCTGCAAGGGCCGGAGGCGCTCTCCAACACCGAGTTGCTCGCGCTCTTCTTGCGGACCGGCCGGCGCGACGGCAGCGCGCTGGAAGTGGCTGAGGAGCTGCTCGCGCAACACGGAGGGCTCGCGGGTCTGCGAAACGCCGGCATCGCGGAACTGTGCGCCATCAAGGGCATCGGCAAGGCCAAAGCCATAGAAATCAGAGCGGCGTTCGAACTAGCGGCCCGCCTGAAGTCGTTGCCAGGAAGGCAGGGCACCCCGGTGCGCACCGCCGCCGACGTCTGGGAGTCGCTCGGGCCCCGGCTGCGCGGTCAGGCGCAGGAGTGCCTGCAGATACTGCTCCTTGACGGCAAACACCGAGAGATCGCGACCGTGACCGTGTCGCTGGGAACGGCCGACGGCGCCAGCACGCACCCGCGCGACGTCTTCCGCGAGGCGGTAAAGCGCAACGCGGTGGCGGGCATCCTGGTCCATAACCACCCCAGCGGCGACCCGACACCCAGCGCCGAGGACCTGCAGGTAACCCGGGAAATGGTCGAGGCGGGAAGGCTCTTGGGGATTGAGATCCTCGACCACGTCATCATCGGCGAAGGAAGGTATTGCAGCATCAAAAAGGAACGGTTAGTGTCCTTCTGAGTCATGAGCGCTTCGGCACGCTGGTTCCGCGGGCTTTTCAGAAACCTCTCCAAGGACATCGCCTTGGACCTGGGCACCGCCAATACCCTCGCCTACGTGCGCGGTAGGGGGATCGTGCTCCAAGAGCCCTCGGTAGTGACTATCCACAAGCAGACCGGCCGCGTCTTGGCCGTGGGCGCCGAGGCCAAGCAGATGATCGGCAAGACCCCGGGCACCATCGAGGCCATCCGGCCCCTGCGCGACGGGGTGATCGCCGACTTCGAGGTCACCGAGGCGATGATCTCCTACATCGTGCGCAAGGTGCATCGCCGCCAGCGCTTCGTGCATCCGCTCATGGTGGTCGGCATTCCCTCCGGTTGCACCGAGGTCGAGCGCCGGGCCGTGATTGACGCCACCTACCGGGCGGGCGCGCGCCACGCCAGCACCTTGGACGAGCCCATGGGAGCCGCCATTGGGGCGGGGCTGCCTATCGGCGAACCCATCGGCAATGTGGTGGTGGACATCGGCGCGGGCACCACGGAGGTGGCCGTGGTCTCGCTGGGGGGCATCTGCACCCACCAGGCGCTACGCGTGGCGGGCGACGAGATGGACGAGGCTGTAGTTCAGTACCTCAGGCGCGAGAAAGGCCTGGCCATCGGCGAGCGCACGGCGGAGGAGGTCAAGATCGCCGTGGGGTCGGCCAGCCCGCTGCCCCGCGAACTGGTGATGGAGGTCAAGGGCAAAGACGTCGTCACGGGGTTGCCGCGGGTAGCGCAGATCACCTCGAGCGAGGTGCGCGAGGCCATCGCGGAACCGCTGGCAGCCATTGTGGAACTCATCAAGTCCACCCTCGAGGAGGCGCCCGCCGAGTTGGCGGCGGACGTGGTGCGGCGGGGCATTTGGATGGTCGGCGGGGGGGCGCTGCTGCGCGGCATTGATCAACTGCTCCACCGGGAAACGCTCGTGCCCGTATACGTCGCCAAGAACCCCATGCAGTGCGTCGCCTTGGGCACCGGGCAGTACATGGAGCAATTCATGACGGGCGGTTCGCTGGATGGGCGTCTGCGCTAGCGGCCGGGCGGCTGCCCGCAAGGTGGGTTGGCAATGCGGCGACGAGCACTGCTGATACCACTGTCCTTCTTCGCGGTGGCGGTGCTCGTGTATGCCTCCATGCGTTCGCCCCTGGGCTGGTGGCTGGAGGAAGCGCTGGTGGCCCCGCTTACCCTGACGGAGGCGGCCTTCGCAGCCGCCAGGGACACGGCCCCGAGCCCCGCGCGCTTGAGCGCACGCGAACAGCAGCTGGCGGAGCAGGTGGCAGACCTGCGACTCCAGGCGAGGCAGGCGGAGGAACTGCAGCGCGAGAACGTGCGCCTGCGCGCCTTGCTCGAGGCCAAGCAGGCAACGCCACTGCGAACCATCGTGGCCGACGTGATCGGGCGCGCCGCCACCAACGCCATGGAGACCGTCACTATCAACCGCGGGCGGCGCGACGGCGTTTCGCCGTCCAGCGCGGTGTTTACGGCCGACGGCCTGGTGGGCAGCGCGCTGCGCGTGCATCGGGGGTCCGCGGACGTGTTGCTCATCACGGACCCGACCTCGGGCGTGGGTGCGATGTGTCAGCGTTCGCGCGACGTGGGGGCGGTCAAGGGCCTGCGGGGCGCGGAACTGCTTCTCACCTACCTGCCCCCCGACGCGGACGTGCGCCGCGACGATCAGGTCATCACCTCCGGCAAGGGAGGGGTATTCCCCAAGGGAATACCCATCGGCACCGTCGTGCAGGCCCGACAGGATCCCGAAGACCTTTCCTGGAGCGCCTTGGTGCGCCCGCTGGCGGACGTTAGGCGCGTGGAGCAGGTGCTGGTGGTGGTGGAGGAAAGGCGCTAGATGCAGGCCCGCGCCGTAGCCACGGTGCTGGTCGGGAGCCTGCTGGCAGCCGCCTTGCAGAAGGAAAGCCTCTTCCCCCTGCGCCTGGGCCAAACCAAGGCGGACTTGGTCATCGTGCTCATCTCCTGCTGCGCCATGATCTGGGGCATCCGCGGCGGCCTACTCAGCGGCGTGGTCGCCGGAGTCCTCCAAGGCGTGGCGCAGGGCGCGAGCATAGGCAGCGTCATTGCCAGCCGTACCTTCAGCGGCTACATCGCGGGCCGCGCCGCCGTGGTGGTGGCGCCGGGACAGGTACTCATGGCCGCCCCCCTGGCGTTCGTAACCACCCTAGTCTGCGAGTTAATCTATTACCTCTTCAGCCCGTGGGCCCCTTTCCAGGCTTGGGTGAGGGCAGTTGCGGGAGAGGCGCTCTTCAACGCCGGCTTGGCGTTGCTAGTCCATTGGCTGCTCATGCGCGCGGGCGGGAAGGCGAGGGCCAGGTAGAGAGTGCGGCAACGCCGCCTGGCCCGCGTTCGCCACCGCCGCGTCAAGCACTTGCCCCAGTGGGGGTGCCGTGCTATTGTTCGGCCCGGGGGTAAGGAAGCGAGGACAGCGGGTTGACCAGACGCGAGGTTGCCAAACTCATTGACAACACCTTGCTCAAACCCACGGCCACCCGAGCGGAGGTAGTGCGGTTCTGCGAGCAGTCTCTGGAGTGCCACTTTGCCGCAGTGTGCGTGTTTCCCTTCTGGGTGCCCTTGGCGGCGGAGATACTGGGCGAGAGCGACGTAAAGATCTGCGCCCCCATCGGCTTCCCCTTTGGCATGAACGCCACCGCGATCAAGGTAATGGAAGCGCGCAACGTCATCAGCCAAGGGGCCCGGGAGATAGACGTGGTCATCAATCTGGGCGCCTTGCGCTCCGGCGAAGAGTCCGCGGCCTTGCGTGACCTGGAAGAGGTGGTCAGGGCGGTCAAACTCTCGGGCGTCACCGAGAACGGCGACGAGCCCATCACCAAGGCCATCCTGGAGACCTGCTACCTCACCGACGACGAGAAGAGGTTGGCCTGCCAGTTGGCGGTGAAGGCAGGCGTGGGGTTCGTCAAGACCTCCACAGGGTTCGGCCCCGCCGGCGCCACCGTGGACGACGTGCGCCTGCTCCGGCGCCTGGTGGGCAAGGAGGTTGGGGTTAAGGCCGCCGGCGGCATCCGCAACTGGGAGCAGGCGCAGGCTCTCATCAACGCTGGAGCCACCCGCCTGGGTACCAGTTGCGGCATTCAGATTCTGGAGCAGGTGCCGGGCAGAGACCCCGAGGGGCTGTAGCCCGCACGCGAGGCCCGCGGCGGCGAGCGAGGTCACATGCCGATCTACAAGACCGAGGCGTTGGCCCTACGTTTGCTGCCCTTCGAGGAGACCGGCGGCCTGGTGACCTTGCTCACCAGGGAGCGTGGCAAGGCGGTGGCGGCGGCAAAGGGAATCCGCAGGCCGCAGTCCAGCCTGGCCGCGGCCGTGCAGCCCGGATCATATTCGCTCGTCTCCATCGCGCCGGGCCGGAATCTCGACCTGCTTACGCAAGCGCGGCTGCTCGAATCATACCCCCGCCTTAGAGCGGACCTGCTGCGCTTAGTCTACGCCATGCATGTCCTCGAACTCCTTGACCTGACCACGACCTTGGGGCAGGCCGACCCAGCCCTGTTCGACCTGGCGATCAAGGTTATGGAGACACTGGAGAGCACGGCCGACCCCGAGCCGGTCCTGGCGGTGCTGCAAGTGAACTTGCTGCGCTCGCACGGAGTCCCTGTGGCTCTGGATCGGTGCGGCGGTTGCAGCCGGGCCCTACAAGGGGAGCCGGGGCGCTTCAGCGTGTCTCGCGGAGGGCGGCTGTGTCGGGAGTGCGCGCGCACGGTTCCCGATGCGTTCGGGCTGACGCCGACACTGCTTGCGGAACTGAACGCCCTCGACGCTGCCCCGCCGCTCTCGCCCAATGATTGGCCCAAGTCCGCGAGCGCCGAGGTGCGCCGCGTGCTCGAGCGCTTCGTCATCTACCATCTGTCGGTGGAGCCGCGCAGCGGGCGCTTCCTGCAAACGGTGGCGGCGCCCTCCAGAAAGCGCGGCTGAACGCGGGGGGAAAGAAGATGGCGCGCACGCCTGTCACCGACAACAACAGCGTCGCCGCGGTGCTGACGCAGATCGCGGACCTGCTGGAGATCAAGGGCGAGAACCTGTTCCGCGTGCGCTCCTATCGCCAGGCGGCGGAGGCCATTCAGCTGGCGCCGCGGCCCGTCGCGGAGATGACCACCGTCGAGGAACTGCAATCCATACCCGGTGTGGGCAAGGGCATCGGCGAGAAGGTGCTCGAGATCGCCCAGACCGGGCGCAGTTCGCAACTGGCGGAACTGCAGCAGGAACTGCCGCCGACGCTGCTCGACCTCCTGACCGTTCCTGGCGTGGGGCCCCGCACGGTGGCCCTGGTCTACCAGGACCTCGGCATCGAGACCGTGGAGCAACTGGAGCAGGCGGCGCGCGAGCACAAGTTGCGGGCGCTCCCCCATATGGGCGCCAAGAGCGAAGAGAAGATCCTCAAGGGCATCGAGACCACCCGCGCCTACAGCGGCCGCTTCCGGCAGGATCAGGTCCTGCCCCTGGCCGACGCGCTGGTGGAGGCGCTGCGCCGTCGGCGGGAGGTCGCTCTGGCCGAGTACGCCGGCAGCGCGCGCCGCGGCGCGGAGACCATCGGCGATCTGGACATCCTCGCCTGCTCGGACAAGCCGGCCAAAGTGATGCAGTACTTCGTGTCTCTGCCGCAGGTGGCGGAGGTGCTGCTGCGCGGCGACACCAAGACCAGCGTGCGCGCCGAGAGCAACCTGCAGATTGACCTAAGGGTGGTGCCCGCGGACTCCTTTGGCGCCGCGCTCCAGTACTTCACCGGCTCACAACCCCACAACGTCCGCTTGCGCACGCTGGCTAAGGCCAAGGGCATTCGCCTCAACGAGTACGGCGTCTTCGTGGAGGCGACCGACGAGCGCCTCGGAGGCCAAAAGGAAGAGGATGTCTATGCCGCCGTGGGCCTGCCGCTGATTCCGCCGCAACTGCGCGAGAACGCCGGCGAACTGGAGGCCGCGCAGGAGGGCAGGTTGCCCCGTCTGATTCAGGCCAACGACATCCGCGGCGACCTGCACGTGCACACCAGCGACAGCGACGGCACCATGGCGCTCGAGCAAGTGGTCCAGACCGCCATTGATCTGCGCTACGACTACGTTTGCGTGACCGATCACACCAAGTCGCTCATCGTCGCCAACGGGCTCGACGAGAAAGGCCTGCTTGCTCAGCAGAAACGCATCGCGGCTCTCAACCAGCACCTTGAGGGGAAACTGCGCCTGCTCTCCGGGTGCGAAGTCAACATCCTCTCCGACGGCAAGACCGACATAGACCAGGAGGTCCTGCTGCAACTGGACCTGGTCACCGGCTCGATCCACTCCGGCATGGACCAGCCGAAGGAGAAGATCACGCACCGCCTGCTGGCGGCGATCGAGAATCCGGCCATCAAGATCATCGGCCATCCCACCAACCGCATCATCGGCCGGCGAGCGGAGTCGCCCATGGATTTCGAGACCGTCTTCAAGGCCGCCGCCAAGCACCGTACCGCCATGGAGATCAACTGCTGGCCGGAGCGACTCGACCTGCGCGACGTCTACCTGCGGCAGGGACGGGAGTACCAGGTGCGCTTCTGCGTCTGCACCGACTCCCACGCGCGCGAGCACATGACCACCATGATGCGCTACGGCCTGCTCACCGCGCAGCGCGGCTGGCTCGAGCCCAAGGACGTGCTCAACACCTCGCCCGTCAAGCGTCTGCTGGCCTACTTCCGATGAGCGCGCCCCTGCCACGGCAGTTCTACCTGAGGGACACCGTCGCCGTTGCCCAGCATCTGCTCGGGAAGGTCTTGGCGCGAGAGTCGCCTGAGGGCCGCTGCGCCGGCATCATAGTCGAGACCGAGGCCTATCTCTATCCTGACGACCCCGACAACCACGCCCACCGCGGGCGCACCGAGCGCAACGCCTCTATGTTCCTGGCCGGTGGCGCTGCCTACGTCTACTTTCTCTACGGAATGCACTGGCTGCTCAACGCGGTCACGCGACAGGCTGGAGTGCCGGAGGCAGTCCTCATCCGCGCCTTGCAACCACTCGAAGGCCTGCCCATAATGCGCCTCAGGCGAGGAGGGGTAGGGGATGCTCTCCTCACCAACGGGCCCGCGCGCTTGGCGCAGGCACTCGCGATTGACGGTTCGCTCGACGGCGCGCATCTGACCAGAGGAGCACTGACGATACGCGACAATGACCTCGACTCGGAGCGCATAGGCGTTTCCCGTAGGGTAGGCTGCCGGCACACCCCCGACCGGCCCCTGCGCTTCTTCCTCGAGGGGAATCCCTACGTGTCGCGCGGGCCCGCGCCGGTTCGCTCCCTGAGAGGACATCGGACATGAGCGGCGATCGCGGGGATACCGTTCTCATTTTCGACTTCGGCGCCCAGTACGCTCAGTTGATAGCGCGGCGCGTCCGGGAGTTGCAGGTGCACTCGCAGCTAGTGCCTTGCTCTACCACGCTGGAACAGGTAACCGAGTTGGCGCCCAGAGGGATAATCCTGTCCGGCGGCCCCGCAAGCGTCTATGAGGCCGGCGCTCCGACGCTCGACAAGCGGCTGCTGGAGGCGGGCATTCCCGTCTTAGGCATCTGCTACGGCCAGCAGTTGATGGCGCATCTGCTCGGCGGGCGCGTCGGCCCGGGAGCGGCGAAGGAGTACGGCCACACCGAGATTGAGGCCGTCGGCGACGGCGTCCTCTTCCATGGGCTCGACAGGCTTTTGCAGTGCTGGATGAGTCACGGCGACATCGTCCTCGAGGTGCCGCCGGGGTTCTCGGTGACGGCGCGATCCGCGCATTCGCCCGCCGCGGCGATGGAGGACGAGAAGCGAGGCCTCTACGGCGTGCAGTTCCACCCGGAGGTGTCGCACACGTCCTTCGGGCAGGCGCTGCTGCGCAGTTTCATCTACCGCGCCTGTGGCTGCCGAGGGGACTGGACCGCCCAGTCCATTGCCGAGCGGGCAGTGGCGCACATCCGCCAGCAGGTCGGAGAGGGACGCGTGCTCTGCGCCGTTAGCGGCGGCGTGGACTCCATGGTCACCGCCGCCCTGGTGGCGCGCGCGGTGGGGGACAGGCTGTCGAGCATCTTCGTGGACCACGGCTTGCTGCGCAGAAACGAGGCGCAGGAGGTCCTCGCCGCCTACCGCCGGTATGTCGGCGCTGGGCCGCACTTCGTGGACGCCGGCGACCGTTTCCTCAAGGCGCTGGCGGGGGTTGCCGATCCTGAGGAGAAGAGGCGCATCGTCGGCCGCGAGTTCGTGGCCGTCTTCGAGGAAGAAGCGCGGCGCCGGGGCCCCTTTGAGTTCCTGGCGCAGGGCACGCTCTACCCGGACGTGGTCGAGAGCGGGGGAGGGGCGACGGCCCGCATAAAGGGCCATCACAACGTCGCGGGGCTGCCGCAGGACATGTCTTTCCAACTGGTGGAGCCGCTGCGGGACCTGTTCAAAGACGAGGTCCGGCGCCTGGGGGCGGAGTTGGGCTTGCCGGAGAGCATCGCCTGGCGCCACCCATTCCCGGGCCCGGGCTTGGCGGTGCGCATACTTGGCGAGGTGACTCCCGAGCGCGTGGCCACCGTGCGGGAGGCGGACGCCGTGGTGCAGGAGGAACTCGCGCGCGCCGGCCTCCAGCGCGAGGTCTTTCAGGCGTTCGCGGTGCTCACGCCCGTCCAATCCGTGGGAGTGATGGGCGACCAGCGCACCTACCGCAACGTGCTTGCCGTTCGCGCCGTCACCAGCGAAGACGCCATGACGGCCGAGTGGGCCCGCTTGCCCTACGAGGTGCTGGCGCGGATAAGCAACCGCATCATCAACGAGGTGCCTGGGGTGAATCGCGTGGTGTACGACATTTCCTCCAAGCCACCGGCGACCATAGATTGGGAATGATGCCCATGCCGCGCGAACTGCCTCCCAACATCGAGGGCGTACTGATCTCGGAGCAGGAGTTGGAGCGCAGGGTAGGGGAGTTGGCGTCAGCGATCTCCGCCGACTATGCCGGGCGCCGGCCCCTGCTGGTGGCGCCGCTAAAGGGGGCATTCGTCTTCCTGGCCGACTTGATACGCCGACTCGGGATGCCCCTCGAGGTTGACTTCGTCCGTCTGGCCAGTTACGGCGCGGGCACGGAACCCAGCGGCCCGGTGCGCCTGACCAAGGATCTGGAGACCGACGTCGCCGGCCGCGACGTCCTCATTGTGGAAGATATTGTTGACACCGGGGAGAGTCTGGGGTATCTTATAGAGGCCCTGCAGCGAAGATCCCCCGCGTCCTTGCACGTTTGCGCGCTGCTGGACAAGCCGGAGCGGCGGCGGCGGGACGTGAGGGTGGACTACCGTGGCTTCACCATCCCAGATAGGTTCGTGGTCGGCTACGGGCTGGATTGCGGGGAGAAGTACCGAGAACTGCCGTATGTGGGTATCATGAAACGGGAGACTCCGTCTCCCTCCGAGTGAATCCCTTCAGCCCCGCTTCAAGAGATTCCCGCAGCGGCCGAGAGGTGGAAGGTTTTGGAACTAGCCCAACTCAATGAGATGAGCCTGGAACACCTGCACGAGTTAGCCAAGGAACTAAACATCCCTGGCTACAGCAAGGCGAAGAAACAGGAACTCGCCATGCGTATCCTGGAGGCGCAGACCGAGCAGAGCGGCTACCATCTGCGTAAAGGGGTAGTGGACTTACTGCCGGACGGCTACGGCTTCCTGCGCTTGAACGCCTACCTGCCCAACCAGAACGACGTCTACGTGTCGCCCTCGCAGATCAAGAAATTCGGGCTGCGCACCGGCGACCTGGTCCACGGGCAGATCAGGCCGCCCAAGAACGGCGAGAAGTACTATGGGCTGCTCAAGATCGAGGCCATCAACGGCCTGCCGCCCGACGGGGCCAAGGCCAGGCCGCGCTTCGAGGACCTGGTCCCGCTGCACCCCAACGAGCGCATGCGACTGGAGACAACCAGCAAAGGCCTTTCGCAGCGCATCATTGACCTCATCTGCCCGGTTGGCAAGGGACAGCGCGGCCTCATCGTCGCCCCGCCCAAGGCCGGCAAGACCGTGATGCTCAAGAACATCGCCAACGGCATCGCCGCCAACCATCCCGAAGTCGAACTGCTGGTCCTGCTGGTTGACGAGCGCCCCGAGGAGGTCACCGACATCGAGCGCTCGGTGGACGGCGAGGTCATCAGTTCCACCTTCGACCAGTTGCCTGAGAACCACATCCGCGTGGCCGAACTGGTGCTGGAAAGGGCGGAGCGCCAGGTCGAACTCGGGCGCGACGTGGTCATCCTGCTGGACTCCCTCACCCGCCTCACCCGGGCCTCCAACCTGACCATTGAGGGCAGCGGCCGCACCCTCTCCGGCGGCCTTGATCCCGCCGCCGTCTATCGTCCCAAGCGCTTCTTCGGCGCCGCCCGCAATATCGAGAACGGCGGCAGCCTCACCATTATGGCTACCTGCCTGGTCCAGACCGGCAGCCGCATGGACGACATGATCCACGAGGAATTCAAGGGCACCGGCAACCTGGACCTCATCCTCCTCCGCGAACTCTTTGACAAGCGCATCTTCCCGGCCATTGACGTGCGCGCCTCCGGCACCCGCCACGAGGAACTCCTCTTCACGCCTCAAGAACTCCGCCAAACCTGGCATCTCCGCCGCACCCTCAACGCCCTCGCCACCGAAGACGCCACCAAGACCCTCATTGAGGGCCTCAAGCAGTACAAGTCCAACCCCGAGTTCCTCCAGTTCATCGAGAAGGCCTTCAAGGGCGAACGCGAGTAGCGCCCGCTCGACCTCGCCCTTGCCCCCAGCCCAGCGACACCCGCAGCGCGGGTAGGGTATAGCCCCCTCCCACCTGCTCTCTCGAAAACACCCCCCGCCCGGGGCTGCGGGTTGTAGCGTCGGGCTTTACGCCCGACGCGAATCACGGTTCCCGCTTGCCCGCCTGAGACGGCCGTCCCGGCCGGACGTTATCCGCCCGCCCCGCCTGCGCCGGGTCTGCCTCAGCCACGACACCCCGCCACAGGCGGCGCGCGCTACATTTCGGTGCCAACGTGTTGGGCGTGCTGCTCCTCCAGAACCTTCTCAACGGCAGGGCCTGCCGGCACTTCGCTCTAGCCCGGAGTTGACATAAGATGTATTATCAGAAGATACCGCACCCAACAACACAGCGGGGGTCCTAGTGATCCCGATGCGCGCTATGAACGCCCGCCTCCCCTACCCCGCAACCGCCCGTTGCTACGGAGCCGTACGGACGCGCTCCTACTTCTCTGGCGGAGATTGCCACCGGGGGGCGAACGAGGATCCCGTCCGCTTGACTCCACAACCAGAGCGACCGGCTTGTAGGGACGCGATCTTACTTGTCCGCGGGAGCAGGATCGCGTCGGCGCCGCCCTAGGGCAGCAGCCGCCCACTACCGGCTGTATCCCCCTAGAATGACGCAGCGGGCCCTAGGCGGTGGAGCCTAGAGGTCCAGCACGTCGTCGCCGGCCTCGCCGGCCTCCTGGCTGGCGAGGATGCGCTTGATGAAGATGAGCAGTTCCTGAGGCACGAACGGCTTGGTCAGATAGCAGTCAACACCCGCCCGCCAGCCGCGAAACACATCGTTATCCTGCGCCTTCGCCGTCAGCATGATGACGGGCAGATCCCTGGTCTCTTCCTTCGTGCGCAGCGCCTTGAGAACCTCGAAACCGTCCATCTGGGGCATGATGACGTCGAGCACCACGAGATCAGGCTTCTCTTCCTCGATCTTCTTGAGCGCCTCGCGGCCGTCATAGGCCGTAACCACCAGGTAACCGTTGCGCTCCAGATTAACCTGGACCAGGCGGACGATGTGCTTCTCATCGTCCACCACCAGTATCTTCTTGCCGTCTGTCATCCTGTCTTTCTGCGACATAGCAGGTCTCCCCTGTTCCGCAAAAAGGCGACGAGGCCGTTGCCCCTAGGCTAGCATTCCGCCCGCCGTACGTCAACACGGCCGTGCGCCGCCGGCCCTTCCAGATTCCACCGCTGAGAACCATACTTGCGGCTGGCCAGTTCACCGGCCCAGCCCATTTCCGCCGAGGTGAGGCCCTGCCCCCGTAACTCCCCCAGTACCGTCGCGAACCCGCGCGCCAGGGCTTGGCACATCCGCTCGTGAGACACCCCGCCCGCCAGCAGATCCGCGGCCCCGACCACGGAGCCCTCCACGTGCGCAGCCTCCGCCTCCTCGCCGAAGACGGCTGCCTGCAAGCCCCAATCGAACACCAGGGGAAGCGACCCCTGCTGCAGCAGCGTCCCGTCCCTGCGCGCCTGCGCGCTGCCGGCAACCTTGGCGTTCCCGGCGCGCAGGTCGCCACCGATGGCGAGAGCGAAGCACATGTCCCGGGGCCTTCCGCCACCTCTGGGTGGGCGCTCTCCGAGCGTGCACTGGATGCCCACCTGTGCCAGCCCCAGCCTCAGGCACTCGCCGAACAGACGGTATGACTCGCTGACCGTGGTGAACTCGGGCCGCAAGCCCACCGGAGCCGAAATCGCATAAGTGACCTCAATGTGGTGCAGCACCGCACGGCCGCCGGTGATGCGCCGCACCAGCCCTACACCGGCGCGGGCGCAGCGCGCGGCCAGCGCCTGTACTCCCCGTTGCCCGTAACCCACCGAGAGACAGGGCGCGCTCCAGGAATAAAGGCGGAGGGTAGGCGGCGAATCGCCCCGGGCCACAGCATCCATCACAGCCTCGTCAATCGCCATGTTCAGGGCGCCCCTCCCGGGGGGGCTCAAGATCAATCGCCACGGCATATGACCCATCAGCCCCTCCCGCCAAAGGACAGTCCCAGCATCGCGAGCGGG
The DNA here is from genome assembly GCA_964528605.1 of uncultured Armatimonadia bacterium. Taxonomy (GTDB): domain Bacteria; phylum Armatimonadota; class Zipacnadia; order CAZGSV01; family CAZGSV01; genus CAZGSV01. The sequence continues at coordinate 16,341 of CAZGSV010000023.1, forward strand.
GTCGCCAACGGGCCCCTACCCTACCCGCTGCGCAGGGCTCGCGCAGGCATCTCCTCGTGGCTGCCGCTCACTTGCTCTCCTCGCTCATGGCCTGCTGCAGAGCCGCCACGTCAACGATCCCCGCCAGGTGAACGAAACCCCGCGTCGTAGTGAGACTGGTGACCGTGATCGCGCGCTCCAGCGGCGTGCCCGCGGTCGGGGCGAACTCCAGCGGAATCCGGGAGATGAGCCTGTCGGCAAGTACCTTGGGAAGCGCCGCCCCCAGAATCTGAACCTCGATCTCGGCGAGCCGCAGCCCTGCCGTTCCGAACAGTTCCAGCCGCCCGGACACGCGCAGCGGCATGCCGCCCAGCGGAGTCGCCGCGCGCGCCTCTGCGGTGAACTCGTTGCCCTCCCCTATGCTCACGCGCACCTCGCTCAGGTCCTTGACGGTCTCCTCGATGAGCGCGCCCAGGTCCCATTCGGCGATCACCAACTCCACCTCGGTGCTGCCCATCTCGACCGAGGAGATGCCCCCGCCCGCGGCCAGCCGCCCCAGGTTGAAACTCAACCCGTGCGCCCGCAGGGAGATGTCGTTGACGCGTAGCGGGCCCAACACCGCGTTCGGGAAGTCGAGAACCGCCTCGCCGATGCTGCCACGTAGATTGCCCTGAGGCCCCGCGGGAGCCGCGGCCGGCAGCCGCACCTTGTTGAGGTCCAGGTCGTAGACGCGGATGCGCAGCGCATCCGCCCTGCCCCCCAGCAGCGTGGAGCGAGAGGTCGTCTCCACCTCCACCACGCTGCGCGTCTGCGGCGGCAGCCTAAGGTACTCCCGCAAGCCCGAGTTGACGCGCTCCGCCAACGCGGTGGGAGACAATTTGGGCGCCAAAGCCGCGGCCAACAAAGCAACCACGATAGGGTTCACTTCCACCACCCTTTCACCACACGATCATCGCCGGGCACCAAGCCCAACGCCATCTTGCGTCTTCTGTAGCATCCCGCTTTACCTCGGACGAAAGCACTCCGTCGCCTCCGGCTTCACCCCGGACGCGAACCCGCCGCTTCCTGCGTCGGGGCTAAACTCCGACGCTACGCCCCAAGGCACCACAGGGAAGATGCTCTGCACGTACTCAAGCCGTTCGCGCACCCGCGCCACCCTACCTTTCCGGCGTCCTCTTCAATCCCAGTAGAGTGACCCTTTGCGGCGCGCCGCGCGACTCGCTATTGCTTCTTCTCTTTCAAGGGCGGAGGGATCTCCGTGTACAACTCCGGCGCCATCCCCTGCTTCGTCTGTCGTATGGCGAGCACCACCGCGCCCTTCGTGGGGTTCCGCTCGGCGTCCATGGTGATTTCGCCCGTCGCGCCCTTGAAACCCTTGGTGTCTGCCAGAGCGTCGCGGATGGCCTTGGGGTCCGCTTTGCCGGCCCTGTTGATGGCATCGGCCACCACACCCACCGCATCGTACCCGAGCGCCGCCAGTGCGTCCGGCACCTTGGCATACTCGGCCTTGTAAGCGGCGACGAACTCGGCCGCCCGCGGGTCATCCGGTGAGTAGTGGTTGGTGTAGTAGCAGTCGCGCGCGGCCGCCCCGGCGATCTCTATCACTTTCGGCGAGTCCCAACCGTCCCCGCCGATTAGGGGCTGGGTGATGCCCAGTTCGCGTGCCTGCTTCACGATGGGGCCCACCTCTTGGTAGTAGCCCGGCACATAAATGACATCCGCGCCCACCTGTTTGATCGAGGTCAGTTGCGGCCGGAAGTCGCTGTCCCTCTGCACGTATGACTCCTCGGTGACAATAGTGCCCCCGAATTTCTGGAACCACTGCGAGAAGACCTCGCTCAGGCCCTTGCTGTAATCGCCGCTCTGGTCCATGAGCACCGCCGCGCGGTTGGCGGCCAGTTTCTGGTAGGCAAGCACCGCGGCGGCGTAGCCCTGGAAGTCGTCCGTAAAGCAAACGCGGAAGATGTAGTCGCCCTCGCGCGTCACGCGCGGGTTGGTGGAGCAGGGCGTCACCATGGGCACCCGCGCGCGCTGACAGATGGGCGCGGCGGTCAGGCTGCTGGTGCTCAGCACCTCGCCGATGACCGCGCACACCTTCTCTTGCTCTATCAACTTCTTGACCGCGCTGGCCACCTCTTCCTGTTTCGATTGGTCGTCGAGCACGATCAGCCGTAGCGGCTTACCGAGGGCTCCGCCCCCCTCGTTGATCTCCTTGACGCGCAGCCCCATCCCCTTCGTGCACGACTGGCCATACGTCGAGTTGTCGCCCGTGTTACACATGAAGGCGCCGATGGTGACCCTCTCGGCGCGAGCCTTGCCCCCCCTGCCGGGCCCCACGGAGCCCCGCTTAGGACACCCGGCCGCGCAGATAAGCAGCGACCCGGTCACTAAGCCCCACAGCAAGAGCCGCAGCGCCCTTCCGCTTCTCCCAAGGCGGAACCAGTTCGCCCGCGTGCGCGCGGAGTAGATCCGGCGCAGTGTGCTCATCTGCTCGCCTCCGTTGTCTGCTGTGCAACTGCGCTCGCCATCGCCCTTAGGTGGGCCGGCGTGCTCCCACAGCAGGCGCCCAGCAACCGAACGCCTGCCTCAAGAAACGCTGGCACGTAGAAAGACATAACCTCCGGCGTGACTCCGAAGGCCGTCTCCGAACTCACCAAGCGTGGCTTGCCCGCGTTAGGCTGCGCCACCAGTGGCTCTGCAGGCGCAACCTCATGCATTTCCTCAACTGCGGCGAGGATTTCAGCGGGCCCGCCGCCGCAGTTGGCGCCCACCACATCCGCGCCAGCCTCTCTCAGCGTATCAATGGCCTGCGTGGGCGTCACTCCCATGAAGGTGCGCCCGCCGCCCTCGAAACTCATCGTGCAGACGATGTTCGGCGCGCCCGCCTCACGCGCCGCGCGCACCGCAATAACGATTTCCTCTATAACTCCGAACGTTTCAATGATGACGCCGTGCGCGCCGGCGTCCAACTGGCCCTGCATCTGCTCGGAAAAGGCGGAGGACGCCTCCTCCGGCTTCACATCGCCCCAAGGCTCTACAAGCCGCCCCAGCGGGCCTACCGTCGCCAGCACGCATCTGCCCTGCCCTGCCTCCCCCAGCGCGATCTTGACCGCGGCCGCGTTGATCTCCGCAGTCCGGTCGCCAAGCCCGTAGCGGGACAGGCCGATGCGATTGGCGCAAAGGGTGTTCGTCTGCAGCACCTGCGCGCCCGCCTCAACGTAGCCGCGATGCGCCGCGGCGACCGCCTCCGGATTCGTCAGGTTCCACTCCTCAGCGCAGTGGCCGGCCGGCAGGCCCGCTCGCTGGAGCGTGGTGCCGATCGCGCCGTCGCACAGCACCACCTCGCGCAGAAGCCTTTCCCTCAACGGTCCGCTCATCCGCTTGCCTCGCTTGGCCCGCGTCTACCTTCCCAAAGCGCCAGCCATGGCTCTTAGGTGCGCGGGCGTGCTCCCGCAGCAACCGCCCAGCAATCTCACCCCCGCCCCCAGGAACGCCGCCACATAGCCCGCCATCGCCTCCGGCGTCAGATCGAACACCGTCTCTGAGCCCACCAGCCGTGGCTTGCCTGCATTCGGTTGCGCGACCAGCGCCTCCTCCGGCGCCACCTGGTGCATCTCCTTGATCGCTGCCAGTATCTCCTCAGGCCCACCGCCGCAGTTGGCCCCCACAAGATGAGCCCCCGCCTCCTTCAGCCCCTGAAGTGCCCGCTCCGGCGTGACTCCCATGAAGGTGCGGCCCCCGCCCTCGAAACTCATGGTGCAGACTATGTTCGGCGCGCCGGCCTCAATGGCCGCCCGCACGGCAATGGCCGCCTCCTCGATGACCCCGAACGTTTCAATGATGACGCCCTGCGCGCCTGCCTGCAATTGGCTCTCCATCTGCTCACGGAATGCGGCAAAGGCCCCGTCCTGCAACAGGTTGCCCCACGGTTCGACCAGCCCGCCCAGCGGCCCCACCGAGCCCAACACCCACCGCCCAACCCCCGCCTCGGCCCGCGCGATCCTGACCGCAGCCGCGTTGATCTCGGCCACCCGTTCGGCCAGCCCGTGGCGACCCAGAGCAATACGGTTGGCCCCGAACGTGTTGGTCTCCAGGACATGGGAGCCGGCCTCCACATAGCCGCGGTGCACCGCCGCGACCGCCTCCGGGTGGCTCAGATTCCATTCCTCGGTGCAATGGCCGGCCGGCAGCCCCGCCCGCTGGAGCATGGTGCCCAGGGCCCCGTCGCAGAGAACGACCTGGCGCAGCACCCTATCCCTCAGGGCTTCCATTGGCGCGCTAGGGGAAGATGCCTCTGGTGCGCATCGCTTCGACCACCCGGCCGACGGCCAACATGTGAGCCGCAATGCGCATGTCCACCTTCTCCGTGTTCGCTAGCGTAACCACCTCTTCGAAGGCGCGCGACATCACTTGTTCGAGTTCGCGCACCACGTGGGCTTCGGACCAGAAGTACTCCTGGCGTCCCTGCACCCACTCGAGGTAGGAAACGGTCACGCCCCCGGCATTGGCCAGGATGTCGGGCACGACGCTGATGCCTCTCTCGCGCATGATGGCGTCGCCCTCGGTGGTGGTGGCCAGGTTGGCCGCCTCCACCACCAGGCGCGCCTTGATCCCGCCGGCGTTGTCTTTGTGGATCGCGCCCTCGAGCGCCGCCGGTATCAGAATGTCGCAGTCCACGGTGAAGAGCGTTTCCCTCCCGATCACGTCAGCCTCGGGGAAGCCCACCACGGTCCCCGCCTCGGCCGCGTACTCGCACAGCGCCCCAATGGGCAGGCCGGACTCGCGGTAGAGCCCGCCGTTGATGTCACTCACCGCCACGATGCACACGCCCACCTGATCGAGGAAGCGCGCCACCGCGCTGCCCACCTTGCCGAAGCCCTGAATCGCTCCCCTGGCGCCTTGAAGAGGCATACCCATCCGCCAGGCGGCCTCGTGAGTGACTATGGCGCATCCGCGACCCGTTGCCTGGGCGCGCCCCGCGGAGCCGCCTATGCTCAAGGGCTTCCCCGTCACCACCGCCGGGGCTGAGTAGCCTTGGCTCATGCTGTAAGTGTCCATGACCCAGGCCATGATGCGCCCGTCGGTGCCCACGTCCGGAGCCGGGATGTCCTTCTCCGGCCCGATCATGGTGACGATCTCCATGGTGAACCGGCGCGTCAGGCGCTCCAGTTCGTCCAGGGACAACGCGCCTGGGTCGCAGCACACACCCCCCTTAGCGCCGCCAAAGGGAATGTTGGCCACCGCGCACTTCCACGTCATCCACATCGCCAGCGCCACCACTTCCTCCAGGTCCAGACTCGGATCGTAGCGCAGGCCCCCCTTGGCGGGGCCGCGGGCGAGGTTGTGATGCACGCGGTAGCCGGTGAACATCTCCACCGACCCGTCGTCCCGCCGCAGCGGGAAACACACCGTGCGCGCTTCCTTGGGACGGCGCAGGACCTCGACCCACTGCTTCTCCACCCGGAGGCGCTCGCCCACCTCGTCCAGCAGGGCTTGCGCCACTGCCAGCGGGCTGCCGGCGGGCGCCTCGGTCTGGCCGAGATCAACTCCCATTGGGGCCATAGTCGTCACCTCGTCACCACTGCAGACTCACAACCCAACGAGTTGATTCTAGGTGCCGTACGCCGAGCCGTCAACGCGCCACCTGGGGGTCCGCGTCGCGCGCGCATGAGGCCCAAATTCGCGCTGGCTCCTTGAACCCCTCAACGCGATTGTGCTAGAGACAGTCTCGTGGCTAAGCGAGTTGAGCGGCTGGTAAACCTGTGCGCCTTCCTGCTGCGGCCCCGAGCGACGGCCTCCGCCGAGGAGATTCAGCGCACCATACCGCAGTACGCGGAGTTCAAGCAGGGGGAGGCCTTCCGCAAGGCCCTGCAACGCGACATCCGTGCCCTCCGCGACATAGGCGTACCGGTCGAGGTGAACGAACACAATGAGTACTTCATCTCCGAGCGGGAGTACAGCCTCCCCGTCGTCAGCTTCTCCACCGAGGAACTGTACTGCCTGGCCATGGCGAGCAAGGCCGCCGGCGCGCTCGGGCCCCCGATAGAGGACTACGCCGCCAGCGCTTGGCGCAAGATCACCTTCGACCAGTGGAGTGAGACCAAGCAGATTCCCGAACCGGAGGAGACCGTCGTCTTCCAGCCTCGTGCCATCGCCCCGCGGCTGCGCCGGCACCACCTCGAGACCCTCTTCGAGGCGCTCATGTTGCGCAAGCGGCTGGCGCTCCGCTACCGCGACCGCCAGGGCCAGACCACTGAAAGACAGGTTGACCCCTACGCCTTGGCTGCTTTCGACGGGCAGTGGTACCTGGTGGCCTGGTGTCACCTGCGCGGCGAAATCCGCACGCTGCGCTGCTCGCGCATCCTCTCGCTCAGCAAAGCCAGCAGCACCGGGCCGGACGAATCGGACTACTCCGTTCCTCGAGACTTCCGCGTGGGCGACTACATCGGGCAACTGCGGTGGCGCCTGCGCCGCCGCCACGACCCGGTGATGACCAAAGTGCGTTTCTCGCCTGAGGTGTGGTGGTGGGTGAAGAGGCACTGGGGCGCCAGCGAGGACAGCCAAGACCTCGAAGACGGCGGCGGCATCTTCGCCGCGCCAGTCACCGACAGGCAGGCCTTCCTGGAGTGCGTGCTTGAGTTCGGGCGCAACGCCGAGATACTGGAGCCCCAAGCCCTGAGGAACGAAGCCGCGCAGGCCTTGAGCCGCATACTGGACGCCCACCAGAAATGAGAAACGACGACGCCGAGGCCACCCTCGGCCATCTGCTCACCGCCCTGCCCTACGTCACCCGCTCCGCCCGCGTCGCCGCCGATGAGCTCAGCGCCGTGCTCGCCATTCCCCCCGACTCGCTCAGGCAACTCCTCGGCATCCTCGAGTTCTGCGGCCTGCCGCCCTACGGAGGCGGAGACACCTTCGACTGTGTCGTCGAGGGGCAGCGCATATCCGTCTGGGCGCCGGTGCCCACCTTCCAGCGCCCCGTCCGCCTCTCCACGCGCGAGCGCGCGGCGCTCGCCATCGGCATCAACGTCGTCAAGCAGGTCGGCGCCTACCAGCCCCCGGTGCTCAAGAAAGCCTGCGAGAAACTGCGCGCTTGCTTCTCAGCGGCCGCGCGCGGTGAAGACGAACCCGGCTCGCGCGTCGCGCCCATTGAGACCTTCGCCGAGCAGAGCCGCTACCTGTCCTGCATCACTGCGGCGATGGAGAAGCGCCTCCGCCTGGAGATGGACTACTACTCCTACAACAGCGACCGCTGCACCAAGCGTGTCGTCGAGCCCGTGCGCCTCGAGTGCGTCAAGGGGCGCTGGTACCTGCTCGCTCGCTGCCTGCTCAGACGGGGCGTCCTTCATTTCCGCCTCGAGCGCATCCGCTCCATCAAGCCGCTGGAGCAACGGGTGCCCCGCCGCCTGGTAGTGCGCGAACGCAAGGCTGACTATCAGCCCGACACCGCTAACCACGTGCATCTCCTCGTTGCTCCCGAGGTGGCTGGTGATTGGCAGGAGCGGGAGCGCGCCTTCTTGGTCTCCGTGGAACCCACGAAGGAAAAGGAAACCGAGGTCGTCATCGCCACCTCCTCCGCGCCCTGGTTGGCGCGCCTCGTGCTGCGCTACGCCGGCAAGGTGAGGGTAGTGGCGCCCGACGAGATGCGCCGTGCAGTGGCTCAGGCGGCGGCCGCCGCGCGCCAACCGTATGTAGCCAAGGAGGCGGAATAACATTATGAATCAGCCACACTCGGGTGCAGAGGTCCGCTACGAGCGCCTCCATCCGGATGAGATAGCCGCCCAGCGCCAGGCTTGCCCCGTGGCCTACCTGCCGGTGGGCACCCTAGAGTGGCACGGCCGCCATCTCCCCGTCGGCAACGACGCCCTCAAGGCGCACGCGCTCTGCGTGCGCTTCGCCCGGGCCCTCGGCGGCCTGGTGATGCCGGCTATCTATTGGGGTGACAACCGCGCCGAACTCGCCGAGGTGGTCTTCCGCCCCGAGCGGTTCACGCACCTCAAGGAGGACCACACGCGCGGCATTGCCGCCGCCTACGGCCTCACGCCCGAGCACTTTGCGGCCGCCGCAGATAAAGCCTCCGCCTCCGGCGGCTGGGAGTTGTTCGAGCGCCTGCTGGTCTGGTCGTTCCGTCAACTCGAGTCCCTGGGCTTCGAGGTCGCCGTCGTCATCTGCGGCCACTACCCCACCAAGGGCCCGGCCCAACGCGCCGCCGAGCAGTACCGCGGCGAAGGCAGGATGCGCGTGCTCCCCTACATCGGCTATGACCTGGTCAAGGACCAGGGCTTCACCGGCGACCACGCCGCGCGCTGGGAGACTTCCCTGCTCATGGCCCTTGAACCGGATCTGGTGGACCTGTCGCGCCTAGGCTCTCCCGGGCCGGACGGCTACCTCGGCGTCCTAGGCGAGGATCCCACCATGGCTTCCGCCGAGTACGGCGAGCGCGGTATCGCCGCCATGACCGAAGCCCTCCGTCGCCTGATTCAGGAGGCCTTGCGCGAGCGCCCCTCCTAGTCCCCGCCGGAGAGCAAGCCGTGGTAGCGCCCCATCCAGTAGGCCAGTAGATAGTCCACCCCGCTCTGCTCCGTCTCGCCTTTCCGGCCGACGTTGCCGTCCAACCGATACGGGTTCTGCGCCCACTCGTACTCCCAGAGCGGGCGCTCGTTCACCGGCAAGGGCGGGAAGCGCGTGAAGTCTATCTGCGGATCGCCCGACTCCGGGTTGATCAGGAACGGCTTGTAGGCCTCCAGGTCAGACCGCGTCGAATTGATGACCTCGAACAGGCGCAGGTCGGTCGGGAAGTCCTGAAGAGTCTTGACGCCGTCGGCAAGGTTGCCGGTGCCGGGCACCAGCGCCTCCTCCGCGAAATTGAAGAGGGTTTGTCCCTCCTTGCCTACGAAGTCCCAGGCGGCCGCGAGGCTCCGGCGGTAGGAGGCGTAGAAGACGGGGTCGGTCTCCAAGGAGAGCAGCGGGTAGTACGCCAGCCACTGCAAGTTGTGGTCCGAGTGGTTGATCTCCTCCAGCGGCCATTTGACCACCGAGGTCTCCGCCAGCAGAGCGTAGTCCTCCTCCTTGATGCACTGCAGATACTTCGCGCGGAAACGCTCCTCGCCCGTGGTGTGGTGCGCCACCTTGAGGTGCGAGAGAATCAGCAGCGCGTTCATGTGCTCCTCGTCGCGCACGTACCAGGGCTCATAGTGCCCCCAGGTCGTGGGCGCGCCGTCAACGTCCACGATCTGCATCCCGTTCTCGATCACGTGGCCGATGAGCAGGCTCACCTCGCGCCCCACCGCTTCCTTGTCCGCGGGCGAGGCGGCCAAGCGATAGAAGACGTAGTAACCGAAGATGATGCCATCGAGTTGGTCGGAACTCACGTCCCCCGACCAGATCCACTTCCCGTCCTGCGAGTAGTGATACTCTCCGCGCGCGGCGATGCCGAAGTAGGCGGGCACGAACCCGCGGGCGAGCAAACCCGGCACGCCGGTCACCTCGCGCAGCATCCTCATTGCGTTGAGCGTTTCCCGGCAGGCCTGATACGCGGCAATGTCGCCGGTGGCGGCGTAGCGAAAGGACTCGGCCGCGAGATAGCAGCCGGTCCAGATCGCCGCGTCGCCCATGTCACCTATCCCGTAGTGGTCGAGATTGCCCTGGGGGTCCACAAAGGTGAAGGGGATCAACTGTCCCCCCTGCAGGTGTCTCGCCGTCGCCTGCTCCTGCAGTTCCTGCGCCTTGAGCCCCAGGGGGCCCTGCCCTGCGCCCTTCCCGCCGCCGCCACATCCGCAGAGGATCGGAAGCAAACACAGGGCCGCGACCAGAGCCTTTACGCGCATCAAAACACCCCCGTCAATCGCATGGCGGTAAGATAGCACCGAAAAGAGCCGCGGCAAAGTTGCCCCGCTTTGACCGCTCGGGGACGCGATCCTAGACTCGGCGCCGAGGTGGTTCGCCATGCCCGGCTCCTCGCCCTTCCTTGCCGTTCACCTCGCTTCCGCAGGGGGGGAGGACGTCTGTATCGCGCTCGCCACGGCGCAGGGCGTGCTCAATCGGCAGCGCCCGCATATGTTCCTGCTGTGGAACGCGCGCTGGGACCGCCACTGGGCCGATTGGTACGCCGACTACGGCCTGGAGGCAGAGGAACTGGGCGCCTGGCAAGCGCTGGAGCGCGTGCGCACCCAGTTCAGCGGCGCCGTCGTTTGGGATCCCGCCTTCCGCGCCGTGCTTCCCCTCGCGGTCACCCTCGCCGGCGTTCATGGCGTTCCAGCACTGTCGCCGGCGCTCGCCGAGCGCCTCGGCCTGCCGGCACTCGAGGACCTGCGTGGCCGCTTCGCTGACAAGCGTTCGCTCTACGAGTGGGCGGAGCGTGAGGTCTGGCCACGCTGCCGCCGCACCGCCGTGGGCAGCCTGAGCGAGGGCGAGGCCGGACAGTTCAACCCCATGCTCTGCGACTACCTCGCATGCCATCAGTCCCCGGTGCACAACCTCTCGGTGAACCCGGCGACCGACTGGGAGCCGGATTTCTGTCACCGCCTGCTCCACGGCATGCAGCCGCAGGCGCTGGCACTGGGCTGGCATCTGCCCACGGACATCGAGGCCACCTATGTTGACGCCTGCTCGCGCCACGGCCTGGTCCAGATCTGCTCCGCTGCCGGCCCTAATCTTTCCTTCCACCAGCACCTCAAGACCCAGGCCCCGCTCCGCCAGCGGCACATCCGGCCGCAGGACGTTCGCCTCGAGAAGAAGGTCTACGTAGCCTTGTGCCAAACGGACGGGGACGCGCTGCACTCCATGTGCAACTTGCAGCAAGGCCATTGGGCCAGCGCCTACCGCGGGAGCCTCCCGTTCGGATGGCAGATAGCGCCGCGACTGGCGGCGCACCTCGGCCCGGCGTTGCTCCAATACTACTACCGCACCCTCACTCCCAACGACTGCCTGGTCCTGGGGCCGTCCGGCATCGGCTACAACTACCCCTCGGTGCAGAAGGACCTCGACGCCTACCTGACGCTCACCGGAGCGGCGCTCGAGCAGACGGACACCGACTCCATCTGGGCCATCAACCGAACCGTCCGCTACGGCGAGCCCGGCTACGTCATCCACCGCACCTCCTCGGGCGAGATGCCCTTCCCCATCGAGGGCGCCGGCCCCAACGAGGAGATCAAGAACCGGTACGGCGCCGACTGGGTGGACGAGCGCTCGGCCGGGCGCTACTTCGAGCGCTGCCCGCAACTGATCGGCTGCTTCCAAGGATTCGAGACCATACCTAAGGAAGAGGACCGGCTGATCGCCGGCAAGCCCTGGGTGCCCACCAAGGTCATGATTGACAGCCCTGAACAAGGGCTGCGTGACATTCAAGCGTATCTCAGGGGCCGTCCGCTCCCGGCGTTCGTGGCGGCGACCGTCAACATGTGCGGGCCCATGAACCAGCGCATGTTCGAGAAGTTGCTACTGCTGCTGCCGAGGCTCCGCGCTTTGGGCTACGAGATCCTGCGGCCGGACGCGTTCCTGCTCCTGCGCGCCAAGGCGCTGGCGGCCACGTGAAAGTTGTGAGTAACGTGGATTGGTGGTAGCATTATGCCGATGCGCGCCGCAGTCCTGCTTATGGCCCCCATCGCGGGGCTGATCATGCTTGCCCTGGCCATGCCGGCGGCGGCTCAGGACGAGTTTGCCGCCGTCCCCACTGGCCACTGGGCCTATCCCTACTGTGACCAACTCGCCCGCGACGGCCTGCTCCTGCCCAGCGAGTGGGCGCAACCCCAACCGGGGATGACGCGCGGCCAGTTCGCCATCCTCGTGTCCCGAGCCCTGGAGCGCGCGGGCACTGCGGACGCCGCCTCCGGCGCAGGGGGGCCTGAAGGTCAAGCCGACGCCTCCGTACTCAGCCTCCTCGCCGGTGAGTTCGGCACCGAGTTGCAGCGCCTGGGCTGGAGTCGCGAGCGCGTGACCGAGAGCATAGCCTCTCTTTCCACGCCCATTGCCGAACCGCCGCCGGCCGCAGGCGCCGCCCCGGCTGGTGCAACCCCAATGGCGCTCGCGCAGCCGGGCGCACCTGGCCGGCTGCAAGCACAGGGGGCAAGCGCGCAGTTCTCCCTTCCCAATGTGGGCGCCGCGTCCCTGTCCTTGGCGACCACCCCGCCCGGGGCCTCTGACCGGGACCCGGCGTACCTTCCGGGCGTGGGCGCGGATCTGTCTCTCAACCTCGGCCGCTTGAACCTGGCCGCCGGCTACTTCCGCTCCCTCGGCCCGTTCTCGCGGACGGAGGATACTGCGGGCCCCAGGCCCGGCGTCGCCAACATAGTCTCCTACTCGGTCGCGCGGGCCCTTTCGATAACTGACACATACCGCCGGGGGGCCGCGCCTCGCCCGCAAATGGCTGAGGAGCCGAGGGAGGCGGCCGTGGAAGGGCTCGGTGGCGGCGTCAGGCTGAATCTGGCAGGGGGATCGGCCCTAAGCGCGGGCTTCGAGCGCTACCGCGGCATGGGGGCCAACGAGGACCTGGTGCTAACTCGCATCCTCGCTCAAGCCAACATGGCCCTCTCGGAGCGCTTCCGCCTTGCCTTTGATCTCGAATTGCGCCGGCTCGCCGGAGGCGCTCCCAACGAAGACAGCCTGCGCTCCGGAGTGAGCCTGGACTACTCTCTGAGCGACGATGCCCAGATCCGGCTGCGCTACCAGGTGCGCGACTGGCGCAACGAGACCCCAGAGCAGCAGCGCGCCCCGGCAGCCAGCGCAGAGATGACGGTTCGCCTGTAGGGGCGCCGTGCTCATCCGGCCTGTTCTGCTGGCACTCGGACTGCTCCTCTGTTCACCCTTCTGCGCCGCTCCAGGCTCCGCCGACACCACACAGCAAGAAGCGACACCGGTTGAGTTGACCGTGCGCGCCGATGAGATGTCCGCCGACCTGCAAGCGGAGAGCGTACATGCCCAAGGGGGCGTTGTGGCGCAGTGGGGGGAGTTCGTCCTTCACGCCGAGGAGATAACCGCCGATCTCCGCTCCCGCCTGGTCACCTCTCCGGGGCAGGCCTCCCTCGAGACCCCGACGGGCACCGTCAGTGGCCGCGATCTCTCCGCGGACCTACAGCAAGGCACCGCAAGCGTCGAAGGACCGAGTGGACGCCTCGATTTCCCCGCAGGCGAAGGCCAAGAAGGAGTCTACAGCCTGTACTTCGGCGGCCAAGCCGCCAGTCGCACCGCCGCAGGCGCCTGGCGTGTGCAAGGGGCCCGGCTCTCCTTCTGCGGTGCTGACCACCCGCATCAGTCCCTCGACGTGCGCGAAGCAACCCTCAGCGCGGACGGCCGGCTCCGGCTGCGCGGCGTCTCCGCCAGCCTTTACGGGGCCAGGATCTTCTCTCTGCCCCGCTACACCGTGCGAGTCACCGGCGGCCCAAGCGGCATGCCCTTCCCGCGCCTCGGCTACACCAGCGGCTACGGCGTGAACGCACAGATCAACCTCGAGTTCCCCAGCGGCTCCGGTCTGCTAGTTCTGTCCGAGAAGCGCGGGCTCAGCGGCTCCGCCGCGCTGCGGGCGACCCGAGGGCAGTGGAGCGCTTCCCTGGGCGCCGCGCTCAAGGAAGACGCCAACAATCCGTTCGACTCCAGCCTTCTCCTCACCCGCTGGCCCGAGGTGATCGCCCAATGGCAAGCGCCGCTCGCCGGCGCTTCCGTTAGCCTCGAGACCTCCTGGGGCTCCCTCACCGAATACCCGCGCAAGGTGCGTCACGAGCGCTTGTTAGCGGCGGCTAACTGCCGCTGGCGATCACAGCCCAAGCCCGGCCTCGCCGTCCAATGGGAAGTCGGCCTAACGGAAGCCGACTACTCGGCGGGCTTCCGCCAGCGCACCACGACCGCCGCCGTGCGCGCCATCTTCCGCCTTTCGCGGGACACCACGGCCGAAGTCAGCTACCGCAACATCGGCGTCTCCGGGAGTACCCCCTTCCGCTTCGACGAGGTCGTTGTCCCCCGCGAGGCCTCCGTCGGGCTCGCCGGGCGCCTTGCCCCGAACTGGCTGGCAAGAACCGCCCAGCAGTACGACCTGCGGGATGGCCGCTTCTACGACGGCCAGGTCACACTCGAGAATGTGCAGCACTGCCTCGCCTACGGCGTTACCTGGTCCAAGCGGCGCGGCTCCCTTGAGTTTGCCATACGCCTCGTGCCCCACCAGCCGTAGCGGAGGAAGACCACGCGCAGCCGACTGGCCGCGCCGGGGAGCGCCCCGGCAGGCGTAACGTCCTAGCCTGCCGCCGGCGGGAAACTGGAGACCACTTCGTAGTCCGCGATGACCGCCACCCGGTCCGGCGTCCCCCGCACCTCGACCTCGGGTTCCAGCACCACCCGGCTCCCAATGATCGCCGAGTCAACCATGCACCCAGGGCCCACTATGCAGTCGCCGAACAGCCCGCTGCCCCGGATGGCCGCGCCGTCGCCGACGCAGGTGCCATCGGAGATGCAACTGTACTCTTCGACCGCAGCCTTCCCGATCTTGCAGTTGGCGCCGATAATCGCCGGACCACGCAGTTGCGCCCGAGGGGAAATCTCCGTGTTGGGGCCGATGAAAACGGCGTCCTCGCTCCGGCGCCCGATGTTGGCCAGCCCCCTGGCTGCATGATCGAGCACGACGCGGTTGAGCGAAAGCACCTCGCCCGGCCGCCCAACGTTGGACCAGTATCCCTCCAGCTGGAACGGCCGACACAGGCCCCCCCGGTCAATCATGCTCTCGATGGTCGTGGTAATCTCATACTCGTTCCGCGGGGATCTCCTGGTCTCTGCCAGCAGAGGAAAGACATCGGGAGTGAAAGCGAAGATGCCGGCGTTGGTCAGGTTGGTAGTGCAGATCTCTGGTGCCGGCTTCTCGATCACCTTGGTCACGCGGTCGTCCTCGACGAACACCGCCCCCCCCTGAGTGGCGTCCGGCACCTCAAAGGTAGCCAGGAAACAGGCCGCCGGGTCTTGCCGGGCCCGCTGCACCAGCGACTTGTAGTTGTGCTTCGAGGTCATGATGTCTCCGAAGCAGAGCAGGAAGGGCTCGTCGCCGACGAACGGCTCGGCCAAGAGCGCCGCGCGCGCGTTGCCCTCACGCGTCTCCTGGCGCACGTAACTGATCTCCACCCCCACCCGCTCGCCACCGCCGAAGTAACTCTCGATGATGTCCGCGTGGCGCCCGGTCACCATGAGCACCTTGTCCGCCCCTGCCAAGCGCAGCCCATCCAGGATGTGCTCCAGAATGGGTATGTTCACCACCAGGATCATCGGCTTCGGCCGGTGTTCAGTGAGGGGTCGCATCCTCGATCCCTCGCCGGCCGCCAATATCACTGCTTTCACAGGCGCATTCCCTCCCCAAGGGACACAGGCTACCTTCACCAGGCCAACTAACTGTCTCCGCCAGCAGTTCAACAAGCACGGGGCGTCTACCCTGAGAGGGTCCGTCACCCCTGACCCCTACCTTGTACCACCTTTCACGTTATCGGTCAAAGCGCTTCTCTCCGCTGGCACACGTCAGTTTGCCTGCCCACTTGCCCGCCCGCTGCCGCACCCAGCCCAGGCCCCATCATAGTTGCGGTCGAGGCCCCCGCGGTGTACAGTTGACTCGGCCTTCGCCCTTGGTGGTTGCGCGCAGGACCGATAGGAGTCTGTTAGAGGCAACGCGGTGGCTCTGCACCGGCGCTTGTCACCCAGGCGCGTCGGCTTGACGGGGGACCAGATAGGGTGAAGAAGAATCGCTTGACCGCTAGTGGGCGCGGCAGTACGGGGGCCGGGGAGTGACGCTTCTCACCCGCAAGGCCCCGCGCAGTCCGCTCGCACGAGAACTCACCTGCCCGCGCTGCGGGGCCGCTACCCACGACCGACTCGCCTCCTTCCCTCGCTGTCCCCGCTGCGGGGAGTACCTCAGGAAGTGCAGATACTGTAGGAACTTCGACTTCCGCGTCTACGGCTGCACCGTCTTGGAGTTGGCCGAAGAACTCGACCGTCAGCCCGACCTCGACGAGGCCAACGAGTGCCCGCTCTACGACACGACGCTGGTCGTGGAGCGCTTGGGCCGCAAGGAATGGCGCGCAGCCGCGTGGCGCATCGCGCTGGCGGTCTTTCCGGCCCTGCTCCTGATCGCCGCCATGTTCGCCCTCATACCTCGCCCAACACCCGCCGGGACGCCCGCGCTGCTCCTCACCGTGCGCGTCCCCGAAAACGTCAACCTGGGTGAGCTGTGCGAGTTCGACCTCATCGTCAACAACATCGAGGCCCAGCCTACCCCCCTGGTCCGGCTGTGGGTGAGCGACGACCTGCTCAAGGGCTTTGAGCCGCCAACCCTCGACCCGGAGCCGCGCCACGCCTCACACGGACGCAAGGGAACCTTCTACGACTACGGCCCGTTGGAGCCCAATGGAACCCTGTCAGTAAGAGGCGCCGCCAAACCACGCAAGGCCGGCATCTTCCGTCTGCGAGCCGTGCTGCTGGGCGGACGCGTCAGCAAGAGCAGTCAGGTGACCGCCGAGAT
>CAZGSV010000024.1:0-31296 GCA_964528605.1 uncultured Armatimonadia bacterium
GTCGGCAGCCGCGAGCATCGCGCGCAAGTCGTCAAGGTTGTTGGCCATCGGCTTCTCGACGAAGACGTGCTTGCCGGCCTGGAGGGCTTTGATGAAGGGCTCGGCGTGGTGGGGATCGCTGGTGTGAATGGAGACGAGGTCCACGGTCGGGTCGGCGAGAATGTCGTAGTGCGCGTAGGCCTTGACGCCGAACTTGGCCGCGGCCGCCTCGCGCCTCTCCGGGTCGCGATCACAGACGGCGACGAGCCGCGCGCGTCTGTGGTTGGCATAAATGTCGCAGAACGCGAGCCCGTTGTGACCTAAGCCGATGACACCAACGCCGAGTTTCTCAGGCCTGCGCACGGTGAGCCCCCCTTTCGGCTAGCGCGACGCTTGGTGAATGATGGATTCCCTTACTTCGCAGATTTCGATGAGGCCGGTGCAGAACTGATAGGCAGCGCGCGCGGCTGTCTCGGCATCAGGCGCGCGGGCCATCTCGCTCAGGCTGAGGCTGCCCTGATAGCCGATCTCGGCCAGGGCGCGCACCACGGCGACCAGGTCCATCTGGCCGAGGCCAGGCGGCTGCCGGTTGCTGTCGGAGAAGTGCATGTGGATCAGCCAGGGGGCGACGTCGCGGAGGGCGCGCGCGGAGTCCCGCTCGCAGACGAACATGTGATGGGTGTCGCCCATCAGGCGCAGCGCCGGCTGGTTCACCCGCTGAACCATGGCCGCGCCTTGCTCCAGCGTGTTGATGAGATTGGTCTCGCCGTAGGAGACGGGCTCGAGCGCGATGGTCACGCCGGCCTTCTCGGCAACCTCGGCCGCCTTGTGGTACTCCTCGGCGAGGAAGCCCAGGGCGGCCTCCCGCTCTTCCCTGGCGCCGCGCCAGCCGGGGAAACTCTCGAGCACCTTGGCGCCCAGCGCCGCGGCCCACTCAATGTTGCGCCGCAGGCCGCCGGCGGCTTGCGAGCGCACCTTGGGGTCGGCGTCCGGCAGCCCGGGGTCCCAGTTCATCACCGAGTGGATCTCGAGGCCGCAGTCGGCAGCGAGGGCGCGAATCTTGTCCGCGGCCAGTTTCGTCTCCTGCGCCTTGTTGACTTCGACGCGCCGGTAACCGATCTTCGCCAGCCGCGGGAGCGAGTCGTCCTCCGGCCCGAAGTAAGAACTGAGTATGCTGAGTTTCATCATCCGCCCCCTAGCGTCGGAGTTCCTTGACGAGCGCCGCCACCTGCTCCACCGCGTAGTCAATCTGCTCCGGCTTGTGCAGCGGCGAGATGGGCAGGTTCACCTGCTCCTCAAACCACACGCGCTCGCAGACGGGGCACTCGCCGAACTTGTGGCCCGCCGGGCGCATGTAACTGGTCAAGTGGCAGGGGAAGAAGCGGTTGTTGATGCGCACGCCGCGGGCCTCAAGGCCGCGGATGAGGTCGTCGTGGCTGACGCCCGTTTCTTTCTGGTTTATGAAGAAGGGGAACAGGTGGTAGACCGAGTGGCGGTCCTCGGTCGCGGGCTGCACGCGGACGCCCTCGATCCGCGTCAGCCCCTCGGCGTAGCGCGCGGCCAAGCCGCGCCGGACGGCGTTCATGCTGTCGAGTTTCTTCAGTTGCACGCGCCCCACGGCCGCCTGGCACCCAGTCATCGGGATGTTCATGCCCGCGCCGTCAATCTCCACGTAGTCGTGGGTGTAGGCGTCGCCGGAGTGGTCGCTGTAGGGGGGGTCGGGCCGGCGGTAGGGGCCGATGACCGCCTCGGGGCGCTCAACGCGCTTGCCGGAGAGCCCGCGGCCACGGATGGCCCGCAGGCGCGCGGCCCATTCGTCGTTGTTGGTGGTGATCATGCCGCCCTGGCCCAGGGTGGTCATGTTCTTGAGCGAGCCGAGGGAGAAGCAGGTGAGGTCGCCGATACCGCCGATGCGCCGGCCTTTGTAGATGGCGCCGGCGGCGTGGGCGGCGTCCTCGACAACGGGGAGGTTGTGGGCGCGGCCGATCTCCATTATCGGGTCCATGTCACAGGGCAATCCGCCGTAGTGCATGACGCAAATGGCTCTGGTCTTGGGGGTGATGAGCGGCTCGATGGTCTTGGGGTCAACGCAGAGCGTGGGGGCCTCGATGTCGGCGAAGCGCACGGCCACCTTGCGGGCGATGAAGGGCAGCATGGTGGCTTGGAAGGTCTGGGTGGTGCAGATGACCTCGTCGCCTTCTCCAAGGTCGAGGACGTGGGCGGCCAGGTGGAGGGCCATGGTGCCGGAGACGGTGCCGACGGCGTGCTTGATGCCGCAGAACTCGGCGAACTCCTTCTCGAACTCGCCTAGGAGCCAGCCGCCCTCGTAGCCGTCCTGCTGTAGGGCCAAGGCGATGGCCTCCATCTCCTCAAAGCCGTAGAGGCTCCCCAGACCGTACTCAGGAACGTAAGACATAGTGCTTTGTACCTCCAGCGTTGACGGTCGGGCCGGGGCTGAAGCCGCTGGCCCTGTAAGTGCGTGCCGCAGTGTAGCACGGGCTTTGGGCATTTCACCACCAGCGGGCCGGTCCGGATGGCGGTGGGCTTGAAACTCCGGCGCGGGGGCGGCAGAATGGAGTCCGGAGCGCCAACGGCGTTCGCGGCAGCAGAAAGGTGAGGGATATGGCGAAAGTCCTAGTGATCTACTACTCGCGTACGGGCAACACGCAGAAGATGGCGGAGATGGTCGCGGAGGCGGCGCGGGAGGTCGAAGGCGTGAGCGTTTCCTTGCTCCCGGTCGCGGAGGTCAAGCCGGCCGACCTGCTCAAGTACGACGGCATCATCATGGGCTCGCCGGTCTACTATGGCACCATGGCCGCCGAACTGAAGAGGCTCATTGACAAGTCGGTCAAGCACCATGGGAAACTGGACGGCAAGGTCGGGGGTGCCTTCGCCTCTTCGGGCGGAGTCGCCGGCGGCAACGAGACCACCGTTCTGGACATACTGAAGGCGCTGCTCATCCACGGGATGATCATCAAGGGCGAGCACGGCGGGGATCACTACGGGCCCGTCGCCGTCGGGGCTCCGGACAAGCGCTCCGCCGGCGAATGTCGTAAACTAGGGCGTTCGGTCGCGGAACTGGCCAAGCGTTTGTTTGGGTAGGCCCACCGGCACCTAAGGGGGGCGCTCTCGGAGGCTTGACGGAACTCCGCCGGTTGGGGATAGGTTGGAGATGGTGATTCCGGCGGCCGGCGCGCCGCCACGACTGTAACGAGGGACAGCGGACAATCGTGCGCATCGGCATTGACATCGGATCTGACTCGGTCAAACTCGCGGTGCTTGAGCGGGAAGGCGCGGTAAGGCACCTGGCCTCCTTCTCCGGTAGGGGAAGGCCGCTACGGGCGGCCCTGGAAGCGCTCCAGGACGCGCAGGAGCGCACGGGCGAGGCCGATGGTGTGGTAGGGCTTTCCGGCAGCGGAGCCGAGCCTGTGGGCCGTTTGCTGGGCTTGCAGCCGCTGGAGGACTCCGTGGCGCTGGTGCAGGCGCTGAACCGTTTCCACCCCGAGGTGCGCACCGTGGTTGACATGGGCCGGGAGACGCAGCGCTACCTGCTGCTGGAGCCGGACCCGGCGACCGGTCGGCTGGTTATGATTGACAGCGGGCTGGCCGGCAAGTGCGCGGCGGGGACGGGGTCGTTCATTGACCACATCTGCCGGCGGCTCAACTATCCTTCGATAGAGGAGTTCGCGCGGGTCGCCTGCCAGACCGACCAGCCGGCCGCGCTGTCCGGCAGGTGCGGCGTCTTCACTGAGTCGGACATCGTTCACCTCTATCAGAAGGGCACGCCGCGGGAACGGATTGCCGCCGGCGTGCACCACGCCGTGGTGCGCACCTACACCTCCTCCGCGGCGAAGGCGAAGGAGTTCGTGCCGCCGGTGGCGTTCGTAGGGGGGGTGGCGCGCAACCCCGCAGTGCTCAAGTTCCTCATTCGGGAACTCGAACTGGAGCCGGGCCAGGTCTTCGTGCCCGAGAACGCTGCCCACCTGGTCGCCATCGGGGCCGCGCTGCACGCGACCAAGACTCTCGATCTGGGCGAGGCCGTTGCGGCGCTGGAGCGGCAGATCGCCAAGCCGCTTGAGTACCGCGGCGCCGAGCGCCTGCGGCTGGAGCGGTCCGAGTTCTTGCAGCCGCCCGCCGAGGAACCGCGCAGCAATGACATCGAACTGGCGGCGCTGGGCGTGGACATCGGGTCGGTGAGCACCAAGGCCGCGCTGGTGACTGAGGAGGACGGGCGCTGCATCGTGCTGGCTTCCTACTATCGGCGGACCAACGGCGATCCGCTAATGGCGGTGTGCGACACGGTGGCGCAGATTCATCGCCAGATTCAGGAGAAGGGCTACCGCATGGCGCGCGTCGTCGCCGGCACCACTGGCTCGGGCCGGTATCTGACCGGCGACTATGTGGGCGCTGATGTCGTCAAGAACGAGATCACGGCTCAGGCGGCGGGCACCTTAGCCTTCATGCAGGATGTGGACGCCATCTTCGAGATAGGCGGGCAGGACTCCAAGTTCGTGCGACTGTCCGGCCCGGTCATCGTTGATTTTGAGATGAACAAGGCGTGCGCGGCGGGCACGGGCGCCTTCCTGGAGAAGCAGGCGGCCCAACTAGGCGTGGAAATCGACCAGTTCGGCGAGCTGGCCTTGGAGGGCGCCCATCCGCCGGCCTTGGACTGGACCTGCACCGTGTTCTCCGAATCGGCGATGCTGAGTTACCAGCAGGCCAATGTGCCGGTGCCCGACCTATGCGCCGCCGTGTGCCTGGCCGCCGCCAAGAACTATCTCAACAAGAACGTGGGCAATCGCGACACCGGCAAGCGCGCGGCCTTCCAAGGCGCGGTGGCCTTCAACAAGGGGATGGTTGCGGCCTTCGAGACGCTGCTGGGGCGCAAGATTGTGGTGCCGCCCTACCCCCACCTGACCGGGGCTATCGGCGCGGCCCGGCTCGCGCTGCGCGAGGCTGGAGCGGACAGCCGCTTCCGCGGGTTCGAGCAGATCGCGCGGGGCGCGTATCGGGTGTCGTCCTTCGAGTGCAAGGGGTGCCCGAACCACTGCGACGTCAACTGCTTCGAACTGGAGGGCGGAGGCAAGTACTACTACAACGACCGCTGCGAGCGTTACAGCGCCAAGGACAAGCGCCGGCGCGAGAGCGCGCTTCCCGACCTCTTTGCGGAGCGCGAGCAGTTCCTGTGGCAGGCGTACCAGCCGACGCCGGGGCGCAAGGGACCGCGGGTGGGCGTGCCGCGGGGCCTGCTGTTCAACGACTACTTCCCGTTCTTCCACGCCTTCCTGAGCGAACTGGGCTGCGAGGTCGTCGTCTCTGACCAGACGAACAAACAGATAGTGAAGTGGGGCGTGGAGGCGACTTTGGGGGAGCCCTGCTTCCCGCTGAAGGTGGCGCATGGGCATGTCGTTGACCTAGTGGAGAAGGGCGTGGACTGCATCTTCGCGCCGGCGGTGATGGAGGCCGGGGGGGCCGATGGCCGCTATCCGCGCTCGCAAACCTGCCCTTACTTGCAGTCAGCACCCGACGTTATGGGCACGGCCCTGCGCTTGCGGCGGCGGGAGTGCAAGATGCTGGTGCCGCGGCTGTTCCTCGACCGCGGGCCGCGGCATCTTTACCGGGCGCTGCGGCACGTCGCCGAGGAGTTGGGGCTTCCCGTCTCGCGCGTGCGCCCGGCGGTGCAGGCCGGCCTCGAGGCGCTGGGGCGTTTCCACCAGTTGGTGCAGGCGCGCGGACGGCAGGTGCTCGAGGAGGTCGGTCCCGACCAGATGGCTTTCGTGGTCATCGCGCGCCCGTATGCTCTTTACGACGCGGCCCTGAACATGGACATCAGCCGCAAGGTGCGGGACCTGAGCATCTTGCCGGTACCGATGGATTTCCTGCCGCTCGACGAGGAAGACGTGAGCGACAACTGGTCCAACCTTTACGCGCGGCAGATCCAGAGGAAACTGGCGGCCGCCCGCGCGGTGCGGCGCGATGCCCGTTTTCGCGCCGTGGTGCTGACCTACTTTGGCTGCGGCCCGGACTCGTTCGCCAATCAGTTCTTCAAGGACGAGATCGGGGAGCCCTGCTACGTGATGCAGATAGACGAGCACACGGCGGACGCCGGCGTCATCACCCGCATCGAGGCGTTCGCCGACACCGCCGTCTCGCGGACCAAGGCGGCGCCCCCCCTGCGGTACGACACCGAGGACAGCCCGCTAGAGGGGATAAGGGGGCGGCAGCTGTGGATTCCCTACGCTGGCACTGCTTCGACGGTTCTGGCGGCGCTCTTCCGGGCCTATGACATTGACGCCGAGGTGCTGCCCTCGTCGCCGGACGAGGGGCTCAATCTGGCGCGCCAGCACATACCTGAGGATGTCTGCCTGCCGGCGTTCATCACCAGCGAGGACATTCTCCACCGCGTCACCCAGCCCGATTTTGACCCCGAGCGCGAAGCCTTCTTCCAGGGCAAGTCGGAGGGGCCGTGCCGCTACGGCATGTACTTCATGTTGCAGCGGCGCCTGCTCGAGCGGCTTGGGTTTGGGCAGGTTCCCATCTTCACGCTGGGCAATCGCGATCACGAGGGGGGGCTGGGCCGCTCCGTCAGCCTGGTTGCGTGGGACTCGATGGTGGCGCACGACCTACTGCAGAAGATGGCCTTGCGCACGCGGCCCTACGAACTCAACCCGGGGGAGAGCGACGGTCTCTTCTGCCGCTTTCTCGGCGAGCTGTGCGCGCTGGCCAAGCAACAGCGGGGCGTGCTCGAGTCGCGGGGCGGCACTTGGCTGGCGCTCAGGGGGCGGCACCTGGAGGCTCTGACCGACCTGCTGCATCGGGCGCAGCGGGCCTTTGCGGAGGCGCCGACCAGTGGCGAGGCGAAACCCTTGGTCGGCGTGGTGGGCGAGTTCTATGTGCGCATACATCCCGGCGCCAATCACGACATCATCCGCAATCTGGAAGCCGCGGGAGTCGAGGTGTGGCTGGCGCCCGCTACAGAGTTCCTTGCCTACAGCACCTACATTACGGGATATCTGGCGCAGCACCGCTGGCGCGATGTGCTGGCGGCTTGCGATCTCAAGGAGGCGCTCCGGCGGCGCTTCCTCACTGGCCTGGCAGTGCGCGACGAGCACATTCTCTTCGACGCGGCGGCGGACTTGCTCGGAGACCGAGCGGACATCGGGCCGCGAGAGGTAGTCGAACTCGGGTCCCTCTACGTGCATCCCACCTTCGGCGGCGAGGCGATCTGCAGCCTGGGCAAGGCGGAGGACTTTGCCCGCCGCGGGCTCGAGGGCATCGTGAGCGTCGTGCCCTTCAACTGCATGCCGGGGATGACGGTGCGCGCGCTCTCGCAGGAACTGAGCCGCCGGCACGGCCACGTCCCCTTCATCAGCATTGAGTACGACGGCTTCACCGACCGGAGCCGTCAGGTGCGGCTGAGCGCCTTCGTGGCTCAGGTGCAGGAGCGCTTTGCGGTGCGGGCGCAGGCGCCCCAGAGGTCGCGCTAGCGCTCGAACCAGCCGCGCAGGCGCATAGCCTCCGCCACGCGCTGCACCGCGACCATGTGAGCGGCGATGCGCATGTCCACTTTGGCCTCGATGGCGGTGGCGAGCACCTGGCGGAATCCCTGCGTCATCCTGCTGTCGAGCCGCTGGTACACCTCTTGGTGGTCCCAGTACCAGGAGGAGCGGTTCTGCACCCACTCAAAGTAGGAGACGGTGACGCCGCCGGCGTTGCAGAGGAAGTCCGGGATGACGAAGATGCCCTTGTCTTGGAGGATGTCGTCGGCCTCGAGGGTGGTGGGGCCGTTGGCGGCCTCGGCGACTATCTTGGCGCGCACGTTGCCGGCGTTGTCGCCGGTGAGCACGTTCTCGAGGGCGGCGGGCACCAGAATGTCAACCTCGAGGGAGAGCAACTCCTGCTCGCCGATGGGCTCGGTGCCGGCGAGCCCGACAACGGACCTGGTGCGCTGCTTGTGCTGCACGGCGGCCACGGGGTCAATGCCGCCGGGCGCGTAAACGCCGCCCTGGGAGTCGCTGACTGCGAGCGCGCGCACGCCAAGGAGTTCCTTGAGCAATTGGGCGGTGTAGGCGCCGGCGTTGCCGTAGCCCTGTATGGCTGCAGTGGCGCCCTTGGGGTGTATTCCCAAGTGGCGGCACGCCTCCCTGATGGTGTAGATGGCGCCGCGGGCGGTGGCGTCCTCGCGGCCCGCCGAGCCGCCCAACTGCAGCGGCTTGCCCGTGATGACGCCGGGGCAGTAGTACCCGGACAGGCGCGAGTATTCGTCCATCATCCAGGCCATTATCTGAGGATCGGTGTAGACGTCGGGGGCGGGCACGTCCTGGTCGGGGCCGATCATGTGGTAGATCTGCCGGATGTACTCGCGGGCCAGTTGCTGCAACTCGCGGGCGGACATCTCCTTGGGGTTGCAGATGACGCCGCCCTTGCCCCCCCCTAGCGGCAAGTCCATGAGGGCGCACTTCCAGGTCATCCACATGGCGAGCGCGCGCACGGTGTCCACGGTTTCCTCGGGGTGGAAGCGGATGCCCCCTTTGCAGGGGCCGCGCGCGTCATTGTGCTGCACGCGAAAGCCTCTGAAGACCTGCACACGCCCGTCGTCCATGCGCACCGGGAGCGCGACGTGCAACTCGCGCACCGGCTGCTGGAGCACCGCGCGCATGTGGTCCTCCAGGCCGAGTTTGTCGCAGGCCTTGTGCAGCTGCGCTTGCGCCAGCGCGAAGGGGTTCATCTGCTCGGTGGTTTTCGGGGTTGCCTCCAATTCTCGTTCTCTCCTTCTACTGCGCGGAATGGACTCCGCCACATACCGGGCGGGTGCCGTTAAGCCACAGCCGCCTTGCCATCAGTGGCACTGAGGGCCGCGAGAGCCTTCGCCCCCAAACGAGGCCTATCAGTTAGCACCACGTCCGCTGCGGCGTCAACCGCGCCTCTGAGCCGCCTGCCGGGGCTCAGCGCCCTAGCCGGACCGGCGCCGCGCCTCGAGAGTGAGCACCAGGGCTGAAGGGCGTACGGCGGTGTCTTGATGTGCGCAGCGCGGAAGACGTAGAGTGCGCTGGAGGTGGTTCGAATGGCTATGCGAGCCAACGCCATTGCCGCGCTTCCGGCAATCGTCGTCCTGTTGGTTCTGGCCGCGTGGGCGCCGCCCGCCCTCGCCCAAGAGGGCGACCAGGCGCAGGCATCTTCAGCGGAGGTGAACCTGATGCCGCTTACAGGCAAGACCGTCGCGATACTTGCGGCGGATGAATACGAGGACCTGGAGTTGCTCTACCCCGCCCTGAGGTTTCAGGAGGCGGGGGCCACGGTGATGGTCGTCGGCCGGCCGGGGTGCGCCGACGAGGTGGTCAGCAAGCACGGCTACCCATGCCCGGTCACTCATCGCGCGAACGAAGTCAGCGCCGACCAGATTGACGTCGTGATCTGCCCCGGCGGCTGGGCTCCCGACGAACTGCGGCGGGACGAAACAGTGCTGAGCCTGGTGCGCGGCGTGTGGGACAAGGGCGGCATCGTCGCCTCCATCTGCCACGGTGCCTGGGTGCCCATCTCGGCCAAGATCGTTGAGGGCCGCACTATGACGGCCTACCGTCCGGTGAAGGACGACATCGAGAACGCGGGCGCGACGTTCGTTGATGAAGAGGTCGTGGTGGACGGCAGGCTCATCTCCTCGCGCTGGCCCGAGGACCTGCCCGCGTTCTGCCGCGCGATCATCACGGCGTTGGTAGAAGGAAGCGGCGAGGGCTAGTCCACCGGCGCGCGCGAGGCCGCGTTTGCTGTTGCGCCGCAGCCCTGGCGCACGGGGCCCGCCGGCGTCGTTCCCGCTTGATCGCCGGGGGCATTGAGGGCAAGATGTGCTCCTATCACAAGGGAGTGGAGCGATGACCTCGAGAGAGCGTTTTGTGGAAACGATGATGTTCGGGCATCCGGACCGGGTGCCTTATATGTTCGGTGGGCCGCGGCAGTCCACCTTGGAGGCCTGGTATCGTCAGGGCCTGTCCCGCGATACTGACTTTGGGCGCTTTGTGGGCTACGACCGCCACGAGGGGCTGCCGATCAATCTCGGGCCCGTGCCTGCCTTCGAGCATGTGGTCCTCGAGGAGACCGAGCGCCACAAGATATGGATTGATGAGCTGGGGGCGAAGCGCATTGACCACAAAGTGCTGCCCACGCCCGGCTTCGTGACGCGCAAATGGCTGGAGTTCCCGGTGAAGAAGCGCGCGGACTTCCTGGAAATGACCAAGCGCTACGACCCCAGCGCGCCCGAGCGCTATCCGGGGGATTGGGAGGCGCGCAAGGCCCGGTATGGCAACCGCGACTTCGTGCTTTCCTGCACGCTGCAATCAATGTTCTGGCGGGTGCGCGACTGGGTGGGCTTCGAGGGCTTGTGCAGCATGGTCTACGACCAGCCCAGGTTGGTACACGAGATGATGCAGTACGTGGCCGATTTCACGGTGAGGGCGCTTGAGCGCGCGCTTTCCGAAGTGGAGGTGGACTTTGTCTTCTTCAACGAGGACATGGCCTACAAGACGGCCTCGATGATCTCGCCCGCGATGGTGAAGGAGTTCATGTGGCCACGCTACCGGCAACTGGTGCGCTTTCTGCGCGACCAGGGCGTTTCCATGCTGGTCATGGACTGCGACGGCTACGTCGGCGAACTCATCCCGCTGTGGCTCGAGGTGGGCATAAGCGTGGTGTCCCCGGTGGAGATTGCCGCCAACAACGACCCGGTTGCGTATCGCAGGGAGTACGGGAAGAGCCTGGGGATGTTGGGCGGCATAGACAAGAGGGAGTTGCGCTTCGACAAGGCGCGCGTCAAGGCCGAGGTCATGAGCAAGGTGCCCTGGCTGATCGAGCAGGGCGGCTACATACCGCAGGTTGACCACGGCGTGCCGCCGGACGTGCCGGTG
Source organism: uncultured Armatimonadia bacterium (assembly GCA_964528605.1). Lineage (GTDB taxonomy): Bacteria > Armatimonadota > Zipacnadia > CAZGSV01 > CAZGSV01 > CAZGSV01. Next base: position 10,878 of record CAZGSV010000024.1, read on the forward strand.
CGCAACTTCCTCTACATGTGCGAACTGATCAAGGAGATCGCCTGCGGCGGCAATCCTGATTTGTGGGAGCCGCCCTGCGTGCTGGAGCGGCAACTGGGCCCCGTCGAGGAGATGTGGTCGCCGGAGAAGGCGCTGCAGGTGATCGAGGAGGGCTCGGAGTCCTAGCGGCGGTCGGTGCCCTCGGCGGTGTGGGCGCGCGCGAGTTGCTTGAGCGCTCCGGTCTCCATGTAGTCCACGCGTTCGGCGACGTTGGTGGCATGGTCGGCAATGCGCTCGAGGTAGCGCGCGACCAGCAGCAGGTGGGTCGCCTGGGTGACCAAAGCGGGATCCTTGCGCATGTAGGCCATCAACTCGTCGCGCAGCGAGTACCACAGTTTGTCCACTTGGTCGTCGTCGGCGCAGACCTGCCTCACCAACCGCAGGTCGCGGCGGACGAAGGCGGTGAAGGCCTCGCGCACCATCTTTTTGGTGAGTTCGGCCATGCGCGCCAGGTCCTCCAGAGGCTTGAAGAACGGTTCTCCGTGCAGCGCCTTCGCCGCCCGCGCCACGTCCACGGCTATGTCCGCCATGCGCTCTAGGTCGGCGATGACCTTCATGGCGGTGGCGATGATGCGCAGTTGGTGGGGCTCGGAGGGGTGCAACTCCAGCAGCCGCATGCAGCGGCCCTCGATGTCCAGGTCCATCTGATCGGCGAGGTCGTCCCTGCGGATAACCTCTTCGGCCAGGCCCGCGTTTCTCTCGGTCAGGGCGCGCCATGAGTCGGCGACCATCTGCTCGACCAAGGTCGCCATCTTGAGCAGCTCTTGCTCCAGGTCGCGCACTTGGGCCTCGAACTTGCCTCGCACCGCCTGCTGCTCCCGCATTTGCCGTTACGACCTCCTCGACGCGGACGGGCCGCCCTTCGATGGTAAGCAAACCTGTGCGGGCCGTCAAAGCGGCGGCCGGCCGGGTGGGGGGCCGCACTCATGCCCGAGCATCGGGCACGGAGCGGCTCTCTTGAAAACGCGGGACACCCCGACGCCCCGCGCTGTAGCGTCGGGCCGGCCGGAGGCGGGGCTGCTACATTCTCGGCGCCTGGCGGCGCCGCGGGCCGATTAGGAATCGGCCCCTACGCGCGACGCCCCGGGGCGTCGCGAAGAGGATGAGGGGCCAGGGGGATTGGCGTCCGGTCGCCAGCGGGGGGGGGCGCTACATTCCCGCCCATTTGGGGCGGGCGTGCAGCCGCCACGCACGCTTCTCAACAGAGCGGCACGGAGGCCGTTGAGATGGGAAGCGGTTGAGGGTACAATGGCAATCGCGGAGCTTATTGCGCTGAGGCTGAGTTGGCGTTGGATTCCTATCATCTTCTCGGTCGTGCTGTTGTTCCCGGGCTGTAAGGACCGGCCCGGCGGCGAGGTGCAGATGGCGAGCAGACAAGCGCGACACCTACATTTGGTGTCCGTAGAGGAGGCGCCGGCAGGGGTGCTGGAGGCGCTTCGCGGGCCCATAAGGGAACAGTTCCAGTGCGCGGTGGAGGTGGAGAGCGGCGCCATTCCAATCCCAGCGGGCTCGTATGATTCGGCCAGGAGACAGTACCGGGCTGAGCGCTTCCTGGAGGCTGTGAAGGAGTGGGGCGCGCGGGCGGACGGGAAGGTGCTGGGCGTCACCGATGTGGACTTGTTCGTGCCCGACCTGAACTTCGTCTTCGGTCACGCTGACATGGGGGGAACGGCGGCGGTGATGTCCATCCACCGGCTGCGGCCGGAGTTCTACGGGGGCGGCCCGGATGAGTCGGCCTTGCTCGCCCGGGCGGCGACGGAAGCCGTCCATGAACTTGGTCACACTTTCGGCCTGCCTCATTGCAGTAGTCCGACTTGCGTGATGTTCTTCTCCAACAGCATTCTCGACACCGACCGGAAAGGACATCGCCTGTGCCAGCAATGCCGCGCCCGCGCGAAACAAGTCTCCTAGCCGGCCAAGGCCGCCGCCTCTGCTTCGGGCTGCTTCTGGCTATCGCTGCCGTCGTGCTGGGCGGATGCGGGCGGCAGCGGAGTGCTCGGCAGCAGCCAAACGGCGGCGGGGTCGCGCCACGCTACAACGTGGTCCTCATAGTCTCGGATGCTCTGCGGGCCGACCATCTGGGGTGCTACGGGTATCAGCGCGACACCAGCCCGAACATTGACCGCCTGGCGGCGAGCGCAACCTTGTTCACGCAGGCCGTCTCGCAGTCCTCGAGAACGGGCGCCTCACACGCGGCGATGTTGACTTCGCGCTACCCCACGGACCTCGGCCTTTTCACCAACAGCGGGACGCTGCCCGCCTCGGAGCAGACGCTCGCGGAGATTCTGCGCAACGCCGGCTACGACACCGCGGCGTTCGTGAGCAATCTTGTGCTCCACAAAGACCGGCTGCGCGGGATTGCCCGCGGCTTTAAGGTCTACGACTTCCAGTATTCCTCCTATGAGCGCAACCGGGGGCTGCCCTTCCGGCGGGCGCGGGATACCGGGGCGGCGGCGCAGAAGTGGCTGCGCGGGGCGCGCGAGCCGTTCTTCCTTTGGGTGCATTTCATCGAGCCGCACGGGCCGTACCAGCCGAGTGACGCGAGGCAGGTGAGAAAGTTCGAGAGCGATGCCCTGGCGGCTGAGCAGCGCACACAATTGCCCACGCTTAAACGCGACGTGGGGTGTGACGGGATCCCGGGCTATCAGGCCTTGCCTGGGTTGAGGGAGGTCGGCTCGTACGTTGCCCGGTACGACGCTTGCATACGCGATATGGACCGCGGGGTGAGCGAACTGCTGGCCACGCTGAAGCGGAAGGGCGCGGCGGACCGCACCCTCATCGCCTTCACCGCCGACCATGGGGAGGCCCTGGGCGAACATGGCTACTACTTCCAGCACGGGCACGACCTGACGGAGGATCTGCTTCATGTGCCGCTGATCCTATGGCTTCCTGGTTCCGGGGCAGCCAGGAAGGTGTCCTCGGTGGTGCAAGCCGTAGACCTGATGCCGACTTTCCTCGAGGCTGTCGGCCTGCGTGAGCGGATTCCCGCCGGCGCCCGCGGCATCCCACTTCTGGGGCCCGCCGTCGAGGCCGGCGGCACGCGGGACGTGGTGTCGGCCGTTTGGAAGGGCTCCGTGACACCACCGCTTGTGTCCTTGCGGCGGGACGGCTGGAAACTGATCGCCTCGCAGCGCCGCGGGGAGTGTCGGCTCTTCTACCTACCGAACGATCCTGGCGAGCTGAAGGACCTGGCGGCGGAACAGCGGGCGCAGGCCGATGCGCTCTACGCGGCGGCGGCACCCTACCTGTCCCAGGCCCAGCCGTCCATAAGGCCCCGGACGGATGCGCGCACCCGAGAGGCCCTTCGCAGCCTAGGGTATCTGGAGTAGGAGGGCTCCTGACACCGGGGGCGGCTGCGGTCTGGGCGTCCCCGTCATTTGGCACGTGCCTGGTGCTCGAGCGCTGCCTGCTTGCCTTTGTCCTGATAGGGCTTGGCGTCGCATAGGTAGTCGGCGATGACCTCGAATTCGCGCTCGGACATCTGGCTCTCGAGCCAGGCCAGACCTTTGCTCTTGAAGGGGATGAGGGCGTGGAGGCGCATGCCGTGTTCCGCGGCGGCCTCGGCGGCGCCCTGCTCGCGGTCGAAGACCACGGCGACGTTGCGGCATTCGACGGCGCTGAGGTCGCGCTTCTCCGCTTCGCGCCTGACCTGGGCCGCGGCTATGAGTTTGGAGTCGAACTTGGTGACCAGGTCGTCCACCAGGACCAGGCGGTCGCCCTGGCGCAGTTCCCCCTCGACCACAGCGTGTTCTCCGTAGGTTTCAACCGCCTGTTCGAGTTCTGCGAGCGAACGCACGCCCTCGAGTTTGCGGGTCATGGCGCAGGGCCAATCGCCGCTCAAGCCGATGGCCACGGCCACTGGGATGCCCGCCATGGCAATGCCGACCAGCCGCGTGGCGAGCGGCACCTCGCGCCGGATCATATCGTCCATGGCTACACCGATGGTCCTGAGCAGGTCCGGGTGCGAGAGCAGCGGCCGCAACTGGATGTAAAGGGGACTCCACAGGCCGGAGATGAGGCGCCAGCCGGCCGGGCCGTCGCGCCACCAGGTGCGGATCATGCCTCGGCGGTAGAGTTCGCGCACAACGTCTCTTGCCTGTGCCTCGAATGTCGGAGCACTTGCCATCGCGCTACACCTCCCTTGCGTCTAGGCGACGCCTGCGGGCGTCCAGCCCGCTTTCTAGAAGAGCCACCTCTCCAGGCAGCCCACCAGGAATCCGATGAGCGCGCAAGCGGGGAAGGTCAGAACCCAGGCGCTCACGATGTCACTGCCGACTCCCCAGCGCACCGCGGAGAGCCTGCGCGTGGCGCCCACGCCCATGATGGCGGTGTTGATGGTGTGGGTGGTGCTGAGCGGCACGCCCAGATGGGAGGCCAACAGGATGGAGAGCGCCGCGGAGGTCTCGGCCGCGAATCCCTGCACCGGCTCCAGGTGCGTAAGGCGCATGCCCATGGTCCGAATGATGCGCGACCCCCCCACAGCGGTCCCGAGGCCCATGGTAATGGCGCAGATGAAGATGACCCAGATAGGCACGTGAAACTGCTTGATGACCCCGGCTAGCAGAAGCGTGAGGGTGAAAACGCCGATGAACTTCTGCCCGTCGTTGCTGCCGTGCGCGAAGGCCATGGAGGCAGCCGAGAGCACCTGTAGCCTTCCGAATGTGCGGCGCACTTTCAGGGGCGTCGAGCGCGCGAAGATGCGGTAGAGCACGGTCATGATCACGAGTCCCAGGGCGAACCCGGCAAAGGTGGAGAACCCGAGGCCGGTGACGACCTTCACCCAGCCGGAGGAGAGCAGCGCCTTGGGCCCGGCCACCGCGAGGCCTGCGCCGGTGATGCCGGCGACCAGCGCGTGACTCGTGCTCGTGGGAAGCGCGTAGAGCCAGGTCAGGGTGTTCCATAGGATGACTGCAATCACGCCGCCGGCGACCGTGCCCAGTCCCACCACCTCGGGTTTGACGAAGCCGGTGCCGATAGTGTGGGCCACCGCGGTGCCCCAGAGCGCGCCGGTGACGTTGAGTACGGCGGCCATGAGCAGCGCCTGATAAGGGCGCATGACCCTGGTGGAAACCACGGTCGCAATGGCGTTGGGCGCGTCATGGAAGCCGTTGACGAACTCCGCTCCCAGCACGAGCAGGAGCACGACCACGAGGCCGGCGCTCAAGTCCGACCACCCGAGAGGCGGGGCGGGCAACGGTAGAGGGCATTCCCATTCTGCCCGCCACCTAGGCACAATCTGCGGCTCATCTAGCCCCTCTTCGTTTTGGAGTCGCGCCGATTATGCGTGGCGGGCCGCGGGAGGGCAACTGCCACAGCCTGGGCCTCGCCGGCTTTGATGACCGCGCAGGTGCAAAACGCGCGCGGTTACGCTACATTGCGAGCAGCAATATGGCGGGGTTGGCAAACGCGAGGGAAGGAGTGGAGCGACAGATGACGGAGAGGGAGCGATTCCACGAGTGGGCGAGGTTCGGCGCGCCCGACCGCGTGCCGTACTGGGGGATGGGCTACTGGCCCCAGACTATCGAGCGCTGGGAGGACGAGGGCATGCCGGCGGACGTGCACCTGCACGCGTTCTTCGGCTTCGACCGTCGCGACGGCGTGCACCTCAATGCCGGCATGGTTCCGGACTTCCGCGACAAGACGCTGGAGGAGACCGACCGCTACGTGATCCGCCAGCGCTCGGACGGCGTGGTCACCAAGGCGCTGAAGACCGGCGAGTCACACGGGGTGCGCATGTCCATGGACCAGCACATCCGCTTCCCGGTGGAGGATCGCGCTTCCTGGAATGAGTTCAAGAAGCGCTTCAACGCCAAGTCGCCTTGTCGCTACCCCCTGTTCTGGGAGGAGTACAAGTGCCATCTCAAGGGCCGCGACTATCCCCTTTCCATTCACGGCGGCAGCATGTTCGGCTGGCCGCGCAACTGGATGGGCTTCGAGCGGGCCGCGACCATTCTCTACGACGACCCCGCCCTGATGCGGGAGATCATGGAGTTCACCGCCGACTTCATGATCGAACTGATCACGCCGGCGCTGGAGGAGATTGGCGACATTGACTTCGGCGGCATGTGGGAGGACATGGCCTTCAAGACCGCGAGCATCATCTCGCCCAAGCACGCGCGCGAGTTCATGCTGCCCTGCTACAAGCGCGTGACTGAGGTCATGCACAAGTACGGCATCCAGGTCATCGCCCTCGACTCGGACGGTTACGTAGACGAGTTGATCCCCATCTGGCTCGAGGCCGGCATCAACCTGATCTATCCGCTGGAGGTCGCCTCGGGCGAGGATCCCGTCGCCCTGCGCAAGAAGTACGGCAAGGACCTGCTCATCTGGGGGGGGATTGACAAGAGGGTGCTGGCCGTGGACAAGGCCGCCATCCGCCGGGAGGTCCTGAGCAAGACGCCCTTCCTGATCGAGCAAGGCGGCTGGATTCCCGGCATTGACCACTCCGTGCCGCCGGACGCGTCCTTCGCCAACTACATGTACTACCTCGAGGTGGTGCGCGCTGTCTGCGAGGGGCGCCCGGTGCCCTCATAGCGGCGCGGTAGCCCCCTTAGAGGTGCTCGCGCAGGAAGGGCCAGGCCCGCTCGGAGTAGAAGCGGTGCCCGCCTTCGCCCACGTATAGTTCCAGATTGCGTTCGGCGCCGGCATCCCGGTAGACGCGCTCCAGCCGGTAGTAGGCTTCGTAGACGCCGTCTATGGGGAAGGTGCCGTCCTCCCTGCCGGCGATGACGAGCAGGGGGCGCGGAGCGATGAGGCCGGCCAGATCGTACATCTCCGCCACCAGCTGCAGGCCGGGCACGTAGTTGCATGGGCAGTGGTAGATGGACATGATCGAGGCGGCGAAGGTACAGAAGTAGCAACTGATGATGGCGCCGGCGATGCGCTCGTCCATGGCGGCGGTGAAGAGGGTTGCGGTGCCGCCGCCTGACTGGCCGATGCACCAGATGCGCTGCTTGTCCACGTCCGGGCGGGAGAGGAGATAGTCCACGCAGGCTCCCAGGTCGGCCACGCGCAGGCCGAGCAGCGTCTGGCCCAACTGGGCCAGGCGGCAGGCGAGGGAGGTGCAAGAGTTGCCGCGGTTCTCCTTCACGTCATGCTTGAGCCTCATCTCGCCGAAACCGCGCAGGTCAGGGGCCAAGGCCACATAGCGCTGGCGGACGGCTTGCACGGCGTAGTCGCGCTCGCCCTCGGCGATAAGTTTCTCCACCTCTTGGCTCACGAGCACTCCGGCGGGGACTACCTTGCCCGGCCCATGTCCGTGGAGCGCAAGGACGGCGGGCACGGGCGTGTCGAGCCCGTCGGGTACCAGCAGGTAGACTGGGATAGCCGCTCCGTCGGGCGCGCGGATGCTGAGCCGGGTGCGCGTGTAGCCGTCGAGGTGCTCGGTCTCCAGCACCTCGGGGTCGCCGGTGCCGGGGGTTGGGGCGGGCACTCTGAGCAGGAGGGCCGCCTCTCGGTAGAGGTGCTTCTGCCACTGGGCCAACTTCCCTTTCGCCGCCGTTTCGTAGTTCAGGCGGGGCACGGCGAGGCTTAGGAGACTCTCGTAGGCTTCTTGGGTGGAAAGCACGGTTGCCTCCGGGTTGTGGCTGATTCCCTGGTTTATACGGCCTGTGGGGGCAAAGGGCAAAGGCCCACTGTGCCGAGGGGCGGCGTGTCGCACGCGGCCCCCCTTTTGCGCGTAGGTGTCTCGCCCTGGGCGAGGCGGCGAGCGGGGTTGACCTGAAGGCGCCCGTGCGGTAGGTTGCCGGGGCGGAAGAGCGCCTAGGTCTCGACCGCGGCCGCCGCGCATGCCCTGGGGGCAGGGCGGCAACGGGGGAGGCGGGCGCTCTCCGGCGCAAATGATGACAAAGCGCGAGAGACGCAACCTGCGCATCGGCCTGACCTTCATCCTCCCCTGGCTGCTGGGCTTCATGGTATTCACGCTCTACCCCATCGGGGCGTCCCTCTACTACAGCCTGTGCGACTTCCGCGTGGTGCAGCCGCCGCATTTCGTCGGGCTGCGGAACTACACGGCGCTTCTGCACGACGAGTACTTCCGGCTGTCCCTCTACAACACGTTCTTCATGTTTCTGGAGTTGCCGGGGGCGGTGATACTGGGCATCGCGACCGCCATGCTGCTCAACCGGGCGGTGCGCGGCATGCCCTTCTTCCGCACGATCTACTACCTGCCCTCGCTGGTGCCGGTGGTGGCGAGCGCCATGCTGTGGTTGTGGGTGCTCAACCCCCAGCACGGTCTGGTCAACGGGGTGCTGACCAAACTGGGGATGACCGGGCCGGGCTGGTTCACCGCTACCGAGTGGACCAAGCCCTCCTTCATACTTATGGACCTATGGGCGGTGGGCTGGGCGATGGTCATCTACCTGGCCGCGCTGCAAGGGGTGCCGCAGCAACTCTACGAAGCGGCCGAACTGGACGGCGCCGGCCCTTGGCAGAAGACCGTGAACGTCACGCTGCCGAGCATCAGCCCGGTGATCTTCTTCATGGTGGTCACCGGCATGATCGGCTTGTTCCAGTACTTCACGCAGTCGTTCATCGTGCTGGTGGCGCCCAATACCGGTCCTGAGAACTCAGGCCTCTTCTATGCGCTGTACCTGTTCTACAACGCCTTCCACTACTTCCGCATGGGTTACGCGTGCGCGATGGCGTGGATACTGTTCGTGGTGACCCTGATAATCACCTTGATCGTGTTCCGCACCTCGGCGCGGTGGGTCTACTATGAAGCAGAGCGAGGCTAGGGCCTCAGCCCCGGTTACCTTCCGGCGGCGCTCGAAGGTGCGCGTCTTGCTTGGCAGTCTGGTGTACTGGCTGGTGCTTTTGGGCCTGGCGGCGACCTTCTTCGCGCCTTTCTTGTGGATGGTGGCGACTTCGCTCATCTCGGAGTCGCAGATGGCGCAGGCCAGCCCCACGGAACTGGTGTGGATTCCCAAACCGATGGCCTGGGCCAACTACCCGCGCGCGCTGACCTCCTTCCCCTTCCTGCTCTACTTGCGCAACACGCTCTTCATCTGCCTGCTGACGGTCATCGGCACCCTGTTCTCGTGCGCCTTGCCCGCCTATGGCTTTTCCCTGATCAGGTGGCGCGGGCGCGATGCCGTCTTCCTTCTGGTGCTCTCGACCATCATGCTGCCCAGCGTAGTCATTATGCTCCCCATGTTCGTGTTGTTCCGCGCGCTGGGTTGGACCAACACTTTCCTGCCTTTGGTGGTGCCGCCTTTCTTCGGCAGCGCCTTCTACATCTTCATGCTGCGGCAGTTCTTCATGACGTTGCCGCTGGAGTTGTCGGACGCGGCGCGGCTGGACGGCTGCGGCGATTTCTCCATCTTCTGGCGCGTCGTGGTGCCGCTGACCAAGCCGGCGCTGGCGACGGTGGCGCTGTTCACCTTCATCGGCGCGTGGATGGACTTCATGGGTCCGCTGATCTACCTCAATGACGAGCGGCTCTATACCCTCGCGCTAGGGTTGCTCTCCTTCCTGGGCAAGTACAGCGCCGACTGGAGCGGGCTGATGGCCGCCTCCACCGTGGTCATCCTGCCGATCATCATCCTGTTCTTCTTCACCCAGCGCACCTTCATCAAGGGCATCGTGCTGACCGGGATCAAGGGATAGAGGCTCCGTGTCGCGCGCAGACAAGATTGCTTGGTGGTTGCTCTTCCTGATAGGGGCCTCGCTGGTCGGCGTGTACGGCCCGCGGGTCAACCGCTGGCTGGAGAGCATGGCGCCCGGCGAGATACCGGAGGCGGCCAGGTCGCGCGCGGTGGTCACCATGTGGGGCGGCCCCGTGGGCGACGAGCAGGACTATGTTCAGGCCGCCATTGACGCCTTCAACCGCTCGCAGAGGCGCATCTGGGTCAGGTACGTCTCCACGGTGGAGGACGACACCAAACTGTTCCGGGCCATCTCCGCGGGCGTGCCGCCGGACCTGTGCTTGCTGTGGAGCCAGGCCTACGTGGGCACCCTTGCGGCCACGGGGGCGCTGCAGCCGCTGGACGAGCGGATGCAAAGGTCGCCCATTCACGTCAAGGACTTCGTCCCTGCCGGGCTGGCGATGGGGCAGTATGAGGGAAAGCAGTACGCCCTGCCCGATCTTGTTGATATCTCTTGCCTCTTCTGGTCGGAGCGCGCCTTCAACGACGTCGGGCTGGAGGTCAGCCGCGGCCCGCAGACACTGAGCGAACTGGACGCGTACATCAAGAAACTCACCAAGTTCGACGCCAACGGCAATCTGCTACGGTTGGGCTTTGAGCCGCCCGATCCGCAGGTGTGCATGGCCATGTTTGGGGCGACTTTCTACGACCCGGAGAACCACAGGATCACCTGCGACGAACCCCGGTCGGTGGAAGCGCTCAAGTGGCGCAAACACATTCAGGAACTCCAGGGCGGGCCGGAGAAGGTGGCCGCCTTCCAAGCGGGCTTCGGGAACTTCGACAGCCCGCAGCATCACTTCTTTCACGGGCTGGTGGCCATGGAAGCCTACGGCGAGTGGTGGCCGGGCTACGTCAAGCGCTACGGGCCGCACGTACGCTACCGCATCGGCCGGCTGCCGTACCCGGACCAGTATCCCCAACTCAAGGATCTGACGTTCTTCGGCTGCGGCGCCTTGGGCATTCCGACCGGGTCCAAGCACCCGGAGGAGGCCTGGGAGTTCATGGAGTGGATGCAGACCAAGAAGGGCCAGGAGATCTTCGCCGCCGGGATGCAGGGCTGCCCCAACATCATCTCCGTGGCGTGGGAGATGGTCCCGACGCTCGAGGAGATCAAACTCGCCGACTCGATCACCGTTGATCCGAGGCTCTCCTTCGAGGAGCAGAAGCGACTGCACGAGCCGGTGCGCAAGGCGCGCTACGGAGTGGCCTGCGAGATTGCCCTGAGCCCGAAGTGGATCATCCTTCCGGTCCTTCCGGTGAACACCATCTACCTCCGGGAACTGCTCACGGCCTACCAGTATGCCGAGCGGGGCAGCAAGACCCCCGAGCGGGCACTGGCGGATTGCCAGAAGCGTGTGCAGGAGGCTCTGAACGAGTACTTGGAGTGAGGCCGCAGCCGGTCGGAGGCGGCCCTGATCACGACCGATTCTTGCCTTCAGGGGGAGGAGTGCGACAGCATGAATAAGGTTCTCTGGACGAGCGCGTTCGCGGCCATGTTTGTCCTTTGCCTGCTGACCACCACCATAGGAGCGGAGGAGAAGATGCCTATCACACCGGGGCTCATCAGTTGCGAGAGTTACAGTCTGAGGGAACTGATCGGCAGCGGCCAACTCACGCTGCTGACCTTTCCCGCCTTCGTCAAGAACCTGGGGATTACGGGCGTTACCCTCAACGACATGTTCTTCGAGTCCTGGGATAAGGACTATCTCGACCGTCTCAAGCAGGCGGTGGCGGACGCGGGCTGCGTGGTCACCGGCATGATCATCGAGGGCAATCTGGCGACGGGCGATGAGGGCGCGCGGAGGGCGCAGATCGAGGAGGACCTGAGGAAGTTGCGGGCCGCCGCCTACTTGGGCGCGCCCGTGGTGCGCATCAACATCGGCGGCACCGATGACGAGCAGCAAGACCCCACCGTGGGGGTGGAGCGCGTGGTGGCGGCGTTTCGGGAGATGCTGCCGGTGGCCAAGGAACTCGGCGTGAAGATCACCATCGAGAACCACGGCGGCGTGTCCAAGAAGGCCGACTGGATACTGCGGGTGATCAAGGGCACCGATCCCAAGTGGGTGGGCTCCTGCCTGGACTTCGGCAACTGGCCTGATGAGGTACGCTATGAGGAGTGCCGCAAGTTGGCGCCCTACGCTTACCACGTGCACGCGAAGGCTCACGCTTTCGACGAGTCGGGGGAGGCCGAGTATGACTTCGGGCGCATTTTGGCGACGCTGCGAGCGGCGGGATGCAAGGCTGCGCTCTCCATCGAGTGGGAAGGCGGCGGCGATCCGGTTGTCGGCGTGGAGAAGTCGCGCGACCTGCTCCTGAAGTACTGGCCGCCGCCGGCAGCGCCTGCCGTGCCTCTCGAGGGCCTCATCGCCGAGGGAGCGACCGTAGAGCGGGTCGCGACCGGCTTTGAGTTCACCGAAGGACCTGCCTGGGACGGAGAGCGCTACCTGTACTTCTCGGACATTCCCGCCGGCACCATCTACCGCTTCGAGGAAGGCGGCTCGCCGGAGGTCTTTTTGCGGCCGAGCGGGATGTCGAACGGCTTGATGTTCGACGGCTCGGGGAACATCATCGCCTGCCGCCATGATGCGCGGGACCTGGCTCTCATCTCGCCCTCGGGGGAGGTGCGCACGCTGGCGGCGACGTTCCGAGGCAGGAAGTTCAACAGCCCGAACGACTGCTATGTCGCGGCCGACGGGTCCATCTACTTCACCGATCCCAACTACGGTCTCGAAGGCCGCGCGCAGGAGCAGGAACTCGAGGGCGTATACCGTCTCGCCCCTGACGGCAGCGTGTCGCGCATCATAGACGACCTGGTGCGCCCCAACGGCCTCTGCGTCAGCGCGGATGCGACCACGCTCTATGTGGCCGACACGGAGCAGCGCAAGATCCGCGGCTATCCGCTGCTCGAGGACGGGAGCGTCGGGCCGGGCAGGGACTTGGCGGTGCTGGCTGAGGGTCAGGGAGGGCCTGACGGCATGGCGGTGGACGTGCGCGGCAACCTCTATGTGGCCGCTGCGGGCATACTGGTCTTCGACTCGCAGGGCAAGCACCTGGGCACCATTGCCGTGCCCGAGGCGCCGGCGAACTGCACCTTCGGCGGCGCCGACGACCGTACGCTCTACATCACCGCGCGACACTCGCTCTACCGCATTCACCTGACGATGCCCGGTCTGAAGTAGGCCCCGTGCCCGAGGGGGCGCTGATGCAGCCAGGGAACCGGCACCAGAGCGCGGGACAAGGAAGCCCGTTGGACAGGTGGGACTGGGCGTGGCTGTGCGCCCTGCTGGCCTGGGTTGGGCTGCTGCACTGCCTCAAGGTCGGGAACGGTGACATCTGGGAACACCTCAAGATCGGGGAGATGATCGTGCGGCACCGGGGCATCCCGGAGAGCCGCGACATCCTCTGGACCTGGCCGGGGCATCCTTGGCTGGCGCACGCCTGGCTGTTTGAGGTCATGGTCTACGCGCTCTACCGGCTGGGCGGGCTGGGAGCGCTCTACGTGCTGGACATCGGCCTCAGCTGGAGCGCATTCGCCTTACTCTACTGGGCCTGCCGGCGAGAGGGGTGCAGTCGTCCGGCAGCGGTCTGGCTGACCGCCTTGGGCGTGGTCGCGGTCGCGGGACGCTTCTCCATGAGGCCGGAGGCCACGAGCGGCTTGGGGCTCGCCATGCTTCTGGCGCTGTTGTGCAGTTACCGGGCGGCAAGGACGCGCTCCCTGTGGGTCCTGATACCCCTGGGTCTGGTGTGGGTGAACCTCCACGGAGGTATGCTCACGGGTGTCGTGGTTCTTGGCACGTTCACCGTTGGCTCGGTGGCCGACTACCTGCTTGCCCGGGGAAGGGGTTTGCCGGCGGCCGGGGCCCTCGAACCCGCGCGAGTGAAGCACCTGGTGGTGGCCACTGTGGCCTTCGCGGCCACCTCGTTCGCTACGCCCAACGGCGCCCGACTGCACGCCTGGTCCTTCGGGGGCGGCCTGGGGGGGCTGACCACCCAAGTCACCGAGTACATGCCGCTGTGGGTGGGCTACCGTCAGAACTGGATTCCCGTGCTGGCGCTGGCCGCCCTGGTTCTCTGGGTTGCCTGGCTGCTCATGCGGCAGGGGACGCGCGCGCCTCTCGCGGGCTGGCTTCCGCTGGTTGTGCTCGCGGGCTGGGCGGTCAAGATGATGAGGCAAGTGTGGCCGGCGTCGCTGGTGGCGCTTGGCGTTGCCGCCTTTGCCGGCGGCACGCCGCCTCCCGGAAAGGCCGCAAGCAGGTTGCCGGGCTGGGCTCCGCCGCTAGCCTGGTGCGCGTTGAGCGCGCTAATGGCCCTTGGCATGTGGAACCGCTGGACAGCCTTCGCGTGGCATGGCGTTCAGGTAGGGCTTGGGCAGAACGTGGAGATGCTGCCGGTGGGCGCGACCGATTGGCTATTGAGAGAGAGGCCCCCCGGCAGGCTGTTCAACACTTACGGTGACGGTTACTACCTAGCGTTCCGGCTGTACCCCACCTACCGCCTGTTCATAGACGGGTTCACGGACTACCCGCCTGCGCTCAGCCGGATAGCGGAGGCCGTGACGAGCAGTCGCAACCCGACTCCGGCGCTGGATGAAGCGGGCGTGGGGATCGTGATCCTTGGGCCCGAGGCGAATGTGTACTGGGAGTTTGCGCGGCGGCTGGAGGCCGAGGGCCAATGGGTGGCGGTGTACGGGGACGGGGTGTCCTCGCTGTACCTGCGCAGCAAGCCGCCCTACGCCCCGCTCATCGAGAAATGGGGCTACAAAGCCCTGATGCTGGCTCACGCGCGCCCCAGGGCGGGCGCCGCTCCGGCCGAGACCGCCCGGGAGATGGAACGACTGCGCCGCGAGGGCGTCGAGAGCAGCGGGCTGCACACACTGCTTGGTCTGCTGGCTGAGAGGAGCGCAGATCTGGAGCGGGCAGAGGGCGAGTACCGCATCGCGGCCGCCATGTCGCACAGCGCGATAGCCCCGCTGCGACTCGCTGCGCTGGCGCGGGGGCGCGGCGATTGGGCGGAGGCGCAACGCTGGCAGAAGCGCGCTCGCGGCGCGATCCCGGCGCCGCTGATGCGAGAGTTCCTGTCCGAGGCCGCAGGACTTCGCTAGAGTCAAGAGACGGCACGAAGGAGGCAGAGAAATGAGAGTCTTGGTGACAGGGGCTGCCGGTTTCGTGGGAGGACGCGTGGTGAGAGAGTTGATGGAGCACGGGCACCAGGTTCGCGCCACGGACATCGTGGATTCCTCGAAGTTAGGTTGCGAGTTCCGGGAGGCGGATCTGACCAGCCTCGCCGCAGTCAAGCCGCTGATGGCAGGCGTCGAGGCGGTGTGCCATCTGGCCGCGATCAAGGAACCTCGTCCGCGCGAAGAATGGCCCGAGGTAATGCGCGTCAACTGCCTGAGCACCTACCACGTGCTCGACGCCGCGGAAGCGGCCGGCGTGAGGAAGGTAGCGCTCGCCAGCAGCATCTGCGCGGGCGGCTGGCTCGGCGGCGCCGAGAAGATCAAGCCGCGCTACTACCCGATTGATGAGTGCCACCCCACGCAGCCCGAGGAAGCCTACAGCCTCACCAAACTGCTGAACGAGGAGACGGCTCGTTCGTTTGCGGTGCGCTTCGGGATGCAGGTGGCGTGTCTGCGCCTGTGCGAAGTCTTCGACGCGGCCCAGCATGGCAACACGCTTCCGGCGTGCGACATCATCTGGACTCGAGTTGACGTCGGCGATGTGGCGCAGGCATTCCGGCTGGCGATCGAGCGCGGCCCCGCGGGCTTTTCGGTGTACCACGTTGGGTCGCGCTATAGGTATCGCGAGGACGGGCGGCCGGAGAGCGGGGCCGAGGTAGTGGAGAAGATCGCGGCGGCCGGAGTGGGGAGCATCAAGGACCTGGACTGGGCGATGCGCGGAGGCCCGATACACTCGAGCCGCCTGGCGATGGAGCAACTAGGTTACGATCCCAAGTATTGAACGGAGGCCGCGAAGATGCCGGTGTTGCCTAAGGGCAAGAACATGGTGAAGTTCGAGGGTGGAGCAGAGGTGGAGTTGCACTTCCACGACTACGACGAGCCGTGGTTTATCGTGTCAGGGCGCGGTAGCGCGATTCTCGTCGAGAAGGGCGAGCGGCGCGAGCACCCGATAGGTCCCGGGGATATCGTGGTAACCTACGCGGGCGACGAGCACGGCCTCAAGGTCGAGGAGCCCCTGACGCTGGTGTACGTGCCGGGCACGATGCCCGCCGGGGCGCGCCAGGGCCACCTGCACATGCCCGAGGACGCGCCGGCAAAGAGGCTCGTCCTCTCAGCCTAGACTCCCGGGATCACGCTGGCCGCCTGAGATCGCCGCGGCGCGGTGCGGCGTGGCGAGTCCTACTGGACAGCCACCTCGCGGCCCTCAGCGGCGGAGCGGTAGGTGGCGTCGAGGAGAGCGACTGACTTGCGCCCCTCCTGCCCTTCCACGGCGGGCTTGGTGCCCTTGGTGATGGCGGAGACCATGTCGGCGATGATGCCGGCGGCCAAGTCAGGGGGGGCGCTGAAGTCTTCGAGTTTCGCACCGGTGGTGGTTTCCCACAGTTCGATCTTGTTGTTGCGCCAGATGAGCGTTCCCTGATCGCCGCTGACCTCGATGACGGTGCCCTGGCCCGGCGTATTGCAGGTGGTGGTGACGACCGAGGCCCAGGCGCCGGACTCGAAGGTCCAGAGCGAGTTGGAGAGGTCCTCGGTCTCGATCTTGTGGCCGAAGGTGTTGATGCGCCCGGTGACCGAGCGCACCGGCCCGCCGAACCACTGAACCAGGTCAACGTAGTGAACCCCCTGGTTGGCCATGGAGCCGCCCTCGGTCTCCTTGCGGCTGCGCCACCCGGGGGGGGAGCCGCCGTCGTAGTAGTCCTGCCCGCGGAGCCACTTCATGCGCAGGTCAATCTGAAAGAGGCGGCCGAAGGCGCCCTGCTGGATGGCCTGGCGAATCTGGTGGTTGGACGGGGTGTAGCGGCTGTCGAAGTCCACGGCGAGCACCTTGCCGGCCTCGGCCGCGGCCTTGATGGCCGCATCGCACTTGGCCACGCGAACGTCCATAGGCTTGGTGGTAAAGGCGTGCTTGCCGGCCTTGAGCGCGCGGATGGCGAAGTCGCAGTGCCAGCCGCTGGGGGTGAAGACGCCGACGGCGTCAATGTCGTCGCGGGCGAGCAGGTCGTCGTAGTTCAGCGTCCACTCGCAGCCTAGTTCCTTGGCTACGGCGCGCGCCTGCTCTTCCACCAGGCTGCACACGGCGACCAACTCGGCGCCTGGGGTGTTGGGCACGGTCTTGGCGCGGCCGTGGCCCATGCCGAGACCGACGATGCCGAACCGCACGGGGGTTGCTGAGGAGGCCATTGATCATCCCACTCCTTTGCGCGGGATGTTAGGGCCGCCCCCCTGGTTGGTCAAGGAGGGGCGGCGAAGCGTAATATGCAGGCCCGGTGAGATGAAGATGACGATTGAGGAGTGGCGCGAGAGGCTGGGCATACCTTGGAGGGCCGGCCTGCCTCTGCTAAAGGCGGCGCACCGAGGCGGCATCGTGGACGAGTGCAGGCCGGAGAACTCCCTCGATGCGCTGCTGGCTGCGGTGCAGGCTGGCTATGACATGCTCGAGACCGACCTGCGCGCCACCTCAGACCACCATCCCGTGGTCTTCCACGACCGCGACGCCACCCGCGTGTGCGGCGACGAGAGGGAGATCGCGAGCCTGACGCTCGCGCAGTTCAAGCGGCTGCGCTATGTGGACGCTGAGGGCGGACCAGTGTCCTTGGAGGACTGGCTCGAGGCGCTGCCGGAGGGCACGGGAATCCAGTTGGAGTTGAAGGTGGCGGAGGCGGCGCCGGCCTTCTACAAGCGCGTCGCGGAGGCACTTGAGCGGCACTCCTGGTGGCAGCGGACGCTCCTCTTCGGCAGGGAGGCTCCTGAGTTCCTGCGTGAGCGGACCATCAACTGGCTGTCGCCGGAGGAGGCGCTGGCGCGAGCGCAGGCGGGGAAAGTCGAGCCGGGCCGCTACTGGTTCATGGCTAAGGTGGCCGATCTGAACGAAGGGCTCGTGGGCGCGGTGACCGAGGCCGGCGTGCTGGCGTTCCCGGCGATCAACACGTTCCACTACGACATTGAGCATTGCTTCCACAGCGGGCTGGAGGACGTGTGGCGGGCGCTGCAATGGCCACTGCGGGGGATTCACGTGGACAGCATCTACGGCGAGCCGCTGTTCTAGGGCGAGCCGCGGGAGAGCGCTTCAGGACGCGCCGCCGGCCCCCTCCGGGCTGCCCCGCCCGTCTAGTGATGGAAGAGGCGCAGGTTGGAGAAGGCCATGACCATGCCGTATTCGTCGGCGGCTTGGATGACCTGCGCGTCGCGGAGCGAGTTGCCCGCCTGCAACACGTATTGCACGCCGCTCTGGGAGGCGCGGTCGAGCGAGTCGCGGAAGGGGAAGTAGGCGTCCGAGGAGAGCGCCACGCCGCGCAACTGATCGAGCCAGGCCCGCTTCTTCTCGGGCGCGAACGGCGGGGGGGGCTCCGCGAACGCTGCTTCGCCCGCCCGCCGCTCGGCAGGTCCCAGGCCCTCCGCGAGGTACTTGTCTATGGCGTTGTTGCGTTCCGCGCGCGAGACGCCGGGCTTGAAGCGCAGCGCCAGCACGTCGGGGTGCTGCCGCAGCCACCACAGATCGGCCTTGCCGCCGGCCAGGCGGGTGCAGTGGACGCGCGACTGCTGCCCGGCGCCCATGCCGATGACCTGACCGTCGAGCGCGAAGCAGACCGAGTTGGACTGCGTGTACTTGAGCGCGACGGTGGCGACGAGGAGGTCGCGCTGCGCCTCGGGCGGGAGGTCGCGGTTGCGGGTGACGACGTTCTGAAGCAAGTGCGGGCCGATGACGGCGTCGTCGCGGTCCTGCTCGAGGGTGACGCCGAAAACCTGGCGCGACTCGCGCTTGGGCGGTTCGCAGTTCGGGTTCATCTCGAGTATCAGGTACTTGCCCTGCTTCTTTCTCTTGAGGATCTCCAGCGCCTGCGGCTCGTAGCCGGGCGCGATGACGCCGTCGGAGACCTCGCGCCGCAGGACTTCGGCGGTCGGCACATCAACCACATCGCTGAGCGCCGCGAAGTCGCCGTAGGAGGACATGGCGTCGGCGTAGCGGGCGCGCGCGTAAGCGACCGCGAGCGGCGATAGTGCCATGTCCTCGATGAAGCAGGCGCTCTTCAGTTGCTCGCTGAGGGGCACGGCTACCGCGGCACCGGCCGGACTCACGTGCTTGAAAGACGCGGCCGCGGGAAGTCCGAGCGCCTGCCGCAACTCGCGCACCAGTTGCCAGGAGTTGAGCGCGTCCAGCAGGTTGATGAAGCCGGGCGCGCCGTTGAGCACCGCGAAAGGCAACTCGCCCTCGGTGACGAAGGCGCGCGCGAACTTCTGGTGCGGGTTCATTCCGTAGCGCAGCAGCAGTTCCTTTGCCATCTGCCGAGTCCCTCCTGACTGCGGATGCCACCAGAGGTGCAGGTTACTTTGCGCCCCCAGCCTTGGCAAACGCGAGCAGGTTGACCGGGCGGCGAGCCGGTTGCTAGCCTGGCTGCAAGTGAGGACGCCTTTGGCGAGGAGTTGTTCGACATGAGGAGCCACTTGAGAGCGGGCGCGGCGGTGCTGTTGCTGGCACTGTGCTGGCTGGCTCGGGGCGGGGTGGGCTGCAGGGGCGGTGGGGGCAAAGCGGAGAAGGAAGTCGCGTTCTGGTCTTCCCTGATGGGCTCCAAAGAGATGGCACGACAGGCGCTGATTCAGGACTTCCAGAAAGCCGAGGGCATCACCGTCAATCACCAGGGCTTCTTCGACATCGAGGAGCAGAACAAGAAACTGCTGGTGGCGATGGCGGGCGGCACGCCGCCGGATGTGGCTTCCAACCACGTCTGGTTCCTAGCCCGCTACGCGGCGGCGGGGCAACTCGAGCCCTTAGACGATCTGATGAAGCGAGCCGGCATGAGCAGGGAGCAGTTCGAGCCGTCGCTGATGAAGGGCTGCGTGTATGGCGGCAAGACATACGCCCTACCGGTCTTCGCCTCCTCCTGGGTGCTCTACTACAACACGGAACTGTTCAAGAAGGCGGCCCTCGACCCCAAGCGCCCGCCCAAGACCTGGGAGGAACTGGAGGACTACGCCAAACGCATGACCGCGTGGAAGGGCCAAAGCATCCGGCAAGCCGGGCTGGATGTCCCGTACCAGGTCGAGGACACGATGAGCGATACGTTCCTCACGCTTTTCTACCAGGCGGGCGGCGAGTTCCTTTCGCCTGACGGGAAGAAGGTCGCCTTCGACGGACCCGAGGGTGTGGAGGCACTGCAGTTTCTGGTGGACCTGATGCGCAAGGATCGGGTATCCCAGATCGGCTTCGGGCAGGGGCTGGACCAGACGCCGCAGTCGCCCTTCAACGCCGGCACGATGGCGATGAGCATGATGGGGCCGTGGGGCATCATCAACGTGCAGAAGTACTCGCCCAAGTTGCCCTACGCGGTGGCGCCGCTGCCGGCAAGGAAGCGCGCGGCCTCCGTGGGCGATGTCTTCGTCATCTTCATCCCGCGAGCGGCCAAACACAAGGACGCGGCTTGGCGCTTCGCCCGCTTCTTCCTGGACACGCCCAATCTGGTGAAGTTCACCAAGGCGTGCTATCAGATACCTGCTGAGTTGGAGGCGCAGAAGGACCCGTTCTTCTCGCAGGACCCGAAGATGCAGGTATTCATCGAGGCCA
>CAZGSV010000025.1:0-18979 GCA_964528605.1 uncultured Armatimonadia bacterium
CGGGCTGCCTAGGAACTCCCCGTCAGCCGGGCCCGCAGTTCAATCAGGGCGTCTTCCACGACCTGCTGCATGGGGGCGTCCCGCTCAAAGCCCGCGGCGGCCGCGTGCCCTCCCCCACCCCACAGTTGCGCCACCTCCGACACGTCGAGCGCCGCCTTCGAGCGCAGACTCACCTTCACTACTCCGTCCTCGCGCTCGTAGGCCAGCAGCGCCACGCGAGAATCGCGGTGGCCGCGCAGCAAGTCAATCACGCCCTCCATATCGTCCGGCGACGCTCCACACTCCACGAACGTCTGGTGCGGCAGCGCGCTCCACATGATCGCGCTCTCCGGGTCCACCTTGGCTCTTTGCAGCACCGCGCCCAGAAGGCGCAGCCCACCGTAGGAGCGCACCTCGTACAGCCAGGTGCTCACTTCCTCCGGCCGCGCGCCCCGCTCCACCAGTTCCGCGCAGATGCGGTAGGTGTGCGCCTTAGTGTTGCGGTAGCGCAAGGAGCCGGTGTCCACGTAGATGCCCGCCAGCAGAGCGGTCGCCATCTCTCCAGTGATGCCGATGCCCATCTCGAGAAGGAGCGCATAGACCATCTCCGCTACCGCCGCCCGCTCCGGCTCCACCCATTGCACGTCGCCGAAGGCGCGCTCCCGCTCGTGGTGGTCAATGTCCACCACCCGCTTGGCTCGCGCGAGCAGCCCCTCCAGCGCCGCGGTGCGAGCAGCGCCGTCGCAATCGAGCAAGACGACCGCGTCCGCGGCCTCCACGTCCGCCGCAGCCACCAGGTCGGAGACCTCCCTCGCCAGTGGGAGAAAGCGGTACATGGGGGAGACGCCGTCCGGCGAGTACATCTTGACTTGCCCGCCCAGGGCCCGCAGCGCCAGTGCCAGCGCGACCATGGAACCGAGCGCGTCGCCGTCCGCGCGGGGATGCACGCCGATGATAACCCGCTTTGCCGCCCGCAGCGCCTCGGCCGCCAGCGCCTGAGGACTAGCCGCTTTTCCCTTCATCCTTCTCGCTTTCATCCTGCTTCTGCGTGTCTTGGATCTCGGCCAGCAACTCGAAAATGCGGGCGCCACGCTCGATGGAGTGGTCGTAGAGGAAGACGATCTCGGGCGCGTAACGCAGATCCAGTACCTGCGCCACCTCCGCCCGCACGAACGCCTGCGCCCGCCGCAGAGCGTTCATGGTCTGCTCCCGCTCCGCCTCGGTGCCCAGCACGCTCACGAAGACCTCCGCATGCCGCAGATCGCCCGATACCTCCACGTCAGTGACCGTCACGAACCCGATCTCCGGGTCCCGCAGCCTGGTCTGCAAGATGCTCCCGACCTCGGCCTTGATAAGTCCCGCTACCCGCCTCTGCCGAATAGACATGGCTCCGGCCTCTCAATCTATCTCCACCTCTGCGCCCAGCACGGATAGCCGCGGGTCAGCCTCCAGCGCGTTGACCGTCCGCGTGAGCACGCTGTCCAGGAAACGGCGCTCGTTAGCGACCACCGCGATGCCCAGCACCGCGTGATTCCATCGCTCGGCGCGATCCACTTGCGCCACGCAAATGTTGAACTTGTGACGTAACTGCTCCATGACACTGTCCAGTACGCGTCGCCTGTCCTTAAGGGAGCGACTATCGTGCACCAGGATTTCCACCCGGCAGCGACCCACCAGCACTGCCCTCACCCTCCTCTATCTTAGCGTGCGCGCTACCTGCTCCCGCTCATAGACCTCGACGACATCCCCCTCCTGAAAGTCATTGAACCCATCCAGCACAATCCCGCACTCGAATCCCTGCTCCATCTGCCGCACATCGTCCTTCAGGTGGCGTAGCGAGGTCAGCGGCCCGCTGTACACCACCTCGCCGTTCCGCGTCACGTGCACAATCCCGCCCCGCACCGCTCTCCCCTCCAGCACGTAGCAGCCCGCGATGGTCCCGCTGCGCGCGGAGAAGAACAGGCGGCGCACCTCCACCCGACCTATCAGCACCTCGCGATACTCCGGCTCCAGTAGCCCTTCCAGCGAGGCGTGCACTGCCTCGGTCAACTCGTAGATGATGCTGTACAGCAGCACCACTACGCCCTCCTGCTTGGCCAATCTCTGCGCCGCCGCGTCGGCGCGCACGTTGAAGCCGAGCACCAGCGCCTGCCCCGCGCCCGCCAGCATCACGTCCGACTCCGCCACATTGCCTATGCCCTGATATATGAAGCGCGCCTTGACCTCTTCCGTGCCCAGTCGCTCCACCCCGTGCGTCACGGCCTCTAGTGAGCCCTGCGCGTCCGCCTTCAGCACGACCAGCAGTTCTTTGCGCCCCGGCGCCGTCTCCACCAGCATCGGCGCCGCCCGCAACCGAGCGGCCGTCTCCTGCTTCCGCTGCTCGGCCAAGTAGCGCGCCAGCGCCTTGGCCTGCCTCGGGTCGGTCACCACCTCAATGCGCGAGCCTGCCCGCGGCACATCCGTAAGTCCGCACAATTCCACCGGCTTCGCCGGGGCCGCGGCCGGCACCTCGCTCCCCAGCCAGTCAGTCATGCGCCGCACCCGCCCGCAGGTGGTGCCGCACACGATCACGTCCCCCTTGCGCAGGCGGCCCTCCTTCACCAGCACGCTGGCCAGCGGGCCACGCGCCGGGTCCAGCGCCGACTCAATGACAATGCCCGCGCCCGGAACGTTGATGGGCGCCTTCAACTCCCGCATCTCCGCCAGCAGCAGGATCATGTCCAGCAGCGTGTCCACGCCTTGCCCGTTCTTGGCCGACACGTCCACGAAGATGGTCTCGCCCCCCCACTCCTCCGGCACCAGTCCCTGCTCGCCCAGTTGCCTCCGCACTCGTTGCGGGTCCCCGCCCTCCAGGTCAATCTTATTCACCACCACGATGATAGGCACCCCGGCCGCGCGTGCGTGCTGCAGCGCTTCAAGCGTCTGTGGCATTACACCGTCGTCGGCCGCCACCAGCAGCAGCGCCAGGTCGGTCACCTGCGCCCCACGGGCCCGCAACTGAGTAAAGGCCTCGTGGCCCGGAGTGTCTATGAACACGATCCGCTTGCCGTCCCGCTCCACCTCGGAGGCGCCGATGTGCTGCGTGATGCCGCCGTGCTCCCTGGCCGTCACGTCCGTGCGCCGAATGTAATCCAAGAGCGAGGTCTTACCGTGGTCCACGTGGCCCAGCACCGCCACCACCGGAGGCACGCTCACATACTTCACGTCGGGGGCCCGCGGCGCCGGCCCCGCCTCCACCACCGCAGGCCTCTCCTCCGCCTTCTCTTCCTCCAGGCGAACCCGGTAACCATGCCGAGCCCCGAGCGGGGCCATCTCCGCGACCGTTAGCATCTCGTTCAAAGACTTGAAGACACCCAGCCCCACCAGTTCGGAGACGGCCTCCTCGCCTCGCAGGCCAAGCCGCGCGGCGAACTCGCGCACGGTCATTCCACCGGCCACGACGAGTTCCCCGCGGTCCACTACAGGCTGCTCGGCCACCGCCACTGGCTGCTCCACCACCGCGGGCACCGGCCTGCGCCTCGAAGGCGCCTGCGGACGTCTTGGCTGCGGCCGCGGAGGCGGGGGGGCAACCGGCCGCATCCGGGGCGTGGGCGCGGACGGACGCGCCCCTGCGGACGGCGGCGTGGGCCGTCGAGCGGGGACGCGCATCACTGGCTCCGCGGGCGCAGCCGGCGGCTGCACCCGCCGCACTATCCGAGGCTTCTCCTTATCCACCGGCGGCTTGGCCGCACTGGGCTCAGGCGCTGCTGGCGCCGCCTTGGCTCCCTCGACGATTGTGGGCTTCGGCCGCACCGCCTCTGCCGGCGTAGCCTCCGGCGCTGCCGGGGGCGCCGGCGCTTCCACCGGCGCAGCAGCCGCTTCCTCCGCCTGTTGCTCGTGTCGCGCCTTGCG
This sequence comes from uncultured Armatimonadia bacterium, assembly GCA_964528605.1. Taxonomy (GTDB): domain Bacteria; phylum Armatimonadota; class Zipacnadia; order CAZGSV01; family CAZGSV01; genus CAZGSV01. Next base: position 3,871 of record CAZGSV010000025.1, read on the forward strand.
CCGTCGCTCGCGCACCAACTCCTTGATCGCTTGCGCCGTGGCCTGGTCCACGCTGCTCGAGTGGCTCTTCATGCTCAGGCCCAGGCCGGCCAGCAACCCGACCATGTCCTTAGTCTCTACGCCGAGTTCCCGAGCCAGCTCGTAGACACGGACTCTCGCCATCGTCACACCACCTGCGTCCCCGTGCCGGCCTGAGCCAGCAGGCGCTCCCATATCTCCTCGGACACCGCGGCAGACAGCGCCCGCTCCAACATTCTACGACGACCAGCCGCCTTCACGCACCCCGGGGCAGGACACACGTAGGCGCTGCGGCCACTGATGTGCTCACCCGTGCCGTCCAGCACCTGCCCCGTCCGCGTTCGCACCACCCGCAACAGGGAAGTCTGCGGCGCCACCCTCTTGCAGCCGATGCACCTGCGCATCACCACGTGATTATGCGCCACCGGCTGCCTCCCCCTCCGGCGCAGCCGCCGCGTGCTCGGCCACCTCGTCGCCAACGGCTGCAACATCGTCTTGTGCCGCCCCAGACGTCTCAACCACCGGCTCCGCCAAAGGCGACGCCTGAGCCCCTTCCGTCTCACAGCCAGGCTGAGGCTGGCCCGCATCCGCCGCAGGCGCGCTAGCCAAAGAAGCGCCGGCCTCCGCCGATGCGGCCTCCTCGCTCCTGCTCTCCGCCTCCGCCTTGGAGTCAAACAACAGCCCTTCCCGCCCAGTAGCCGCTTCGCTCGCGCTCTGCAGCGTAATGTTCCAGCCCGTGAGTTTCGCCGCTAGCCGCACGTTGTGCCCGCCGCGGCCGATGGCCAGCGACAACTGGTCGTCCGGCACCACCACCCGCGCCACCCTCGTCTCCGGCGACACGTGAACCTCTCTCACCTTAGCCGGGCTAAGCGCGTTCGCCAGGTACTCGCGAGGCTCATCACTGTAGCGCACGATCTCAATCTTCTCCCCGCGCAGTTCGTTCGCCACCGCCATCGCCCGCGCGCCCTGGCTGCCGATGCAAGCGCCCACCGGGTCCACCTTCGCGTCGTTCGAACGCACCGCAATCTTGGTCCGGGCACCCGGCTTGCGCGCCACGCCCGCGACCTGCACCACCCCTTCCCCTATCTCCGGCACCTCCAACTCCAGCAACTTGGCCACCAAGTCGGGATGCGCCCGCGACAGGATCACCTGCGCCGTGCGTGTCGTCTGCCTGGCCTCCAGCACCAGGAACTTCATCCGCTCCGCGAAGCGGTAGCGCTCGCTCTCCACCTGCTCCCGCTTGGGCAGAAGCGCCTCCGCCCGCCCCAGGCTGACGAAGATGTTGCCGCGATCGTCGCGCCGCTGTACCTCTCCCGTCACCACCGCATCAACCCGGCGGCTGTACTCATCGTAGACCAGGTCCCGCTCCAACTCGCGCAGCCGCTGGAAGATGGTCTGCTTGGCCACCTGCGCCCCGATGCGCCCGAACTGCTCCGGCGAGATCTCCTCCTGCAGAATGTCCCCCACCTCGGCCTTCGCATCGCTGCGCCGCGCGTCCGCCACTGACACCTGCATGTGCTGGTCCGTCACTGCCTCCACAACGTCCTTCTCCACGAACACCAGCGTCTGGTGTGTCTTGGGCTCAACCTCCACGTGTATGCGCGCGTCCGCCCCATAACGGCGACGATAGGCCTGACCCAGGGCGCGCTCGACAACCCCGATGATCTCGCGCTCGGGGATGCCCTTCTGGCGCATCACCTCTTGTAACGCTTCCATGAAGTCAGCCGTCATCATGGCGCTTCCCTGTCTCCGGCCTAGGCTCGCGCCTCAGTCCCACTGGTACAAGGCGCGCGCCTCGTCAATCTCCGATCGGTCCAACCTCTCTACTCTGCCCTCGGCCTCCAGTTCTATCTGCATCTCGGTGAAGCCTCGCAAAGCGCCGACGAACACTCGCCTGCCGCCACGCTTGTGCCGCAGCCGCACCCGCACTTGCTTGCCTATGGACTCCGCAAAATGCCGGTCCTTAGTCAGCAGACGGTCCACGCCCGGAGACGAAACCTCCAGCGCGTACGGCCCCGGTATCGGATCCAAGACGTCGAGATAGTCGCTGATCCTCTCGTAGACCGTCTGACAATCCTGCACACTGACCCCGCCGGGCTTGTCTATGACCATCAGCAGACGGCCCTTGTGCCCGCCGTAGTAGCGCATGGCCACCAACTCGTACCCCCATGCGGTCAGCAACGCCTCAATCTTCACCTCAACTTCCGGCAAACTGGGACCCGCAGGCATGGTCACCAACCCCTGCCTAGCCCGATGCCACCGTCCGAGAACAGAAAGAGTGGGCCAAGGCCCACTCTCGCCATTTCTCTGCTACCGTGACTTCGCTCGGAGTCTAGGTCCTGACGGTATTATCCCAGTTCCGCCGGATTTTTGCAATAGGGGGAGAACAATCCCTCGCTCAGCGCCCCCGGAAGCCGCGACCGGGGCGCAACAGCGCGCCTCCCACCACCACCGGCGCACCGGAGATGTGCGCTCGCTGGGGCCGTCACAACGCCCGCCCTCCATGCGCCCCGCCCCTTAGCCCCAGCCCGCAGGCCTGTGATAGAATGGCGCCTCGCGGCAGCAGCCGCCCAGAGGAGGTCGTAGCGCTGGGCGACAAGCGTGTCGTCTCTTGTCTTCTCGTAGGCGTCATGGCTTGGCTGGCGTTGGCGGCCGGCCTGGCCGCAGGCCAGCCAGCCGGTCAGCCCACAAGCGCCCTGGACCTCCTGCGGGCCGCCTCCCAACTGCCCCTGCCTACCTGGAAGTTCTGCCCCGGCCTATCTCCTGAAGCGCCGTCGCCCGCCCTCGACGACAGCGGCTGGGCCGACGCGGTCCTCCCCCACACAGGGCCGCCAGCTGCCTACGCCGGCTGGTACCGGACCCGCCTTACCGTCCCTGACCGCGCCGGCTCCGTGCCCCTGGCCGGCCTGACCCTTACGCTCAACGTCCTGGCCGAGGGCAGCGGCGAGGTCTTCGTGGACGGCGCTGGCCGTGGCGCCTTCGCGCAGCAGTGCACGCCCATAGTGCTGACCGACCGCGCGGAACCGGCCCGCACATTCCTCATCGCCATCCGCGTGGACAATCCCCGGGGCGCTCCCTGCCTCCTTGACGCCTACCTGGCCGTCGAGCCCTTGGCGACGCTGCTCGTGGACATCCATGACGCGCACCGCGTAGCCGTCGGCCGCCCTGACGAGGCCGGGCTTCTTCTGGTGGTCGAACGCGCGTTGAACCTCCTCAACTTCTCCGAGCCCGGCCCGCAGAACGAGCGACTGCGAGAGTCCGCTGCCCGCGCCCGCGAGGCCCTCGGGCCCGCCGCCAGCGCCGCCGGCCAGTACCAGGCCACGCTGCTCGGCCAAGCGAGCATCGAGCCTGGCTGGCTCTGGCTGCCGGGTCCTGAGCGCTACCGTGACCTCTTCGCCGGCGTCCTCGCCCTGATGGACCAGTACCCCCTCTTCCGCTTCGCGCAACCGGCGGCGCTGCCCTACTGGTCCGTGGACATGAGCGATCCCGCCCTCTTCCGGCAACTGCGCGAGCGCGTGCGGCAGGGGCGCTGGGAGGTGGTCGGCGGCGCCTGGACCGACGCCGACTGCATGTTGCCCGGCGGCGAATCCCTGGTAAGGCAGTTCCTTTACGGCAAACAATACCTCCATGACCGCCTCGGTGTGGACGTCCGCGTTGCCTGGCTGCCCGAATCCCTCGGCTACAGCCGCAACCTCCCCCAGATCCTCAAGAAGAGCGGCATAGACTACTTCCTCACCGCACAGATGGCCTGGAACGACACCAACCCATTCCCGCACCATCTCTTCTGGTGGAACAGCCCCGACGGCTCCTCCGTGCTCTCCTACCTTCCGTACGGCGGGCCGGGCGGCCCCCTGAGGGCCGAGAGCGTCATCAATCAGGTAAAGGGGCTCGAGCACGAGACCGGCCATCGCGACGTGCTCGTCCTCTTCGGCGGAGCCGCGGGCCCGGGCCTCCGGGCGGAAGACCTGGAGTCGCTCCCCCAACTCAAGCAACGAGACGTCTTTCCGCAGGTGACCATGGGCCAAGCGACAAGATGGTTCGATCGCATACCCACCAAGGTGCGCGAGAACCTGCGCGTGTGGAACGATGAACTCTACCTTGAGTACGACCGCGAGGCCTACACCTCCGGCGCCGCCCTCAAGAAGGCCAACCGCGACACCGAAGTCCTGCTGCGCCAGGCCGAGCAGTGGTCCGCCATCGCCAGCCTCCTAGGCCGCCACTATCCAGCGGACCCACTCGCCGAAGCCTGGAGGCTGACCCTGGGCAACCAATCCCGCGCCGTGCTCGGCGTAGTCGGCGCGGCGCCCGTCTACCTCACCGCAACCGACGCCTACGAGCGCGCCTGCGAACTGGCGCGCGCCGCCCTCAACCAATCGCTCCAAGCCATCGCCGACAACGTCAATAGCCGCGGCCTCTCCTCGCCCCTGCTTGTCTTCAACCCCCACTCGTGGCCCTGCTCCGGCCTCGTGCAGGTCGAGCCGCCGGGACCAGGCCCTTGGCAGGTGGCCGACACCTCCGGCGCTCCCGTGCCCACTCAACTCACCACGACTGACGCCGGCACTCCACTGGTATTGTTCCTGGCGACCGATGTCCCCCCCTGCGGTTACCTCGCCTATCAGTTGGAGCCGGGCGAGCCCGCGCGCGCCCGCGAAACCAAGGTCCGCGCCACTCAGGAAGTAGTCGAGAATGAGTTCCTCGAGGCCCGCGTAGACTCCCAAACGGGCGAAATCAGTTCCCTCTTCGACAAGCAGTATCAGCGCCAAGTGCTCATCCTCGGCCAGAGCGGCAACCAACTCCAACTCCTCGAGGAGCCCTCGCCGGCGCAGCGAGGGGCAATCCCTGGCCGCGACACCGCCTATTCCGTCATCAGGCGCGTCGAGTCGATCGGCGTGCTCGAAAGCGGGCCCGTCCGCGCAGCCATAAGGGTGACCAGGTCCAGTTTCTCCGCTCGCGGCCGCCGCAGCCGCTATACCCAAGACATCATGCTCGCCGCCGGCAGCCGCCGTCTCGACATCCGCAACCGCATAGACTGGCAGGAGGAGAACTGCCTGCTCAAAGCCGCCTTCCCCATAGGCATTATGGAGCCGCAAGCCACCTACGACACCCCCTTCGCGGCGGTCACTCGCGCCACGGGCATGGACACGCCCTTGGAGCGCGCCCGCTGGGAAGTCCCCGTCCAGAAATGGGCCGACCTCTCCGACGCCGCCTATGGCGTCAGCCTGCTCAATGAGGGCAAGTACGGCGCCGACATCCACAACGGCATCATGCGCCTCACGCTTCTACGCGGCGTCAGGCCCACCGACCCCGCCGCCGACCGGGGGCTTCACGAGTTTGTCTACTCGCTCTACCCGCACACGGGCGACTGGCGCCGGGGCACGGTCGCGCAGGCGAACGAGTTGAACGCGCCTCTCCTGTGCCTGCAAACTGCCTCGCGCGAAGGGCCTCTCCCCCCCCGGCATTCGTTCTTCGCCGTCAATGCCGGCAACGTGGTCCTCGAGGCCCTGAAACAAGCCGAGGACGGCAGCGGCCTAGTGCTCCGCCTGGTCGAGTACTACGGGAATGCGGGCGCCATCGAGATCATCACCCCCAACCGGCCCAAGCGCGTGTCTCTGCTCAACCTCCTCGAGGAGGAGCAGTCCGCGCTGCCGGCGGAAAGCCCGCTGCGCGTCCCCGTGGGGGCGTATGAGATTGTCACTCTGAAACTTGAGTTCTGAGGCACCCTGCCTTACGCTGCGCCTAGCGCCACCCATATCGCGATCCTCTTCGGGAGGTGAAGTTCGTGCGCGTGCAACTGATTAAGCGGCTCGGCCTGGCCCTCGTCGTTCTCTTGCCGCTGACCGCCTGCCTACCGGCGCTCGCCGCGCTCAGCAAGAGCGAGGTCGCAACACCCTGGGGAACCAAGATCACCATAGTTCTGGATGACTACGGCGTCCCGCACGTCTCCGCGGCCACCCTCAGGGATGCCTTCTTCGGCAACGGCTACGCGGTCGCTCAGGACCGGCTCGTGCAACTCGCCAAGTACCGCCTCTCTGGTTGGGGACGGCTGGCCGAAGTCACTGGCCCCTCGGCGGTCAGCGAGGATAAGGAGACGCGCCTGCTCCTCCCTCCGAGAGAGCAGATGGAGCAGGAGATCGCTTCCCTGCCCCCGGAGCTCTCCACCGGCGTGCGCGCCTATGCCGACGGCATCAACGCCTACGTCGCCGAGGCCCAGAGCGCCGCAACGCTGCCTTCCGAGTTCGAGGCGTTCAAGGAGGGCTGGACTCCCTGGGAGCCGCTGGACACCGTCGCCGTCGGCACCATGATGGCCCGTCGCTTTGGCGGCGAGGGCGGCGAGGAGTTGCGCAACGTCCGCCTGCTCCAAGCCCTCAAGGAGCGCTTCGGCGATCAGGCCATGAGCGTCTTCAACGACTTCCTCTGGCTCAACGACCCCGCCTCGCCCACGACCATTCCCGCCGCCGAAAGCCCAGCCCGGCCGCAGGCCGCGGCCCAGCATTCGGCCCCCCCTGACCTCGCGCTGCGGGCCGACGGCGCCCTGCTCGACCGCGTCTATGCCGAGTACTTCGGGCCCGAGGTGCGCGCCCGCCGCGCCGCCCTCGGCGTGCCCGACAAGATGGGCTCCTATGCCTGGGTCGTGGCACCCAGCCGCTCCGCCGGCGGCAATCCCCTGCTGCTGGGCGGCCCGCAGATGGGCTTCTCCGTGCCGCAGATCGCGCACGAGATCCACCTTATGGCGCCCGGCCTCAACGTCATCGGCATGGGCTTCGCCGGCGTCCCCGGCGTGCTCATCGGCCACAATGACTGCCTCGCCTGGACCACTACCTCGGCCATCGGCGACGCCATAGACACTTTCGCCGAGCAGACCGATCCCCACAACCCGCACCGCTACCTCTATCGCGGCGAATGGCGCGATATGACCCTCCGCCTCGAAACCATCAAGGTCAAAGGCGCCGACCCTGTCACGCTCGAGATCTACTCGACCGTCCACGGGCCCGTGATGGAGTGGGACACCAAGAACAACATCGCCTATTGCTGGCAGGCGACCTTCGGCGGCAAGGAGTTCGGCACGCTCGAGGCCATCACCGGCTTCAACCGCGCCCGCAACCTCTCCGAGTTCGCCGCCCTCGCCGCCAAGATCACCACCTCGCACAACTTCTTCTGCGCCACCGTGGACGGCGACATCGGCTTTTGGTACTGCGGCCGTTACCCCCGCCGCGCCCCCGGCTTCGACTACCGCTTCCCCGTCCCCGGCACCGGAGAGGCTGACTGGCGCGGCGTGGTCGCCTTCGACGAGCAGCCGCAGATCATCAACCCCAAGCAGGGCTTCCTCGCCAGTTGGAACAACAAGCCCGCCGTTTGGTGGGACTGCTCCGACACGCCGGTGTGGGGTGCCGTTCAGCACGTGCAGGAGATCATCTCGCGCCTTGAGCGCGACCCCCTAGTCACTTTCGAGGACATGCGCCGCATCGCCATGGAGATCGGCCTCAATGACGTCAACGTCGCCGCCTTCCTGCCGCCGCTGCTGCGTGCCGCGGAGAACACGGGAGCGGACAGCGACCCCGACCTCCACTTCGCCCTCCAGCAACTCCGCGGCTGGAACTGGCTCGCCGACGACGGCAGCGTGCCCAAGCGCATCTTCGAGACCTGGCTCTCTTCCCTCAGGACCGAGATCTTCGCGGAGGAAATGGGCGACGCGCTCAACCAGTTTCCCGTCTCCTACCTGGTCCAGCCCAGCGCCGTGCTCCACGCGCTTCTGGGTGCCGAGTCGTCGGTGCCCCTCTCGCGCGACTATCTCAACGGGCGCACCAAGGACGAGGTCACTATAGCCGCGCTCCGCAAGGCACTTGAGCAACTGGCGTCTCAAGATCCCGTGCGCGCCCACTGGACCTACAAGCAGGGCACCATTGACCTGGTCCCGCTTCCTCCCATACCACGCACCAACCGCGGCACCTACATCCAGATCGTCGAACTCGCCAAGCCCGAACTGCGCAGCGTCAACATCTGCCCCCCGGGCCAGAGCGAGGCCCCCAACTCGCCGCACTACGGCGACCAGCGCGAACTCGCAGCCCTCTTCGCCTTCAAGCCCATGCTCTATCTGCCCAGCCAGTTGGGACTGACGCCGTAGAGACGCTGGCGGCCAGTCGTAGGGACGGCATCTTACTTGTCCGCCCGAGGAGGATCGCGTCCGCCTCTCTGAGCGCGTCTGGCGGAGCGTTCTGAGCCGACCGCGAGAGCGGAAGCCCTACAGATAAGACAGGTGCCGCGCCGCCTCCGCGTTGCCAGGATCCAGTTCGAGCACCTTCTCCAGTTCGGCCTTGCCCTCTTCGGTCTGGTCGAGCATCAGCAGCATCTTCGCGTACGCGAGGCGGGCCGGGGCCGAATCGGGGTGGTCTGCGGCCGCGCGCACGAACTGCTCCAGGCTCGCCTCAAACTCCCCCGTGTTGAGTAAGCAGTGCGCTATGCCGAGTCGAGCGGCTAGCACGCCCGGCTCCGCCTCCAGGATCTTCTCGTACAGTGGCATGGCCTCGGCGTAGGCGCCGTGCACGCGGTGTTGCTCCGCCTGCTCCAGCATCTGTCTCAGTTCACAGACGGCCACTGGCTAACCCTCCCGCGGCGGCCACTCGTCCGACACCCGGTCACCGGGGCGCAGCCTCAACCCCTGCGCCAGCGCGGCTCCAGGCATCCGCTTGCGTCCCTCAAGTTGACCTTCTCGCAGCAGCAGGGCACCATCACCTGCGGCGACCACCACCCCATCCTCCACCACCGCCACCACCCTTCCCGGCGCGGGAAGGGGCTCGTCGCTCTCCAGAACTGTAGCACAATAGAACTTCAGCCGTCGACCCCCCAACTGCGTCCACGCGCCCGGGATCGGGCTCGCCGCTCTCACCACGCTCGCCACCGCCTCCGCCGGCCGGCTCCAATCCAGCAAATATGCCTCCTCCGCCACCTTGGGCGCGTAGCTAGCCCGTGAATGGTCCTGGCCGACCTGCCCGACCAATCCCCTCTCCAGCCGCGACAGCCCCCCCAGCAGCAGGTCCGCCCCCAAGCGCGCTAGCCTGACCTTCAAGGTTCCGCGGTCGTCGCAGTCGCGCACCGCGCAGGCGGCGCTCCCCAGCACCGGCCCCGCGTCCATCTTGGCCGTCATCCGCACTATCGAGACCCCTACGCGCCGCGCGCCCGCCAGCAGCGCGTGCTCCAGTGGCGCCGCCCCACGCCACTCGGGCAGCAGCGAGAAGTGCACGTTTACGCCCCCCCAGCGGGGCACGGCCAGCAGCCACCGCGACAGTATCTGCCCGAACGCAACGACCACGAGAGCGTCCGGGCCTGCCGCTGAGATGCGCTCCGCCGCCTCAGGCGCGCTCGCCCGCTCCGGCTGAATCAGCGGAAGGCCAAGCGAGAGCGCCGCCTTCTTTACCGGCGGCGCCTTTGGCTTCTGCCCGCGCCCGGCGGGCGCATCGGGCGCAGTGACCACCAAAGCCACCTCGTGCCCTGCGCCGCACAGCGCCGCCAGCGAAGGCACCGCCTCCTGCGGCGTGCCGAAGAAGACTACTCTCGCCACTTAGGGTGCCCCCGAGGGAGAAGTGTGCCGACTCCCGCCACCGCGCCCAGGCCGATCGCCCGGCGCCCGCTGCTACATCTCTTGCGGTCCGTGGCGGCGCTCGCGCAACTTGAGCAGGAAATCAAGCGCTTCTTCCAACGTGGTGTAACGGCGCTCGTAGAGAAAAGTGTCCTCCTCGTTCTCCGGTTCCACGCGCACCAGCCAGTGCACCGTATCCGGTTTGCACAGGTCCACAAACAGGCGGCCACTGAGGTGGTCCGCCTCGTGGCACAGGCACCGCGCCAGCAAGCCTTCGGCGGCCAGACTCACCTTCTTGCCCTTCTCGTCCAGAGCCGAGACCCGCACCGCCGCCGGCCGCTCGACTTCCGCCCGCAGCCCCGGCAGCGACAGGCAACCCTCCACCTCGCTTACCCGCTCACCGCTCTGCCATACCAGCCGCGGGTTCACCAGGCGCTGGACCTCCTCCTCCACGCGACAGACCACCAGGCGCAACGGCACCCCAACCTGCGGCGCTGCTAGGCCCAGCCCCTCTTCCTCCTCCAACGCCTCCGCCATCTCATCCAGAAACCGGCGGACCTCCTTGTCAATGCGCTTCACCGGCTTGGCGCGCTTGCGCAGCACCGGGTCGCCGTAAGTCAGCACTTCCAGGGCCATCTCGCCTCTCCTCTTGCTCCTCCTGCCCTACCACTTAGTCAACAATTAGAGCAAGGACACCGGTTCCACGTCCACCGCAAAGAAAGGACGCTCAGCGGCCGGCCGTTCATCCACCCACTTCGCCGCCGTCGCTGCCGCCGCCGACGGATCCTGCGCCTTGAGCAAGATATGAAACCGGTAGTGCCCCTTCAGTTTCCCCAGCGGGCAGATGGCGGGACCGACGATCTCCACCTCCCGCGCCGGCAGGTTCTTGCGCAAGTGCGCCTCCCATTGCCGCACCAGCCGCTGCGCCAGCGGCCCCTGCCGATGCGACACAATCAGGTTCACCAGCGAAACGAAGGGCGGATAGCGATACCGCTTGCGCTCGGCGATCTCGTGCGCGTAGAAGCCCTCGTAGTCGTGATGCGCGGCGCACTGCACCGCGTAGTGATTGGGGTTGTACGTCTGCACCACCACGCACCCCCCGCCCGGCCCCCTACCCGCCCTGCCGCTCACCTGCGCCAGCATCTGGAACGTCCATTCGCCCGCACGAAAGTCAGGAAACGCCAGAGCCGTGTCGGCATTCACTACTCCCACCAACCCCACATTGCCAAAGTCCAGCCCCTTCCCGATCATCTGTGTCCCCACCAGCACCTCCGCCCGCCCCTCAGCGAAAGCCCTCAGCGAATCCACCAGCGCCCCTCGCCGCCTCACCGCATCGCGGTCCAGCCGCAGCAACCCCGCCTCCGGAAACATCTCCGCCACCGAGCTCTCCACCCGCTGCGTCCCCGTGCCCGAGAAGGTCAGCGAAGACCCCTTGCACACCGGGCAGACCTCCCACTGGCGGTCCACGTAGCCGCAGTGATGGCAGCGCAGCACGCCCGCCGCCCGGTGCCACACCAGACCAACGGAGCAGTTCGGGCACCGCAGCACCGTCCCGCATTCCTCACACATGCAGTGCGTCATGTAGCCCCGCCGGTTGAGGAACAGCAGCACCTGCTGCCCTTGCAGCAGTGCCTCGGAGACCGCTTCTTGCAGCCGCGCGCTTACCTGCCGCTTCTTGTTCTCGTTGCTCTCGCGGCGCATATCCACCAGTTCCACTTCCGGCAGCGGCAAGCCGTCGATCCGCTCCGGCAGCAGCAGCTCCTCCATCTCGCCCTGCCGCGCCGCATGGTAGCTCTCCACAGACGGAGTCGCGCTCCCCATCACCAGCGCGGCCTTGCTCTGCTGCGCGCGGTACTCCGCCACTTTGCGCGCGTCGTAGCGCGGCGTGCGCTCGCTCTTGTAGGAGTTCTCGTGCTCCTCGTCCACGATCACCAGGCCCAAGTCGCGCACCGGCGCCAGCGCCGCCGAACGCGGTCCCACCACCACCTGCGCGTCGCCCCTGACCAGACGGTGCCACTCGGCCCCCCGTTGCGCTGGAGTCAGCCGGCTGTGGATGATCGCCACGCCCGGCCCGAAGCGCTCCCGCAGTTGCCCCACCGCCTGCGGCGTCAGCGCAATCTCAGGCACCAGCATCATGACGCCCTTGTTCAAGCCCAGCGCCTCCGCCGCGGCGCGTAGGTAGACCTCCGTCTTCCCACTCGCCGTGACCCCCCGCAGCAGGAACCGGGACGCGCTTCCGGCCCTGAGCGCGGCGGTCACACGCCCCAGGGCGTTCCGCTGGGCCTCGGTGAGGTGGATCATCCCCGCCGCCACGCGCGGCTCCAGCATCTCCGGGCTGAAGACCAGCGTCTCCTGCCGCGAGACCAGCAGCCCCCTGCGCTCCAGGCCCCTGACGGTTTCCCGTACCGAGGAGCCGAGCAACCGCCGCAGCGCGTCCTCGCCCATGGAACCGCCGGCCCCCTTGACCGCTCGCAGCACCGCCCACTGTTTCTCCCCCAGGCGCACCTGCTCCCTGCCCTCCAGCACCTCCTGCCCCGAGGGCGTAAGGCTCACTCGCCGCGCTCCCTGCGGCGGACGGCTCTCTCCTACCGACACCGATTCCTGCACCAGCCCGCGTTCCGCCAGCGCGTGCAGCGCCTCCGTCAGAGCGGGCTCGCCGAACCGCAAGCCCAGCGTCTTATGCGAGACCGCGCGTCCGCGCTCCCGCAGGTATCTCCACACCTGCTCCGCCACTCCCGGCAGCGCCCCCCCAGGCTCACCCTTGGCCGCGTACCGTCGCTGCACCTGCGCCACCGGACCGGGAGGTGATAGCAGCCGAACGCACTCCGCCATCGGCGCCTGGTAATGGTCGGCGAGCCAGGAGGCGACCCGCATCAGTTCCGGCGGCGGCTGCGTCCCGCCGACCAGAGAGATGACCTCCTTAAGCGCAAACGGGGGGGCCTCGGGGGGAATCCCGACGACGCGGCCGGTCGCAGTGGTCTTGCCCAGGGGAACCAGGACGCGAACGCCAATCGCGATTGCCCCGCGCAGGTGCTCGGGAACCACGTAAGTAAACGCCCGCTCTCCTGCCCCACCCCTCCGCTCCACGACCACGTCCACCAGACGCGGCTCACTGCTGCTCACGGTCCGGGCGTCCGCTCCTTAAGCAATGCCGCGACGCGGTCAAGAATGACCGCCGCCATGCGCGTCTTGGGCATCCGCGGCAGCACCTCCTGCCTGCCGTCAGGATAGACCAGAATCCCCTCGTTGTCGTCGCTGCCGAAGCCGGCTCCCTCGCGCGACACCTCGTTCGCGACAATCAGGTCGAGTCCCTTCGCCTTGCACTTCGCCAGCGCGTTCTCCAGCAGGTTCTCAACCTCCGCCGCAAACCCCACCAGCACCTTGCGCCCCTTGTTGCGTCCGAGGTCCACCAGCCAGTCGTGCGTAGGCTCCAATTCGATCTGTCGCGGCGCCTCCGCCTTCTTGATCTTCGTGGTCGCCGGCGCCACCGGACTGAAATCCAGCACCGCCGCCGCGGCAATCACCGCGTCCGCCTCTCCCTGCCGCGCCAGCACCGCCTTCTGCATCTCCGCCGCCGTCTCCACGCCAATGGTCTCTACCCCCCCCGGCGCCGGCAGCGTGGTCGGCCCCGAGACCAGCACCACCTTGGCCCCTCGCTCGAACGCCACCTGCGCCAAGGCGTAGCCCATCTTGCCCGTCGAGGGATTGCTTATGAAGCGCACCGCGTCAATCGGCTCCCGCGTCGGGCCCGCGGTCACCAGAATCGAGTACCCCGCCAAGTCCTTGCCTCTGCTTAGCGCTTGCTCGACGGTAGCCGCGATAGCCTCCAACTCCGCCAGCCGCCCCGTGCCCTCTCTGCCGCACGCCAGATAGCCCGCCTCCGGCTCGACGATAGTCACTCCGCGCTCGCGCAGGATGTTGAGGTTCGCTTGCGTCGCCGGATTCGCCAACATGGCGTCGTTCATCGCCGGCGCCACCACCACCGGACACCGCACCGAAAGGAAAAGCGTGGACACCATGTCGTCGGCGATGCCGTTGGCGAACTTGGCAATAATGTCGGCGGTCGCCGGGGCGACCACCATCACCTCCACGCGATCCGCGATCGCAATGTGCTCTAGCTTCCACTCCACCCGCTCGGCGAACATGTCCGTCGCCACCGGCTCGCCCGAAAGCGTTGCCATGGTCAGCGTCGAGATGAAGCGCCTCGCGTTGGGCGTCATGGCCACCACCACTTGCGCCCCTCGCTTCTGCATCAAGCGCAGCAACTCCGCCGCTTTGTACGCGGCAATCCCGCCGCTCACCGCCAGCAGCACGCGCTTCCCATTCAGCGGACTGCTAGGCACCGCTGGTCACCTTCCCTCGCCGCAGCACGCGCTCCGGCCGCGCCCGCTCCGTTACCACTATGGCGTGCAGCGCCTCGAACGCCGCCTCCAGCACGTCGTTCACGATGATGTAGTCGAACTCGGAACGGTGCCGCATTTCCTCCTCCGCCGTGCGCAGCCGAATCTCTATCTCCTCCGGCCGCGCCTCGGCGTCCCGCCTGTGCAGCCGCTCCGCCAGCACGGTCATGTCGGGCGCCTCGATGAAAATGCTCACCAAGTCCGGCAGCAGCGGTCGCGCCTGTGACGCGCCCTGATAGTCCACCTCCAGCACGATGTCCTTCCCACCCCTGGCGGCCAGCAGCACCTCCGAGATGGGCGTGCCGTAGTACCGGCCGTGCACTTCTGCCCATTCCAGAAACTCATCCCGCGCCACCACCGCCTCAAAGATCGCCTCGTCCACATACTTGTACTTGCCCAGCAGCAGGTCGTCCGGCCTCGGCGACCGCGTCGTCAGCGAGTGCACCAGAGCCAGCCCGGGCACCTCGTCCAACAGCCGGCGCAGCAGCGTCGCCTTCCCTGCCCCCGACGGCCCGCAAACAATGAAGCAGACCCCGGGGACCTCCTCTTCGGTCAGCCGCCTAGCCATCCTGGCCCTCATTCCTCAGTTTCATTCTACCACAGCCGCCCCCGCCCGGTTGTCGCCGCCCCCGCTTGGCCCTACAATCGCCCGCGAGGGAGGCCCGACTACCGCATGAAACGTCGTTATCTGGCAACCGGCAAGGTTCCCCCAGGGCTGCTCGGCCGGCTATTGCGCACGCTGCCGCCCCTGGGCAAGGACGTTGTTGTTGGCCCCAAGGTAGGCGAGGACGCGGCGGTGCTCCGCCCGGGCAAGCGGCTGCTCGTGACCGCCACGGATCCCATCACCTTCGTCACCGAGGACATCGGCTGGTACGCGGTGCACGTGAACGCGAATGACATCGCGGTCATGGGCGCCCGCCCTCGCTGGTTCCAAGCGGTTGTCCTGCTGCCGGAGAAGAAGGCTACCGCCAGCCTCGCCGAAAGCATCTTCGCCCAGATCCGCGACGCCTGCGCCGAACTGGGCGCGCAACTCGTCGGCGGCCACTTCGAGGTGACCTACGCTCTGCCGCGCCCCATCGTCGTCGGCCAGATGATGGGCGAAACCATCGGACCGCAC
>CAZGSV010000025.1:18989-21469 GCA_964528605.1 uncultured Armatimonadia bacterium
CCAAGCCCGGCGACGCGCTCATCCTCACCAAGGGCATCGCCCTCGAAGGCACGGCCCTCCTTGCCCGTGAGGCTGCACCCAGGCTCCAGAACGCCGGGCTCGGCCAGGCGTTCCTCCGCCGCGCCCGCAGCCTCTTGCGCAAACCCGGCATCAGCGTGGTCGCCGAGGCGGTAGCGGCGACCGAGGCCCGCACCACTCATGCCATGCACGATCCCACTGAGGGCGGCCTCGCCACCGCCGTACGCGAACTATCTCAGGCGTCTCGCCTTGGAGCGACGATTGATCTGACCGCGGTGCCCATCCTCCGCGAGACCAAGACCGTGTGCCAGGCCCTGGGGCTCGACCCACTCGGTCTGCTTGCCTCCGGCTCTCTCCTCATCGCCGTTGCCGAGAGAGACTGCGACGCCCTAGTCCGCGCCGTGCGTGCGCGAGGCGTGGAAGCGGCTCGCATCGGCACGCTCACGCCTCCCGCTGAACGCCTGCTCATGCAGGGCGCTGACGGCCGCCTAGCCCCGCTGCCCGAGTTCGAGGCCGACGAGGTCACCCGCATCCTCTAGCACTCGACCTCCAGGAACCGCGGCGCCTCCATTACGATGTCGTAGAGCAACTGGGCCGAGCCCCCGAACTCCTCCAGGAAAAGCACCTCTTCGTTGCTGTGCGGGTTATGCGCCCCGGTGGGCACCACCGCCGTTGCGATGCCGGCGGCGTTGAAGAAGTTGGCATCCGTGCCCCCTGCGCTCGGCTTCAGCCGCATCTTGATCCCCTGCCGCGCCAGCGCCGCCTGGATTATGCGCAGCACCCGAGCGTTGGGATCGTGCCGGTACCCCTGGTATAAGGCCTCCACCGATACCTCCGCTCTGCCCCCCCCCGCCGCCGCGTGCCGCTCGAAGACGCCGACCAGCTGCGCCAACTGCGCCTCCACCTTCGCCGCCGACTGCGAACGCGCCTCTCCCTCGACCTCCACCTCCGCCGGCACCACGTTGGTCGCCTCGCCCCCCCTGATGACCCCCACATTGGCTACCGTCTCCACGTCAATCTGCCCCAGCCGCATCTCGGCGATCGCCCGGCTGGCCAGCACGATGGCGTTGATGCCCTGCTCGGGATCTACCGCCGCGTGCGCCGCGCGCCCTATCACCCGAGCGCGGAACCGGCTGTGCCACGGACCCGCGGAGATGACCGTGTCCACCTCCCGCCCTCCATCGGCGACCAAGCCTACCCGCGCCGTCACCCGCGAACGGTCGAAGTGCTTCGCCCCCAACAGCCCAATCTCCTCCGCCACGGTGAACACCACCTCGACGGCCGGGTGCGGCTCCCCGCTCTCCTTGACCGCCGCCAGCGCCTCCAGAACCATCGCCACTCCCGCCCGGTTGTCCGCCCCAAGGATGGTGCCGCCGTCGCTGCAAATCCGGCCCTCCTCGCGGCGCACCGCAACTCCCTCCGTCGGCCTGATGGTATCGAGGTGCGCGGTGAGAAGCACCGCCCCCGCAAGCGTTCCCGGCAGCGCTGCGATGACGTTCCCCGTCTCCCCGCCAATGGCTGCGCCTGCCTCGTCCCGCACCGGCGCCAGGCCTAGTCCGCACAGGCGCCCCTCTACCGCCTCAGCAATGCGCCCCTCCCGCAGCGACGGCCCGTTCACCGCCACCAGTTCCAAAAAGGTCTCCAGCAGACGGTCGCGGTTCACCATATCCTAACCCTTCACCCCCGATTCTCCGACTACCCTCAACCCCGGCAGCACGACCCCCAGGCATCATACCAAAGCCCACGCCCCGCCGGCACCTGCCGGGCCCGCCGGTGGCCTGCCGCCCCAGGCAAACGCCCCTGTGGCTTGACACTGGCCCGCAAAAGTCGCTATCCTGCCACCTCGAGTGCTCTCCTGGGAGGTCTTCTTTCGGGGATGAACCTGCAAAAGCCCTTGTGGCTACTTTTCGTTCTCGGTTTAGCGGTACTGGCTTTTCTCGTCATTTTCCAGCCCATTCGCCTCATCCCTAAAGAGGCCGCGGAGACGGAACTGGTCACCGTTCTCCAGTACACCTTCGCCAAGAAGATAGCCACCACCGACCCCGAACGGGAGAAGGTGACCAAGGAGATCACCGAGGCCCTCAAGGCAAAAGGCGTGGAACTTGACCCCAAGAGCAACGTCCAACTGGTCACCGACACCCAGGTCAAGGTGCCCGTCGTCCCCCTGAGCGAGCAGGAGAAACAGGACTACGAGCGCGCCGTCCGCGAGCTCCTCTCCAAGTACGGCCAGCCCATACCAGTCGAGCAGCGCCGCCCCGGCGGCCCCGAAGAGAAGTACGTCGCCCGCCTCAGCCGCCTCGGCATCTACGTCCCCCAGCCCATGATCCGGCTCGGACTGGACTTGATCGGTGGCTCCCAGCTAGTCCTGCGGTGCCTCCCCCAGGCCACCTTCTATTACGGCAACGAGGAGCCCTTCTACCCTGATGCCGCCGCCCGCGACCAGTTGCGGGAGGCTCTCAAGG
>CAZGSV010000025.1:21479-30413 GCA_964528605.1 uncultured Armatimonadia bacterium
CCGCCGCGGCTATGAGCGCGTGGACATCCTCTTCCCTGAGGACAACGCCGTCTCCGTTACCGTCGGCGCCAAGGGTGGAAGAGAAGCCGACGCCGCCCGGGAAGACATACCCAACCTCCTGGCGCAGCGGTTCCCCAAGATCAAGGAGTCTGGCAATCCCGACACCGTCCTGCTGGACAAGGGCACCCTTTCCCGCGTGGTTACCATCGTTGAGAGCCGCGTCAACTCCCTCGGCGTCGCCGAGGCCACCGTTCAGCAAGAGGGCCTGGACAAGGTGCTGGTGCAACTCCCCGGCGTCCAAGACCCCGCCAGGGCTATCAACCTCATCGGCCGCCTTGCCAACCTCGAGTTCCGTTACATTCCCTCCAACCGCTTCAAAGTCTCCACCGACGTCTCCGGCGAGACCCACTTCCAGGACGTGCGCACCGGCCAGGAGGTCCCCTGGCCCGAAGTCCTCGAGAAAAGCAAACTCATCCTCACCGGCCGCGACCTCAGGCCCAACTCCACCGTCACCGACGACCCCGACACCCAACAGACCACCGCCGTCACCTTCGAGTTCAACCCCACCGCGGCCCAGATCTTCCGCCGCTTTACCCGCACCCACATCGGCCAGTTCCTCGCCATCGTCCTCGATGGGGAACTCAAATCCTGTCCCGTCATCAGGTCCGTCATCCCCGGCCGCGGCATCATCAGCGGCCAAAGAAGCACCGAAGAAGCCAGCGACCTGATGAGGGTGCTCAACGCGGGCGCGCTGCCGGTGCCCATTGAGGTCGTCGAGACCAACGTCGTCAGCGCCACCCTCGGTCGCGACTCCGTGGCTCGCAGCCTGCGCGCCGGCGCGCTGGGCGCCATTGTGGTAGTGGTCTTCATGTTCCTCATCTACGGCATCTGCGGCCTGCTCGCCGACGTGGCCCTCATCCTCTACGCCGGCATCGTGCTGGGCCT
Source organism: uncultured Armatimonadia bacterium (assembly GCA_964528605.1). GTDB lineage: Bacteria > Armatimonadota > Zipacnadia > CAZGSV01 > CAZGSV01 > CAZGSV01. The sequence continues at coordinate 22,425 of CAZGSV010000025.1, forward strand.
GTTCGTGCTCTTGGGCGCCACCCTCACCCTCCCGGGAATAGCAGGATTCATCCTCTCCGTCGGTATGGCCGTGGACGCCAACGTGCTTATCTTCGAGCGCCTCAAAGAAGAACTGCGCACGGATAAGACCATCCGCGCCGCCGCCGAGGCCGGCTTCGCCCGCGCCTGGTCTGCCATCCTTGACTCCAACGTCACCACCGTCCTCGCCGCCATCGTGCTCTTCGGCCTCGGCACCGGAGGCGTGCGCGGCTTCGCGCTCACCCTCACCATAGGAGTTCTGTGCAGCATGTTCACCGCCATTACCGTCTCCCGCATCTTCATCAACAACTTGTCCAGGTTCCGCTCCGCGGTTGAAAACCGCTTCTTCGTCCATGGGCTTAGCGGCCTGTTCACCCGGGGGGCCAAGGCATGAGCATGTACTACACCCCGCCCAAGGTAGACCTGGTCCGCATCCGGGGCCTGTGGTACTTGCTCTCGGTCATTGTCGCCGGCGCTGGCCTCTATGCGCTGCTCAGCCACGGACTCAACCTCGGCGTGGACTTCACCGGCGGCACCGTCTTCCAGTACCAGTTCCAGAAGCCTCTGGGCGCCACCCGCGCACAGCAGACCGCGCTGCTGGAGCAGACCCGCAGGGCCCTGCCCGTCGCGGGCGTGGAACAGACCGCCGGCCTCCAGATTGTGGGCAACAACATCCTCGCCGTTCGCATGGCCGTGCAGCCCAAGGATAGAGAGACCGTCAAAGAGAAACTCAAGCAGGCCCTCTCCACCAGTCTGGCGGCTCAGTACGGGCCTCCGGAGGAGATCGCCAGCCAGAGCATCGGCGCGGCCCTGGGCAGCGAGACCCGGCGCCGGGCCGTCTGGGCCCTCGCCCTGGGCTGCGTGCTCATGATCATCTACATCACCGTGCGCTATCGCTTCACCTTCGCCATCACCGCCGTCTTCGCCCTCGCCCATGACTGCTTGATCATGGCCGGCGCCGTCGCTATATCGCGCCTGGAAGTGGACAGTTCCTTCGTCGCCGCCCTCCTGACCGTCGTCGGTTACTCCATCAACGACACCATCGTTATCTACGACCGCATCCGCGAAAACCTGCGCCTCCGCCGCACCGGCACTTTCGAGGAGATCGTCAACGTTAGTCTGTGGCAAACCATGACGCGGTCCATCTACACCGTGCTTACGGTGTTGTTCGTGTTGTGGGCCATCTTCCTCTTCGGTGGCACCACGCTCCACTCTTTCGCCTTCGCCCTGCTGGTCGGCATCACCTCCGGCGCCTACTCCTCCATCTTCAACGCGCCCCAGTTGGCCGTCACCATCCAGCGCTGGCGTGGGGGGCCCGTGCAAGTCTCCCGCTCCTTCCGCGTGCCTACCGGCGTCCCGGGCCTCCAGAAGAATGCCGCCTCGGCCCCAACCTCCGCCGCCTCCACTGCCGAGAGCAGCGGCGAGCAGCCCGCCACCGCCGCCGCTCCCAGCCCACGCCGCGACACCAAGGCCAAGCGCCGTCCCAGCGGCGGCAAGCGCAAGCGCCGCTTCTAGCCCGGTAGGCGTGCCCGCTCCAGCCTAGTTACCCCAATGCCTCAGTCGCGCACCTCCAGGACCAAGACCCGGGCAGCGGCCCTCTCGGTCGCCTCCAACACCACGTTGGTCGTCGCCAAGACCGCCGTCGCACTAGCCACCGGCTCCATCAGCATCCTCTCGGAGGCCCTCCATTCCGCCAACGACCTCCTCGCGGCCATCATGGCCTTCTTTGCCGTGCGGGCGTCCAGCCAGCCCCCGGACGAAGCGCACCGCTACGGCCACGGCAAGTTCGAGAGCCTCTCGGGTACCTTCGAGGGGCTCCTCGTGGTCGGGGTCGCCGTCATGATCGCCTGGAAAGCCATCCCCGCCCTCATGCACGAACACCACTTCAAGGCCAACGTCCTAGGAATGGGCGTAATGACTCTGTCCGCCGTGCTCAACCTGATAGTCTCGCGCTACCTCTTCCACGTCGCGCGGCGCACTCACTCCCTGGCCCTCGAGGCCGACGCCCTCCACCTCAGCACCGACGTCTATACCTCCGCCGCCGTCGTCGGCGGCCTGGTCATCGTGCGCTTCACCGCCCACATTGACCCCCGCTTCAACATCGTGGACCCGCTGCTCGCCCTGGCCGTGGCCGCGCTCATCGCCTGGCAGGCCGCCCACCTCATTCGCCGCGGGCTCTCCGACCTCGTGGACAGCGCTCTGCCCCGCGACGAGCGCGGCCGCATCGAGCAGGTGCTGCGCGAGCACCAAGCCCTCGGGCTCAGTTTCCACGAACTGCGCTCCCGCCGCTCCGGCCCGGCCCGCGACGTGGACCTGCACTTGGAGTTGCCCTCAGCCATGACCGTGGAGCAAGCGCACGAGGTGTGCGACCACCTGGAACAGGAGATCCGCAGTATCCTCCCGGGCAGCCAGGTGCTCATTCACGTCGAGCCCGCCAGTAGCGGCAACGGCAGCAAGCGGAAGTAAGCGAGCCCTCTCGTGAGCGTCCGCTCGCGCTGGGCCCCCCCCGCGCTCTGGGCCGCCCTCCTCTTCATCAGCTCCCACATCCGCTTCCCGCCCGGCCCGGCGCTCTTCTCCGGTGCCGACAAGGTCGCTCATTTCGCCCTCTACGCAGTGCTGGCAACACTGGTGTGGAGGGCGATTGTCCCCAACGCGAGTCACCTTCGCAGCGCGGCGCTCTGGTCCGTGCTCCTGACCGTCGCCTACGGTGCGCTCGACGAACTCCACCAGCGCTGGGTGCCGGGCAGAGAGTGCAGTTTCCCGGACTGGCTCGCGGACCTCTGCGGCGCCCTGGCCGCCGTAGCCCTGGCTATGCTCGTATCGGCACGTCGCCGCCACGCCTCAGGCGCCCCTCCGGCGCAGGCCAAGCGCTGATCTAAGCCGACTCTCCCTGCCTGGCCTCCACCGCGCTCAGATCCCCCTCAAAGTCGCACTCCGGGTTCAGGCACTTGACCGCGTCCCCGGTCCTGCCGCGCCGCCCAAGAGGCGCGCCGCACTCCGGGCAATCCTTCCCCACGGGCCGCAGCGAGGTCGCAAAGTCGCACTCGGGATGCTTCGAGCAGCGGTAGAAAACGCGCCGCTTCGCCGTGCGCCGCACCAGCCGCCCCTCGCACCCAGGCTGCGGACACCGCACTTCCGCCTCGTCCTCCCCCGCGATGTACTTGCACTCCGGGTAGCCCGAGCAGCCCCAGAACAAGCCATACTTGCTCCGCCTGCGCACCAGCGGCTTGCCGCACTGCGGGCACGGGCGCTGCTCCGTCTCCTCACCCGGCATCGGCGCCGTATACCGGCACCGCGGGAACCTGGAGCAGCCCATGAACTTCCCCGTCGGCCCCTCGCGAATCACCAACTCCCCCTCCTCGCACTTGGCGCACTTCTCCCCCGTCGGCACCGCCGGAGGCTTCTCGCTGCGCGCCTGCTCCTTCGCTTGGCGCACCAGCGGCTCAAAGGTGCCGTAGAAGCGCTGCAGCACCCCCACCCAGTCCTCCTTGCCGCGCTCTACCTTGTCCAATTCCTCCTCCATGCCCGCGGTGAACTGCACGTCTATGATCTGCGGGAAGAAACGCACCAGCAGATCGTTCGTCCGCCGCCCCAGAGCCGTCGGCTGAAGCGCCCGCTGCCGCCTCTCCACATAGCGCCGCTGGAGCAAGGTCTGGATGATCGGCGCATAGGTGCTCGGCCGCCCAATGCCGTTCTCCTCCAGCGTCCGGATGAGCGAGGCCTCGTTGTAGCGCGGGGGCGGCTGGGTGAAATGCTGCTCCGGCTTCAACCCCAGGCAGCGCACCGCCTGCCCCTGGCTCAGCGCCGGCAGCGGTTTCCCCTCCGCCTTCTGCGCGGGCGGGTGCACCGACCAGTGTCCAGCAAACAGCGTCTTGCTCGCCGCAAACCCGAACCCGTAATCGCGCGCCGCGACCTCGCCCGCCGTCACCTCCACCACGGCGTCCGCCATTTGGCTCGCCACAAACCGCTGCCATATCAGTGTGTAGAGCGCCAACTGTTCCGGCTTCAGATAGGGCCGCACGCGGTCCGGCGTGCGCCTCACGTCCGTCGGCCTTATCGCCTCGTGCGCGTCCTGCGCGCTCGCCTTCACCGGATAGAAGCGGGGCTTCTCCGGCAAGTACTGGTCTCCAAACTGGTCGCGGATGAAGTCGCGGCCGCCGCCCACCGCCTCCATCGCTACCCGCACCGAGTCCGTGCGGATGTAGGTCACCAACGCCGTCGAGCCCTCGTCGCCCAATTCCAGGCCCTCGTACAACTGCTGCGCCACCGACATCGTCCGCCGAGCCGAGAACCCCAGCCGCCGCGACGCCTCCTGCTGCAAACTGCTGGTGATCAGCGGCGGCCTCGGCCGGCGCCGTTCCTCCCTGCGCTCTATGCTGCTTACCCGGTACTCCGCGCCGGCCAGCGCCTTGAGCGCCGCCTGCGCCTCCCCCTCGTTCTTCAGTTCCAGTTTCTCGCCCTGGTAACTCTCGAGAGTGGCCTCGAATGCCTCACCAGGCCCCCCGGGCGTGAAGGTGCCCACGATGGTCCAGTACTCCTGCGGCACGAAGGCCTCTATCTCCGCCTCGCGCTCGCACAGCAGCCGCAGCGCCACCGACTGCACCCGCCCCGCGCTCAGCCCGCCCCGTATCTTGGCCCACAGCACCGGGCTCAGGTAGTAGCCCACAATCCGGTCGAGCACCCTGCGCGCCTGTTGCGCGTCCACCCGCTGCATGTCTATCTCGCGCGGGTGCTGGAGTGCGCGCTCCACCGCGCTCCTCGTGATCTCGTTGAACTCCACGCGCCGCGCGTTCTTCAGGCCCAGCACCTCCTCTAGGTGCCAGGCGATAGCCTCTCCCTCTCGGTCCGGGTCGCAGGCAAGCAGGACCTCCGGCGCTCCCGCCGTCGCCTTCCCCAGACTCGCGACTACCTTCTTCTTGTCCCCCGGCACCTCGTACCGAGGCTTGAAGCCCTCTTTGATGCTCACGCCCAACCACTTCTCCGGCAGGTCCCGGACGTGCCCCCCCGAGGCCACCACGCGGTAACGTCCGCGCAGAAAGCGGCTCAGCGTCCGCACCTTGGCGTACGATTCCACCACCATTACGGGTTTCTTCTTCTCTGCCGCCACGCCACGTTCCTCTCTCAAAAACGTTCCCGCCCAGCAACCGTATCTTGGCGATAGTGTGATACGCCCACCACAAACCAACGACCGGCGCGCGCCTAAAGTTGCAGAGCCCAGCCCACTTTCTGCGCCCCGCCTCCGTTCACCGCCGCCGCGCGGGCTCCACCCCGCGCGCCAAATCTGATATTCTCTACCCCGTTCCATGCCCCGCGTAAACACAGACTCCGTCCTCGACCAAGGCCGGCGCCATTGGGCCGATGTAGCCGCTGAGGCAATTCTCCAGCGCCCCCGCGCCCACCACCGCGTCGCCACCGGCATCACCCCCTCCGGCCCCATTCACCTCGGCAACATGCGCGAAATGATCACCGGCCAGGCTATGTACCAAGCTCTGCGCGGCGCCGACGCCGACCTGGTCTACATCGCCGATACCCTCGACCCTCTGCGCCGCGTCTATCCCTTCCTGCCCCCGGAGTATCAGCAGCACGTCGGCAAGCCGCTTGCCTGCGTCCCCGATCCCTGGGGCTGCTGCCAAGACTACGCCGACCACTTCCTCCGCCCCTTCATCACCAGCATCGCAACTCTGGGCATCAAGCCTCGCGTCATCCGCGCCGAAGAACTCTACCGCATGCCTGAGATGCAGCAACTCGTCGTCGTCACCCTCGAGCGCGCCGAGCAAGTGCGCCGCATCATCGCCGAAGTCACCGGCAGGCCCGACACCGAGGAGCGTGCGCTCTACTCCGTCCCCTGCGCCGATTGCCGCCACCTGGCTCCGGCCGAACTGGTTCCGCCTGCCTCGGTCAAGTACGAATGCGCTTGCGGCAAGCAGCAGACCCTCCCCATCAGCGACGCCGGGGGCAAACTCGTCTGGCGCGTGGACTGGCCCGCCCGCTGGCGCGCCCTGGGTGTCACCGCCGAGCCCTTCGGCAAGGACCACGCCACCGCCGGCGGCTCCTACGACACCGCCACCCGCCTCGCGCGCGAGATCTTCGACTATGAACCGCCCTACCCCGTCGTCTACGAATGGATCTACCTCAAGGGCCGCGGCGCCATGGCCAGTTCCACCGGCGTCGGCGTCAGCATCGAGGCCGTGCTCGAAGTCGCCCCCCCAGAACTCGTCAAGTTCCTCATCCTCCGCGTGCGCCCGGAGAAACACATTGATTTCGATCCGGGCACCAACCTCCTCCGCCTCGTCGAGGAATACCAGCAGTTGCAGGCGGACTACCTCGCCGGCGGCGAGGCCGCGGACGCCCTCCGCCGCCGCATCTTTGAACTTTCACAGGTCTCGGCCACGCCTCACCTTTACCCGGCCGTCCCCTTCGCCCATCTGCCCGTCGTGCTGCAAGCCGCCGGCGGCGATGCGGCGCGTGCTCTCGAGATTCTCCGCCGCACCGGCTACTCCCTCGAGGAAAGCGATCTCCCTGACCTCGAACAATGGCTCCGCCTGGCCGCCGGCTGGCTCGAGCGCTACGCGCCTGAAGAGGCCCGCTTCCAGGTGCTCGAAACCGCTCCGCAAGTCCGACTCTCGCCGTCCCAGGCCGCTCTGCTCGCGCGCCTGGCGGACGACCTCGCGCACACTGTGTGGACTGCTGAGCAGGTTCACAGCGCCGTTTACGGTGCCATTCAGCAACAAGGCCTCAAGCCCGCGGAGGCCTTTCAGGCCTGCTACCTAGCACTTCTCGGCAGGCCTCAAGGCCCCCGCCTCGGCTACCTGCTCACCTCGCTGCCGCGCGCCTTCGTCCTCACCCGCTTCCGCCAAGTCGCCCAATCAGCCCCGTCCAACCTTTGAGTGCCGCCCGTGGAACCCCGCGAACGCCTCCTCCGCGCACTCCGCCACGAGCCCACCGACCGCGCCCCCAAACACATCCGCCTCACGCCCCCCCTATACCAGGTCTTCCGCCAGCGCACCGGGGCCGCCAGCGTGGAGGACTACTTCGAATGGGAGATGCGCCAGGTCGAAATCGCGCCCACCACCCGGCGCCCCGACTTCACCCCGTACCTCCCCAACGACCTCCCCCCCGGCACTGAGGTGGACGAATGGGGCGTCGCCTGGGTGCCCGGCTCCATGTACCACTTCACCCGCATGATCCACCCGCTCGCCTCCGTCAACACCGTCCGCGCTCTCCGCGACTACCCCTGGCCCGACGTCACCGCCGACTACCGCCGCCGCGACCTCTCGCGGCAGATGGCCGACCTCCACCGCCGCGGCTACTCCTCCTTCGCCTATGTCCCCTGTATCTTCGGCACTATCTGGGAGTCCGCCTGGCGCCTCCGCGGCATGGAGGCCATGTTCGTGGACATGATCGAGCACCCCGATTACGCGCGGGAACTCCTCAGCACCCTCACCGACCTCGCCTGCGACAACGCCGCCTTCCTCGCGCGCGCCGGCGCCGACGTCATCCGCCTCGCCGACGACGTCGGCACTCAGCGCGGCCTCATGATGAGCGCGCGCATGTGGCGGGAGTGGCTCAAGCCCGGCCTGGCGGCCGTCGTCGCCGCCGCTCGCCGCGAGAGCCCCGACATCCACATCTTCTACCACTCCGACGGCGACGTCACCGAACTCGTGCCCGAGTTCATCGAGATCGGCATTGACATCCTCAACCCCGTGCAGCCCGAGTGCATGGATCCGATTGCGCTCAAGAAGCAGTACGGCGACCGCCTCTGCTTCTGGGGCACCATCGGCACCCAGACCACCATGCCCTTCGGCACCCCGGACGAAGTCCGCGCCACCGTGCGCCACATGATCGACACCGTCGGTCGCGGCGGCGGCCTCGTCGTCGGCCCCACCCACATGCTCGAGCCCGACGTCCCCTGGGAAGACGTCGAAGCCCTCGCCGACGCCATCCGCACCACCCCCGTGCCTCCGTAGGGGC
>CAZGSV010000026.1:0-29977 GCA_964528605.1 uncultured Armatimonadia bacterium
AGGGCGCGGGTTCCACCCCGCGCCGAACGGTGGTGCTTGTAGGGCGCGGGTTCCATCCCGCGCCGCACGGTAGTGCTTGTAGGGCGCGGGTTCCATCCCGCGCCGCACGGTGGCCACGCAACTCGCTGCCCCAAGGCCGTAGGGACGGCATCTTGCTTGCCCGCCTCAGGAGGATGCCGTCCGCGACCCCGTCAACGGCGGGGCCGGGATGTAGGAGCCCCGCCCTTGGCGGGGCGACACCCCTGGCCCCCAGAATAGTTCCTGCCCCTATTTGCCCACCCAAAGTGAAGGTCTGTCAGATTCGGCACCTGCTTATGCAACATTGGGGACGTACTTAGACGTGCGTAACTTGGCATTCGGCACGCCCTCTCACTCACCCCTGCACGCACATTCGGAACCTAGTTACGCACTATTGGGGACGTACTTAGGCGTGAGTTGGCCTGGGAGGTGCCGCACGGAGTGCGGCGTAGGGGCGGAGACTTGACTCCGCCCGCGACGGCGCCAGCCGTCGGGATGCAGGGAGTCACGCCTTTGGCGGGGCGAAACGGCACCGGGATGTAGCGCCCGGTCTGGTGTCGTGCCCTCGGCAGACCCCGTCAACGCCGGGGCGGTCGATCGGCCCCTAGGCAGACCCCGCCAACGGCGGGGCCCCGCCCCTTCCTCCGTCCTTCCCGGCCTATCATGCCCCAGCGCAGACCCCGCCAACGCCAGGGCTCCTACAAGACAAAGGGCGACCCGACGGGTCGCCCCTACGCCGGGCCCCGACTCGGTCGGGGCCCCTACCGCGTCCGGCTTTCTAGTGCGCGGGGTCGCCGGCCAATCCCAGGCTCGAGTTGAACAGCGGCACCTGGAACCCCTGGTCGGGCAGAGGCGGCAACTCGTTGAGATCGTTGAGCCCAAACAACTCCAAGAACCGCCGCGTGGTCCGATAGAGGAACGGCCGCCCGGGCGCCTCTTTACGCCCCGCCTCCTCTATCAGCCCCAACTCCACCAGCGCCTCAACCGCGTACGAGGAATCCACCCCTCGGAACAGGTCAACCTCGGGCCGAGTGATCGGCTGCCGGTAGGCAGCAATGGTCAACGTCTCCAGAAGGCTGCGGCCCAACTTCGACGGCCGCGGGCGCCGCAGGCGCGCAACGTAGTCCACGAACTCCGGCTTGGACAGCAGCCGGTAGCCCCCGGCGACCTTCTCCACCATCACTCCACGCCCGTCGCCGTCCGCGGACATGTCGAGCAGCGCCTGCGCAACCTCCGCCTCCGGCGTCTCCAGCACCTCTGCCAGCCGGTCCGCAGGCAAAGGCTCTTCCGCCACGAAGAGCAAGCACTCGATGGCGGCCTTTAACTTGCCATTAAGCAACTGCAACCTCACCTCCGGCCATCCGCAGCAACCCGCGACTGGCTACCGACCGGCTCGCCGGCCGCCAGCAGGGCAGGGGAGCACACCTTGATTTCCCCGAACAACCGCTCTTGTACAACCACCGCCCGACCGCGGCGGATCAATTCTAATAACGCCAGGAAGCAGACGATCACCTCAAGGCGACTTGGGTTTTCTCCCACCAACTCGCCCAGAGGCAGCAGGCGCTGAGCCTGGTGCACCAGGGCAGCCAGCCGGCGCAAGGTAGCCTGCAAGGATACCCTGTCGGGCTCGATGAGCGCAGGCCGGGGCCGCGCGCGCTCCATGATCTGCTGGAACGCCGAGGCCAGATCGCCCAGGGACACCGGCGCAATCTCGGCCGCCCGCAGCGCGCCCCCCTCGGGCGCCCCGCCGCGCGGCAGCAGGAAGCGACGCTGCTCGAAGCGCTCGGCCAGTTGCTCGGCGCAAGCCCTGAGCCGGCTGAGTTCCTCGACGCGCTGCGCCAACTGCTCGGCGCTGAGAATCTCCTGCTCCTGCGGCTCCTCCTCCGCCTGCTCCCGCGGCAGCAAGAGCCGGGCCTTCGCGGACAGGAGTGTGGCCGCCACCACGAGGAACTCCGCGGCCTGATCGGCGTCCAGGTCCACGCTGGCGTAGATGAACTCGAGGAACTGGTCCGCCACCGCCGCCAGCGATACCTCGGTGACCGGGAAACGGTGCCGGCGCACCAGGAAGAGCAGCAGGTCCAGCGGCCCGACAAACGTCGGCAACTCGACGGGTCGCACGGTGAAATCGAGCGCCCGCTCCTCCTCGGTCAGCAGCGCGAAGCCGTCGGCTCGCTGCGGCATGCTCATAATCTCATCGCCTGAATCACTGTCTCGAGCGTGGCGCCGGCCACGGCGCGGGCCTTCTCCGTCCCGTCGCGCAGTATCCGCTCCACGCCGTCGCGCTGCGCGGCGTATTCCCGCCGGCGGGCGCGCACGTCGGTCAGGGCGCGCAGTATCTGCTCCGCCAGTTCCGCCTTGCACTCCACGCAGCCGCGCGTGCCGTCCGCGCAGGTGCGCCGGATCTCCTCCAGATTCGGCGATCCATAGACCTGGTGCAGGTAGCAGACCGGGCACTCATCCGGGTGGCCCGGGTCGCCTTTGCGTATCTTGCGGGGGTCGGTGAACATCTGCATTATCTTGCGCCGCACGGTGTCGTCGTCGTCGGCAATGCGGACGTCGTTGCCGTAGCTCTTGCTCATCTTGCGCCCGTCTATCCCGGGGATCATGGGGAACTCGGTGAGCAGCGCCTCGGGCTCGCGCAGGGTGTCGCCGTAGAGGTAGTTGAAGCGCCGGGCTATCTCGCGCGTGAGTTCCAGATGGGGCAGTTGGTCCTTGCCCACCGGCACGTAAGAGGCGTGGTAGATGAGAATGTCGGCCGCCTGTAGTACCGGATAGCCGAGCAGGCCGTAGCCGGCCGATTCGCCCAGGTTCAGCTCCTGCACCATGTCCTTGTAGGAGGGGTTCCGCTCCAGCCAAGGTATCGGCACGATCATGGAGAGCAGCAGGTGCAAGACTGCGTGTTCGGGGAGCCACGATTGCACGAAGAGCGTGCTCTTCTCGGGGTCTATGCCCGCGGCGAGCCAATCAATGACCATCTCGAGGCGGTCGTTGACGATGTTCTCGGTGTGCTCGTAGCCGGTGGTGAGCGCGTGCCAGTCGGCCACGAAGTAGAAGCACTTGTACTGGTCCTGCAGCCTTACCCAGTTGCGCAGCGCGCCCTCAAGGTGCCCCAAATGCAGCAGCCCCGTGGGGCGCATGCCGCTGAGGACCACGGGTTTCTCCGTAGTGGTTGCCATATCCACCGTCTACTCCTCCAATGATGTGGAACGCGGCAACTGCCGGGGGGGTTCACGGCCGCGCCCTGCACTGTCATTAGTGGAGACCCCATCAGCGCTGCGCGTTGTTACCTGCGCGCCCCTCCGCGCCCGTGCCTTTTCTACCCGGCTCCGGGGCAGGGCGTCCAGCGTACCGGCGGTCAAAGTCTAGCATTTTGCTTGACTATTATCAGGGCACGCTGATATACTGCGGCCCATGGAGTCGGACGCCGAGGCAGGGTGCGAAAGCGGGTCCGCATAGGAATCTCGGCGGCAAGCGCAGCGTTCGGAGTGGTAATAGTGGCATGTTATACTGGCCGCGCCATATGGTTTCGTGGAGGAATGATTGATGCCAGCCGGTAAGGAACGGATATTCGCCGCTGTGGGCGAGAAAGAGGTCAGCCGCGCCATAGTGGCGGAGTTCTCTCGCCAGTTGCTCGACTATATCGAGAGCGACGTCGTCATCGTGGGTGGCGGCCCGTCGGGCCTCATGGCCGGCAGGGGATTGGCCTCGGCAGGGCACAAGGTGCTGATCGTCGAGCGCAACAACTACCTCGGCGGCGGCTTCTGGATGGGCGGTTACCTGATGAACAAGTTGACCATCCGGCAGCCGGCCGAGGAGGTGCTTGACGAACTGGGCATCCCTTACCAGTCGGCCGGCCCGGGCCTCTTCGTCGCTGACGCGCCGCACGCATGCTCAAGGCTCATCGCGGCCGCCTGCGACGCCGGGGTCAAGATCGCCAATCTGACTCTGCTCGACGACCTGGTGCTGCGCGAGCACAACCGGGTGGCGGGGGTGGTCATCAACTGGTCCGCCGTCAGCGCCCTGCCGCGCCAGATATCCTGCGTGGACCCGATTGCGCTGGAGTGCCAGGTAGTCGTTGATGCCACTGGCCACGACGCGTGCTGCGTGCAGAAACTGGTGCAGCGGGGCATCGTATCCGTCGCGGGGGAAGGCGCCATGTGGATCGAGCAGTCGGAGGATCTGGTCGTGCAGCACACGGGCGAGGTGCATCCGGGGCTGATAGTCGCCGGGATGGCAGTGGCGACGGTGTATGGCCTGCCCAGGATGGGCCCCACGTTCGGCGCCATGCTGCTCTCCGGGCGGCGGGCAGCAGAGATCGTCAGTCAGAAACTGGCCGCAGCCGCGGTTCTCTCTTAAGCGAGCACGCGGCGGTCAGCGTTTGGGCCGCCCATCACCGGAACGAAACGCGGGCTGCGTCGGAGACTCCGACGCAGCCCGCTCGACAACCGCCCCCACCCGCTAATCTTGGGCGGCCGTCTCGACCCTCATTATATCCAATCCGGCGCGGTCGCGCAGCACGCTCACGGCCTTGGGAACCGGTTCCTCCATCCCGACTTCGCGCCGCGCGGCCAGCACCGTGCGGTTCCAGTCCAGCAGCAGGCCCTTGACCTCCTGCTGGTACTGGGCGGCCACTTGCGCGGCCTCGTCGGGCAGCCGGACCACGGTGCTCGCGTTCTGGAGGTCAGTGCCGCTTGCCAGTTCAGCAATCGCCCTGCCCGAGTTGGGCTCCTGCTCGCGCGCCAGGACTAGGTTCGCGAAGGCCTGCGTCGCGACGACAGCGGGCTGGGAAGCGCCGGCGCTGGACGAGTCGCTGCCATTCTCCTCCGCGGGCCGGGTGTCGCAGTGAGTGGCGTGATTGCCGATCACATCGACTATCAGCATGAGCGGCGCTAGTTCTCCGTACTTCACCGCAATGGTGTATCTGCCCGGCTTGAGCCCTTTGAGTTTGAAGTAGCCGTCCGCGTTGGTCAGGATCTGAACACTGGTGCCTTCGACCATGATCCGCGCGCCCTCCACGGGCATGATCTCGCCCGGCCCCCGCTCCGGCGGCGCATACGCGTCCGGCCACAGCACCAGCCCGCTCGTCTCCCCGCGCGCGACGGGAACGTATACGTATCCATCCACCTCCCCGGTCGGCTCGCCCCCCTTACCGCAGCCGGCCAGCCCTGCAAGCACTGCAGCCATAACCAACCCCACCGCGAAGATCGTCGCCGGTCTGCGACGCATCTCCATCACCTCCGTCGGGGAACGCATTAGCAGACGCTCGGCGCGCACGAGGTTGCCACGGCCCGCACCCGGCGTCAACTCGCCGCCCCTTCGTTGACGGCGTACCGGGGCGTTGTTACGATGCCAAGAGGCCAATGAGCAGCGGTTTGGTCAACTCTGTGGGCATCGTAGACAACCTGCGCCGAGTCCAGGAACGTATCGCCCGCGCCGCGGAGCGCAGCGGTCGTTCTGCGGACGCGGTGACCCTTATTCTGGCCGCCAAGACCGTCCGCCCCGAGCGCATCCGAGAGGCCGTGGAAGCGGGGGCCGGCGAGGTGGGCGAGAACTACGTCCAGGAGGCGCGCCTCAAGCGCCTCGCGCTCGAGGACCTCTCCATCCGTTGGCACATGATCGGCCACCTGCAAAGGAATAAGGCCAAAGATGCCTTGGCGCTCTTTGACATGATCCAGTCGCTTGACAACCTGCGACTCGCCCAAGAACTGTCCCGCCGGGCGCAGCAAGCCGGTCAGACCGTGCGCGCTTTGGTCGAGGTCAACACGGGACTGGAGGAGAGCAAGGCCGGGGTGCTGCCGCAAGAACTGCTGCCGCTGCTGGAGCAGGTATCGGTGCTGCCCAACTTGTCAGTCGAAGGCCTTATGACTCTCGGCCCGCTCATGCCCGAGCCGGAGCAGGGGCGCCCCGCCTTCGTTGCTTTGCGCGAACTGGCGGAGCAGGTGTTGCGGGCGTCGCTGCCGAACGTCACCATGGGCCATCTCTCCATGGGCATGAGCGCCGATTTCGAGATCGCCATCGAAGAGGGCTCTACTATGGTGCGCGTGGGCACCGCGGTGTTTGGGCCCAGGGGGTGAGTCAACGCCGATGGAAGTCACCCGGCTCCGGAAACTGCTGACGCGCCTGCGCAAGGGCGAGGTCTCGGTGAACGCCGCCCTGAGAGAACTGAAACTGCTTCCCTTTGAGGACCTCGGCTGGGCCAAAGTGGACCACCATCGCGCCCTGCGCAAGGGCTTCGGCGAGGTGGTCTTCTGCCAGAGCAAGACCCCGGAGCAAGTGGGGCAGGTCTTCAAGGCGCTCGCGCGCGATGGCGCGACGGTCTTAGGCACCAGGGCTTCCCCGGAGGCGTTCGCGGCCGTGGTCGCGCAGGGGGTGAAGGCGACGTACCACGAGCAGGCGCGCGCGATCGTTGCCAATCCGCCCAAGAAAGCGGCCCGGCGCGGGCCGGTGGTACTGGTCGTGAGCGCCGGCACCGCCGACCAGCCCGTCGCCGAAGAAGCGGCCCTGACCGCCGAACTCCTGGGCGCTCATGTGCAACGCCTCTACGATGTCGGCGTGGCCGGTATCCACCGTCTGCTCGCGCATCGCGAGGAAGTGGAGAGCGCGAAGGCGGTCATCGTGGTCGCCGGTATGGAAGGCGCGCTGGCCAGCGTCGTGGGCGGCCTGGTGGACAAGCCGGTGATCGCGGTGCCGACGAGCGTGGGCTACGGCGCCAACTTCGGCGGGCTGTCGGCGCTGCTCGCCATGCTCAATGCCTGTGCACCGGGCATCGTGGTCGTGAACATAGACAACGGCTTCGGGGCCGGTTTCTTCGCCGCCCTGATCTGCCGCCAGACGCGGCAGACGTGAGGTGTCGCACCAGCCATGCCGGGGATTGCCACCGCGGTCCAGACGGTCTCCGCCGCTTTCGTCGCGGCATCGTACATACTGCTGGCGCAGAGGTACCCCGACCTGCCGAATCGCATCCCGATTCACTTCGGCTTCAGGGGGCGGGCGGACGGGTGGGGCGGCAAAGCCTTCTTGTGGATGTGCCCCGCGTTTTCGCTGGCGTTCGCGGTCGGCATCATCGCCCCCCTTCACCTAGGCCCCCTCGCCTCGGCGCCTCCGGTCGCCCCCTATACGCTCTTGGGCGCGCAGGCGATGATGTTCTCACTGGAGGTGGGGTGGATTAGGATCGCTGCCGGCGAGCGCTCGAACATCTGGCCCTATGTCGGCCCGTTCTTGCTCATACTGCCGATTATCAGTATCGTGGCCAGTCGGTTGCCGCCGCTCTAGCGGGGCGCGGTCTCGAACCGTGAGGAGGGCTTAGCATTCGCGCGCTCTACTTCGACTGCTTTGCCGGCGTCGCGGGCGACATGGTGCTCGGAGGCCTGGTATCGCTCGGCGTGCCGGTCGAGTACCTACAGGAGCAACTCGACCGCCTGCCCACTGCGGCCATGCGGCTGCAAGCGGAGCCGGTCCAGCGCTGCGGGGTCTCCGCCATCAAGGTGAACGTCAGCGCGGAGCGCGGCGAGCACGGCCTGGGCTACGCCGAACTGCGCGAGATCATCGCGGCGGCCGACCTGTCCGCGCGCGTGAAGGAGCAGTCCCTCGCAGTGCTCCGCCGTCTGGCGGAGGCAGAGGCAGAAGTCCACGGCGTCAAGCCTGATGAGGTTCACTTCCACGAACTCGGCGGCCTCGACACCCTGGCCGACATCGTCGGCACGTGCTTGGGCCTCGAGTACCTCGGGGTGGAGTTGTGCGCGTGCTCGCCGCTGCCTTTCACGCGCGGGTTCGTGCACGCCGAGCACGGTCTGCTGCCGGTGCCGGCGCCTGCGACGGCGCGGATCATGGAGGGGCTGCCGGTCGCCCATCTCGATTTCGAGGGCGAGTTCGTGACGCCGACGGGCGCGGCGCTGGTGGCGACCTTGTGCCGCTCGTTCGGCGGGCCGCCCGCGATGACCATCGAGAAAGTCGGCCACGGCGCCGGCAGCGCCGACAGGAGGATTCCCAACGTGCTCCGGCTGTTCCTGGGCACGCTGGAGGTGGAGGCCGAGGGCCTGGAGACCGACCAGGTCACGGTGCTGGAGACGAACGTGGACGATATGAGCCCGGAACTGTTCGCACACTGTTTTGACCGGCTGCGCGAGGCCGGGGCGCTGGATTACTTCGTCACGCCGATTCTGATGAAGAAGGGCCGGCCGGCGCACCTGCTCACCGTGCTCGCCCCCCCCGAGCACACCGCGGCGGTGAGCGACGTGATCTTCGAGGAAACTAGCACCATCGGCATGCGCTTGCGCCGGCAACAGCGCCTCTGCCTGAGGCGGCAGGTACTCACGGTGGCCACGCACTACGGGCCTATCCGCATCAAGGTCGCTTTCCGGGCGCGGCGCGCCGTGCACTTTGCCCCCGAGTACGAGGACTGCCTGGCCGCCGCCGAGGAACACAAGGCGCCGCTCAAGAACGTCTACGCCGCCGCGCTGGCCGCCGCGGGGCAACTCGCGCAGCAGGGCGGCCTCGAACCTCAGCCCTGACGGCACCGGAAAAGGAGTGCTTGCCTTGCACGCCTACTTCGCCTTTTCTCCCACCGAGCGGTTCCCCTCGTGCCACGGCTCGACGATCGTTGCGCTTCCCAACGGTGACCTGCTCGCCGCCTGCTACGCCGGCGCGCGCGAGAAGGCGACCGATGTCGCGATCCTGTGCGCGCGCAAGCCGCTCGACCGCGAATGGCAGGCGCCGGCCGTGGTCGCGGATACCCCCGGCAAGGCCGAAGGCAACCCGGTGCTCTTCCTCTCCGAGGAAGGCGACGTCTGGCTCTTCTACCAGACGATGCACGGCAGCGGCGAAGGGCCGACTCAGCCCGGCACCGGCTGGACCACCTGCGACATCAAGCGCAAGCGCTCCGCCGACGCTGGGCGCACTTGGGGGGCGGACGAGGTCATCGTCTCCGAACTGGGCTACTGCACTCGCAGCAAGCCGCTGATGCTGCCGAACGGCGACATCCTGCTGCCCATCCACGACGAGCGCCGCTGGTCATCTCTGATGCTCGTCTCCACGGACAACGGCTTTGCCTGGCGCTTCTCTCAGGAGATAGACGTCGGCAGCGGCTTTCAGAAGGGCAACATCGAGCCCACCGTGCTTCTGCGCAAGGACGGGTCGGTGCTGTGCTACATGCGCAGCGGGGCGCGGCTGGGGATCTGGCAGTCGGTGTCAATGGATGGCGGGTGGACGTGGTCGCCGCCGGAGTTGACCGGGCTGCCTAACGCTGACGCCGCCGTGGAACTGCTGGGGCTGCAGAGCGGTCACGCGTTGCTGGCCTTCAACAACACCAGCGACGGTCGCACGCCCTTGACGCTTGCCCTTTCTAAGGACGACGCGCACTCCTGGTTCGCCCTCCGCGATGCCGAGACCGACCCAGGGGAGTACTCCTACCCCGCTCTGATTCAAGCGGCCAACGCCTCGATCCACATGACCTACACGTATCGCCGCACGCACATCCGGCACATTGAGTTTGATGAGGAGTGGTTGGTGGGCGGTGGGCAGTGAGCAGTTGCCAGTGACCAGTGGGCGGTAGACGGTAGAGGGGGCCGGGATCGCGTAGGCGGTAGGTGGCACGTGGTAGAGGGGGAACGTGGGGGCGAGGCGCCTGCCTTATCCGCCGGAGGCAGGCTCGCCGGGGGCCTCAGCGGGACGGCCCTCCTCCCGCGGGCAAGCCGGGCCGCCGTCCCCTACGAGGGTGGGCGACTCGGCCAGTCGCCCCTACGCGCGGCGTCTGAGGACGCCGTGTCGCGACAGGAATGTCGCTCCTACAGAACATGGGCGCCCACGGGGGCCCGCCCCTACCACGGGCGACTCACCGAGTCGCCCGTACGCGCGGCGTCTGAGGACGCCGTGTCGCGACAGGAATGTCGCTCCTACGGAACATGGGCGCCCACGGGGGCCTGCCCCTACGCGCCGATGGCGTTCCGTCTACCTACCCGCCGTGTCCATGCAGGTGATGGCCGAAGAGGCCGGCCAGGTCGAGCACGTGGTAGAGCACGAGGAAGGCCATCAAGACCAGATAGCCGCGCAGGGCCAGCAACGACCACTTGACGCTACGGGTCATGGGCATCGGGCCTAGGGCCTCGGCGTCGCGCTTCTCCTCCGGCACGTCGTCCAGCGGATGCACGACATAGAAACAGCGGCGCTCTTTCACTTTCCCTGTGACTGCCATCGTACTGCCTCCTTCACAGCATGCTCCACCTTACCCATGCGGGAAGAGATCGGGCGCAACCACCTGCGCCGCGAGTATCAAAGAGAGCAGGAACAGGACGATGATGATCGTCCAGTTCACCCAGTTGTTCCACGGCTTGTTGATGTACTCATCGCCGAGCAGCGCGCGGTCGTTCAGCAGCAACTGCAAGAACACAATGGCCGAGGGCAACATGATCCCCGCAAGCACCTGCACTCCAAGGATGATCAACTGCAGCGGCGCTCCTGGGATGAGCACGATCCCGGCGGCGGCGGCCACGGCCAGCATGTAAACGGCATAGAAACCCGGCGCCTGCCGGATACTCATCTCCAGGCTGTGCGGCCAGCCTTTGACCTCTCCGTAGGCCCAGGCGCTCGACAGGGAAATCGCCGTGGTGCCCAGCGCCGCCGCATTGACCATGAGCAGCAGGATGGCGCTGCGCGCCAAGGGCCCGAAGGTCGCGCCCAGGAATCCGGCCATCTGGGCCGGGTCGGTGTAGGCAATGCCGTGCCGCCGCGCGGCGTCACCAACGAGCACCATGCAGCCGGCGATGGTGATGACCATGCAAGCGCCCAGGAAAGTGTCCAGCCGCTCCCACTTCAGGTCGGAGAAGCGGAGCCGCTTGTCGGCGACGCAGGACTGTTGAAAGAACAACTGCCAGGGAGCAATGGTGGTGCCCACGATGGCGATGACCAGGAACATCAACTCGGTGGTGATGCCTCCCGACGGCAGACCCGGGACCAGCACGCTGTGCGCGATCACCTTGGCCGTGGGGCTCATGCGCATCGCCAGCGCAACCCAGGTCAGGTCGAGAAGGCAGAGCAGTATGGTCACGCGCTCCCACCGGCGGTAACTGGCCGTGAGCACTAGAGCCACCAAGAAGGCGCCGGCGAGCGGCACCGCCACGTAGGGAGACAACCCGAGTTGCGACATGGCGAGGCTGATGCAGGCGAACTCCGTGACCAAGGTGAGGAAGTTGACCAGTAGCAGGTCGCCGAGTGAGAAGAGCCCCCACCACTTGCCGAATCGCTTGTAGATCATGGCGGCATGGCCCTGGCCGGTGGCGATGCCCAGGCGCGCCACCATCTCCTGCACGAAGAAGGTGACGGGCAGCAGGAGAAGCAGCAGCCACAGCAGGTGGGTCCCGTAGCGGGCGCCGACCTGGGTGTAGACGGACACCGCGCCGGCGTCGTTGTCGGCGACCATGACGATCAGCCCCGGGCCGGTGACCACCAGGAAGGTGAGCAAACGCTGCTGCCAGCGGCTGTGCGCCACGCGGACGTGGCGGGGCGTGATGAGATCGGTGGTAGTCGGTGCCATCGCGCGCCTCAACTTCGGTACCCGGTTGCCGCCCGGCCGCGCCGGGCGCGCGCGCCTGCTCCTGTGACCGCGGCCTGATACGGGGCTGCGGTGTCACCGACTTGTCTAGCCGCGAGTGCGCGTAGCCGGGGGCGCTCCCCGATCGCAAGGCGTGCCGAGGCCGCCCTCCGGAGGCCATCGTCTCGGAGGATCGCTGCACTCAGCACTGTTGTCGCTTCCATTCATGCCAGAATCACCTAGAGGGAGAGTTTGGCTCTGGCTTGGGGGCGACAGTGGGCCGGTTCGCGAGGCACCTGTCTTGGCTTGAGCCCGGAGGGGGTTCGGGCTCACGATTGCAGGGGCCTGATCGCCGGAAAGGTCTATCCGGCGTTGCTCATATGCGGGGAAATGGGGAGAACCGAGGGAGGCACGGCGTGTTGCCGTGCGCAGGCTAAGGGAGAATGGGGTGGGTGGTCCGCATATGGCGCTCCCCGGGGCTCACTGCAGCCCCTTGCCGTTGCCCCAAGCGTGTGCAACGTCGTTTGTGACTAGGGTCGCTGTCCATAGACATAACCACCACCTTTCACCTTCCAATACCATCGGCTCCGGCTGGGGAGCCATTTAGCCTAAGGCAGATGGGGGCGCGGTCGTGACCGACCGGCTCCAGCGTGGCGGCCGCGATCGCCGCTGACACGCTGTCCGCACCCGCACGTAGCGAGTATACCCCTTAGCCGGATTTCGTCAAGAAGAAATGCGCAGTACCGAAGCCCGGCCTGGGCAGGTCAAGGAGCGTATCGCGTACCCAGTATCAACCCGCCGCAGGCGGTAGAGGTTCGGCACGGGAGGCGGTGCCCAGGATGTCCCACGCCGGAGCGTGGTCGTATACCTCGACACCTTGCGGCGTCGCGGGCCGATTAAGAATCGGCCCCTACGTCGCCCCGCCGAGGGCGGGGCTCCTACAGAGGGCGGCCACCCGCCTGAGGCGGGTGGCCGCCCCTACGACAGGCGACTCGGCGAGTCGCCCCTACAGGCCGCCCGCGCGTCGTCCGGCGTATGCCGTCTACCTGTCCCGAGCCTGCGAGGCACCGCCTACTGGCGACCGGTCACCGGCCGCTGGCCACTTTCGTTACAGGGGGATTTCGAGGATGCTGGCGGAATGGGCGGGGAAAATGTGCTCGAAGCGGCTCCCCTCGCACAGGAAACTCGTCTCCGTTATGCGAACCAAGGGTGGCCCCTCAAGCGTGTTCGCGGCGAGGGGGTCCGGGCCATTCAACTCCGCCAGTTTGCCCTCCGCCTTGGCCACCAGCGGCGCGATCTCCACCGCCGCCCTTATCGGCTCCTCCCAGTGCCGGTTCACCACGCCAATGTAGAGCAGACCCCGCTCCTCGCTGAGCGTGGCCGATACATCCAGATAGGGCGCGTGGGGAATAGCGGTGATTGAGCCCATGGCCTCCTGCGCGTAGCCATCCACCTCCGTCTCAGTGCGCAGCGCCCACTCGCCCGTGCGCGGTGCGTACAGCGCAAAAGCCCAGTAGATGGGCGTCAGCGCCATTCTCGTCTTGTCCGTCAGCATGGCGCCGAGCACGTTCACCAACTGCGCCAGGTTCGCCATCGTCACGTGGGCGCACTGACGGTGCAGGACGTGGAACATCGCCGCGGCGTAGAGCCCGTCGCGCAGCCTGTAGTCCTGCACGGGGTTCTCCGGCGGATGCGAGAGCCAGAGGTTCCATTCGTCGAGGACGATCTCGACCTGATGCGGCCCGCGTAGATTCTCCTCGATGACCTTCCGCGTCCAGACCAACTTCTGCTCGGTGCTCAGCGGCGAGGCCACGATAGCGTAGTAGAACTCCTGCGAATCGTGCGCCAGGTCCACTCCGCCCGGCACGTAATGGTGAATGGAGAGGTAGTCTATGTACTCGCCCGCGACCTCGACTACCTGCGGGTTCCAGTTCGGCATGGTCTCGTCCCAGCCAACGGCGACGAGTTTGAGGCCGGGGTCCACCGCCTTCATCGCCCGTTGGTACTCGATGAAGCCCTGGCCGTAAGTCCTGGCGTCCGTGTGCCCGATCTCCCAATCGCCGCAGATTTCGTTTCCTATGCCCCAATAGCGGACCCGATATGGTTCTGCCCTGCCGTTGGTGGCGCGGCGCGAGCCCCAGCGGGTCTCCGCCGGGCTGTTGCAGTACTGGAGCCAGTCAAGGGCCTCGGCCACGCTCCCGGAACCGAAGTTCACGTTGAGGTAGGGCTGTGCCCCTATCAGGTCGCAGTAGCGCAGGAACTCGTCCGTGCCGAAGGCGTTGGGCTCCTGCGCCTTCCAGGCCGTGTCGAAGACGGTGGGGCGCTGGTCCCGCGGGCCGATGCCGTCCTTCCAGTGATAGCCGTCGGAGAAGCAGCCGCCCGGATAGCGCAGCACGGGGACGCGCAGCGCCTTCACCGCCTCGAGCACGTCCTCACGGTAGCCCACCACTCGGTCTACCTCGTCCCTCTCCGCGGCCCACACGCCGCCGTAGATGCAGCGGCCTAGGTGTTCTACGAAATGGCCGTAGATGTTGGGGTTGATGCGGCCGAGGCGCTCCTCGGGCAGGACTTTGATGCGCGCTGGCAGAGACATCCGGCACCTCCATGCTGGAGTCAGGGACTGCGGGCCGCCTGCGCCCGTGAGAGGCTGACCACCCGACGGCGAGCGTCCGGGGGCAGGTGGCGGCCCAGGAGACGCGCTGCTGGGTGCTGCGCGCTACTCAGCGGGGGAGACGATAAGGTGGCGCTGGCCCCCCTCGCCTTCGCTGTAAGTACTCACGCCACCGTATTCCTGCAGAGCCAGGTGCACGATGCGGCGCTCATAGGCGGTCAGGCCTTCCATGACGGCTTCCTTACCCGTCTCCTTGACCTGCTCGGCGAGGGCCTGCGCCTGTTCTCTGAGCGTCTCCTCGCGACGCCCGCGATAGCCCTGGCAGTCGATCATTATCGGTACGCGCTCGGTGTTGTCCGCGGAGGTGATGGCGCGAACGAGCGTCTGGATGGCGTTGAGGGTCTCGCCTTGAGCCCCGATGATCAATCCGGCCTCGGTGGTGACTACCTCGACCATTATGCGCATCTCGCTGTCCTCGGCGACCAGGGCCTTGCCGCTGATGGATGCCCGGTCAAGGGCCCCCTGGGTGATCTCCTGGGCTCGCTTGGCGAGGTCCGATATGGGACCGGACTTTTTGGCGCGCGTACTCATTTTGCCTCTAGGCCTCCTTGTCCCGCGGCCTCGCTGAGGTCGTCCCCGCTGCCTCCCCCACAGGCGCGGGCGCGGGCTGCATTTTGCGCATCAGCACGATCTGGTGCGCCGAACTTGCCAGGTTGAACACGAACCAGAAGAGGATGAATGCCGCGGGCAGGGAGCGGAAGAAGAAGAAGAACATGACGGGCATCATCAGCGACATCATGTTCTGGGTGCGCTGTTGCTGCGGGTCGGCGGTGGGCGTGGGCATCAGTTTCATGGTCACCCACATGCTCAGGGTGTAGACCACTAGCAGGGGCAGGTCCGGGCGCGCGAGGCTGCCCACCCACAGGAAGCGCGCATCCTCGAGCGGGTAGAGGAAGCGGCTGATGGCGCCGTAGAGCCCAATGAGGATGGGCGCCTGAACCAGCATCGGCAGGCATCCGCTCATGGGCGACACCTTGTGCTGGCGGTAGATGGCCCACATTTCCTTCTGCATGCGCCCCGGGTCGTCGTGGAAGCGCTCCTGCCGCTTTTTCATTTCGGGCGCCAGCAGTTGCATGCGCCGCGAAATCTCAAACTGCTTGGTGGTCACCGGCGTCAGCACCAACTTGGCCACCAGCGCCAGCAGCACCATGGCGAGCCCGTAGGAGAAGGCCTTGCTGCCGCCGCAGAAGCGCACGACCCATTCCATGGCGCGGTAGGTGAGGCTGTTGCGGTAGAAGTTGTCGAGCCGCTGGACCAGCACCAGCCCGGGGTCAGCCATGGGCACGATCTGCCCGCCTCTGTACTCCCACAACTTGACTGCGCCATAGCGCCTGCCGCCGTAGGCGCCCTTGTAGAGGTCCAGCGCCTGGCGCGGCAAGCCGAGTTTCCGCTCCAGTATGGTGGCGGCCTGATACCGCGCGAAGGGGGCCAGCGGGCTGCGCTTGTGCTGCTCGAAAACGCGTCGGTACCAGCGCACCGCGTTCTCGTTCGCCTGCGGTCTGCCCGCCAGCAGATACTGGTAGATCATGGCCACCTTCAGGGTGAGGGCGTCCGCGTCCTCGGGTGCGGGCTCCTTGGCGAGCGCCTGCTGTATCTGGCTGATCGCCGCCTCGGGGTCCGTGACTTGGTCGAGGGGCAGCGGCGCCACTACCTTGGGCTTGGGCGGCGCCTCTTTCGTCAGTTTCTGCTGCTGCTTGTTCGCGGTGATCATCATCAGGAAGAGCGGAATGCTCATCAAGACGATGAGCAGCAGCAGCCGGAAAGAGGTGTCGTTGCCTCGCTTACGCACGCGAGTCTCCTCTCGGCGTAGGCACCACATCCAGGCCGCCGCGAGCGAACGGGTGGCACCGCAGCAGCCTCTGCAGCCCCATCCAGCCGCCGCGCCGGAGGCCGTACAGTTCAATCGCCTCCGCCGCGTACTCCGAGCAGGTCGGCACGTAGCGGCAGGCCGGCGGCAGTAGGGGGGAGAGCCATCGCTTGTAGGCGCGAATGAGCGCCAGCGCGCCCTTAGTCAGCATCGAGCGCCTCGCACGCAGCCAACAACTCTTGCACACATGCCCTGGCCTGCGCCAAACTGGCGGTGGCTGCCTCGGGGCGCAGCACGAACGCGCCTCTAGTTCCCGGCTTGATGTCGGTCATGAGCAGACGAATTGCCTCTCCGAAGATGCGCCGCGCACGGTTGCGCTTGACGGCGTTGCCCACCCGCCTCGAGGTGACCACGACGAACTGCTTTCCTTCGCCCTCCATTAACAGGTGGAGCCGCGCCAAGCGATCCCGGCGCATGACTCCCCTGCGAAATACTGCTTCGATTGCGTTACTGTCACGCAGGCGGCTTTGCCGCGATAGCATCAAACGCTGTTGGAGCGCGACCCGCCCGTCACTATGCCGAGAGCCGCGTGCGCCCCTTCAGGCGCCGCCGCCGCAGCACGTTGCGGCCGCCGGGAGTGCGCATCCGGCTGAGAAAGCCGTGCACGCGTTTGCGGTGCATCCGATGTGGTTGATAGGTACGTTTCAAAGTGTCCTGCCTCCGAAACAGAGGGAGTATACCAGACAGGCGGCGTGGCCGCAAAGGGGGCGGACGGCCGTGCGGGCGCCGCACAACCGCCGTCGCGGAGCCCTGTTTCTGCTTGTGTTGGCGGCCTGCCTGTTGGGGTGGCTCAGCGCGGCAGTGCCGGGGGAGTGCTCGGCGACGTGGCGGGCCTACGATATACGCATTGCGGACTACTGGTCGCCCGAGCGCGGCCGCTTCATCCTCTATCGCTCCGCCGATGACCAGCGGCTGCGCCTCTTCGACCTGCTGGCGGGCAGGGGCGGGCCGTTGGGGGCGCTCCCGGCGGCGCTGCCCGTCTGGCCCGGTGAGGGCGAGTATGCAGCCTTTGCCGAGGGCGACCAGATACACGTGATCCGACTCGAGTCCGGGGCGGTCGTACGCACCGTAAGCCTTCGGGCTTGGTGTGGCGCTATGAACTCATCGCCTCGCCCGACACGCCGTTCGTGGCGGCGCTTGTGGTGCGCGAGCGAGAGCGCGTCCCCTCGCTGCTGGTGGTCGTGGACGTGCGTACCCGCACCTACGCCGAGCTGCCGCTGGGCGGTGCGCCGCTGCAGCCGCGCTGGAGCGCAGGGGGACGCCTGTGCTACGGCTGGCAGGCGGGAGAGCGGGCCTGGGAGGTACGCGAGTGGATTGCGGCGCGCGCGGTCGAAGGCGCGCGGGACCGGATAGCGCCGCCCTCCGACATGGCCACCCTAGGGCTCGCCGCTGCCATGAGCGCGGCGCCGAACGCCGGGTTCTTGGTGTTCCATCGCGAGGCGGCGGACCCGACCTATCAGGCCGCTGCCTATTGGGCCGAGAGCCGTTGGCGGGCCGTCGCCGATCGCGTGCGAACCGCCGAGTGGTCCCCTGCCGCCCTGCGCCTGGGACTGTGTCGCGAGCCAGAGTACGAGTTCACCCTAGTGGACGGCGTCCCGGCATACTCGCGCAAGGAGGCCAACGGGCTGTTCCTCTTCGATCCACGAGACGGGCCGCTGGCGCTGCTGGTGGAGGCGCTCGCGCCCAGCCTGTCCTATCAACGCCCCCCCGCGACCCCGCCTCCGACGCTGCGTTTCAGCAAGGATGGCCGCTTTCTATGGCTGTGCCACGGCTCCGTCTGGCCCACTGGGCTTGCGGGCGACGAAGAGGGCCCATCGGTGTCGGTGGTCGAGGTGGACGTCGGCGAGCAGCGGCCGGAGCAGCGCCTGGGCGCGCGGGGGTGGGCAGACGGCATGTGGCTCTCGCCCGGCGAGGCTTGGCTGGCTGTGAAACTGTTCCTGACCCAGAAGGGCGCGCCTCTGATCGAGCGGGTCTTCTTTGTGCCCACCGGGCGGTCGCTCGCACCCGGGGAGAACCTCGACACGGCCTCGCTGCCGGGCAGTCACCAGCGTTTCGTGACCTGGCTCAACGAGGAGACGGCCGTGATCGCTTACGGGGATGAGGCGACGAATCTGTCCCTGACGCGATTCGACCTGCCGAGGCGGCAGGCGCCCTCACCGTCACCATAGCCAACAGGGATCCGATCCCCCCGGCGCCAACTCCTTCATCGCCAGCGAATTGCTGCTGAGGTCTACGACCCAGAGCCCCGACTGCCCGAGCGGGGAACTGGCCGCCACCGTCAACTCGGACACGGTGGGTCCCCAGGAGAGGCCGCGGATTCTCCATTCGGGCGCGAGCGCGCCGAGGCGTCGCCGGCCGATCTCGTTAGGGCTGCCCAAGGCGATCCACTGGCTTCCGCCGTCCCTGACGACCGTTGCCAGTCTGTCACCGTCCGGTGCCCAGGCGGTCGCCTCCTCCTCCTCCTGTCCGGCGGGCGTGAGCACGGCCAGCGGAACAACCGCGGACAGAATGCTCGGGCGTCCGTCATTGGACGCGGCGAGCGAGAGCCACTGCCCGAGCGGGTGCCACTCCGGACGGCCGAGGGGCTCGCACTGAAGTGGGGTTCTGCCGAGCACCTCCCCGGCGAGGGTGAGTTGCTCGAGTTGCCAGCCGCCCTCGCCTTTAGTCAGAACCGCTATCGAACCCCCGCTGGGCGAGCAGGCAGCCGACACCGCCTCGCCCGCGAGCGCCAGCGGCGAGATGGCTGAGGACTGTAGATCAACCACGAGCAGACGGCCGGCCTCGCAGAGGACGACCTTCTGTCCGTCGCGAGTGAACGTGGGCCAGCGCGGCGCCCCGCCTATCTCGATGGCCGTGGGCTCCGGTGCTCCTCTCTCCAGGATGCACAGCCAGCGGTCGCGCACGAAGCCGAGTCTGCGCGCCTGCGCCGGCTGCAAGCGAATGACAACCCGCTCCCACCGCCCGCGCGCCACCGTCAGCGTCGTGGTCGTCGGCTGGTAGCCCTGCATCTTTGTTTGGACCGTGAGATCGGCGTCGCTGCCGAGAAACGCGTCGAACGGCGCGTTGCCGTTCCACTCGCGGCCGTCAGCCGCGCTGAGCGCGACGCTTGCGCCGGTGGGCTCGGTCTCCACGTGCACGGCGGTCGGGTCTTCATCGCCGCCGATGATCGTGACCGGCGTGCCGATCTCGACCTGCGCATAGACCGTCTCGGCGTCGCGGTTATACATGCGGATGCAGCCATGGGAAACGTGCTGGCCTATGAGGCGGGGCTGGTTGGTTCCGTGGATGCCGTACTGGGCGCCGCTTGGCCCCCAGATGCTCAAGCCCATGAAGCGCGACCCGAACGGCCCGCCCCGGTTCATCTCCTTCTTGACGATGCGGAAGTTCCCCAGCGGGGTGCACAAGTTGCGGCCGGTCGCGACCGTGAACACCTGCGCCTGCCGCCCCGGCATGAAGAGCGCGAGGATGTTGCGGTTGCGGTTGATGCAGAGGTGAGGACCTTCTGCCGCCGCGACGTCCGCCGTCACTAGGAGCAGGCAGAGGAGGCCGCCGCCAAGGGCGGTGAGAACGCGCCGCGTGCGGATGAGCGCGCGCGCCGCCGATCGCCTCCTCACAGCGCGAGGAATTGCGCCAACTCCTGCCGCGAGGTCGTGGAGGTGCCCTCCTTGCCCACCACCACCGCAGCCGCCGTGTTGGCCAGGTGCGCCGCCTCGAGCATTCCAACGCCGCTCGCGAGGCAACTCCCCATCAGCGCCATCACCGTGTCGCCGGCGCCGGTCACGTCCACCACCTTGACGGCCACCCCGGGGATCTTGTGGGCGCCGTCTTCTTCGATGAGGGTCATCCCTTCGGCGCTCTGCGTGACCAGCAGCGCGTCCAGGCGCAGCGCCCGGCGCAGCGCCTGCCCCTTAGCCTCAAGCGCGGCCTCCTCGCCGATCTCGGGGCAGAACTCCACGCAGCCCTGACTTAGTTCCTTCACGTTGGGGCACAGCAGGGAGCATCCCTTGAGCCATCCCAGCCTGCCCATTTGGCTGTCGCCCAACACCGGCAGGCCTCGCTTGCGCGCGCGCTCTACCAGTTCCCGAGCCACTCGGGGCGTGACGGTCCCGTGGCCCATCTCGATGACCAGCAGCGCGCCGGTCCTGTCGAGCAGCCGGTCCGCCTCACTCAGCATCTTCTCGTAGTGCTGCGGCGCCGCCTCGTCCTCCTCGACCGCGTCCACGCGGAAGACGTGCTGCCGATCGGCCACGTAGCGCCGCTTGCGCACGAAGAAGCGCTCTTCCACTTCAACGGCGTGCAACTCCACGCCGCGCTCGAGGCACAGGTCCTTGAAGCGGTCAAGCACCTGCGGCCCGATGCCGTAGATCTCGCCGGGCGCGCAGCGCACCCCCGCAAGCCCTAGAAGCAGCGGCCGGCAGCCGACGCTCGCGACGTTAGCGGCCACATTGGACGCCCCGCCCAGGTAGACGGCGCCCTCGAGCGGGTAGAAGACCGGAATGGGCGCCTCCAGGCTTATGTGCGAGGCGCGGCAAGTGAGGTACTCGTCAATGATCAGGTCGCCGACGATCAGAATCTCGGGCCGGCCCAACTTCTCCAGAGCCGCGAGCGCGTGGGTCTTCCAGTCGCCTTCAGGCGCCACTGCACATCCCTCTCTTCCCGGATGCCCGATTTTGCCGAATCTGCCACTGGGCAGGCAATCGGCGCAAGTCCGCTACGGCGCCCGCCGGCCATCGCCCGCGGCGCTTGGGCAGCCCAGGTCGGGCGTACCTGGGGCCGCACCCAGACTGTCCCAGTGAGGCGTATACTATGCGCTCGGAGGGGTTTGTGCCATGGAGCAGGCGGGCAGGCGCGCCCTGTTGTTCGGATGGGTTGTGGCCTTGGGGCTGCTGTGCGGTTGCGGCGACCGGCCCTGGTATCAGAAGCGCCTCGCGGTGGTCGCCAAGGAGGCCTTCCCTGACAGCCAATACGAGGTCCCGTTGCCGGGCTGCACAGTCGCAATCAAGGAGACGACCGAGACTCTTACCACCGACTCCCAGGGCAGAGCCACGTTCTTTCTCGACCCCGGCGACTATACGGTGAGCGTAACCAAGAGCGGATACACTTCCGCTCAGGTGATGGTCTCCATCACCTACTGGGGCGAGGGCACCGTGGTCAGGGAAGTCAAACTCACCAAGGTGCAAGGGTAGGGTGGCTGCCTCGCCCCTGGAGCGCGCGCGCCAAGCCGCTGCCGCTCTGCTCTTGCTTGCTTCCCTCGCCGCGGCGTTCTGCTGCGGCTGCGGAGGGGGAGGCATAGCGTTGGTGACGGTGAGCGGGGCGGTGCGCGCGCTCGAGACCGGGCAACCTATCGCGGGCGCCACCGTCGGCGTGGGCCCGCGGCAGATCACCACCAACCAGGCCGGCCTTTACTCCTTGATCAACGTGCCGGTGGGCGTTCACGCGGTATGGGCGACTGCCGAGGAATGCGAGACGCTTACCTTTCCACCTGTCTTGGTGTCGGCTTCCGTTCAGGTACAGGACTTCCTGCTGCGGGCGAGCGACAGCGAGCAGGCTCGCGTGATCGGCGTGGTTCTGTGTGATATGAGCCGCAACCCGCTTCCCGGGGCTGGGATCACTGTCGCCGAGGGCGTGGAGGCAACCTCGGGTCCGCTGGGGCTTTTTGCGACGGGCTCTGCGGCTGCGGGCAGTTACATAGTCAGTGTCATCAAGCAGGGATACGTCGGCAGAACGAAGCAAATCACGCTTGCGAAAGGCCAATTGTGCTCCCTGGAGTTCACTTTGGAGCCTGCGGCCGGCGTTGACCACCACTGCCGCAGCCCCTATACTGGTCTGGCGTCATGGTTGTGCGTATTGCAGCGGGGGTGTGGCTGGCCGTTTCACTGACGGTGGGGCTAGGGCAAGCAGCAGCCCGCGCCGACGACCTCCGCTACGTCTCAGGCTCCTACGTCCATCTGCGCGTCGGCCCCGGCTTGGATCAAGCCTCCCAGGGGCTGATGCCGCGCGGCACGGTGGTGAAACTGGTGCAAGTGCAGCCCAGTTGGTGCCAGGTGGCGGTCGGCGCGGTCCAAGGCTGGGTTTCCCGGCAGTATCTGGTTGTCTCGACGGATGGGCTGTGCGGGACGGAGCCGATAGCGCACGGCTGGATCGGCGGCGACCGAGTCAACGTGAGGGCCGGCCCGGGGCTCAACTGCCGCGTGCGAACGCGGGTCAACACCGGCGAGCCCGTGGACATACTGGCCAGCGCGAGCGGCTGGTACCTGTTGCGCTTTTCCACCGGCCTGGAGGGCTGGGTGGCCTCTTGGCTGGTGAAGGTCCCGGAGCCGCTGCGCAACTTGCCCCCGCCCGCGGCGCCTCCTGCGGCCCAGGCCGGCAGCACCGTCGTGGACTCGGCGATGCGCTTGCTGGGGGTGCGCTACGTCTACAGCGGTGAGTCCCCCTCTGAAGGGTTCGACTGCTCGGGCTTCGTCCACTACGTGCTCGAGCAACACGGCTGCTCCTTGCCGCATTCCGCGGAAGACCAGTTCCAGTTCGGCTTCCCGGTGGCGGGGGCCAGCCTCATGCCGGGCGACGTGGTTTTCTTCTGCAACACTTACAAGCCGGGCATCTCTCACTCGGGCATCTACGTCGGCAACGGGCAGTTCATTCACGCCTCCTCGGCCGCCGGCGGGGTGGTAGTCACACCGCTGGCAAAGGAATACTACGCGAAGCGCTTTGCGGGCGCGCGGCGCATGCGCTAGGACGGTGCGTTGATGTTTGACCGGTTGGCCGCTTCGGTTCCTCTGGAGGCTCTTTGGTTCAAGGCCTCGCGGGCGCTCATGGTCGCCATTGTCATCGAGGGGCTCGCCTTGGTCGTCACCTTGTGGCTCAAGCGCAAGTTAGCCGGGGCGCTGGCCCGCGGGGGCGGACTCGACGGCGCCTTCCGCCTCGAGCGCAGGCGCCGCGTGGCCTACTACGCCTCGCTGGCTGTGCGCTGGGGCCTCTGGAGCGTTGGGTTGCTGATAATCCTCGATATCTTCGGGCTCAATACGCTACCGGTGCTCGTGGTCTTCGGGGCGGTCGTGCTGGTGGCGGTAGCGGCGTGCTGGCGCGTGCTGAGCGACGTGGTGGCGGGTATATTCCTGCTGATAGATGACGCCTTTGCGGTGGGGGACACGGTCACGATCAACGCCACCACGGGCCGCGTGGAGGAGATCGCCTCGCGCTGGGTGCGCGTGCTTGACGACCGGGGGGGCTCCCACATCATCTTCAATTCTTCCATTAGCGAGTTGATCAACCACACGCGCGCTCCCCATCACGTCCGCGCGGAGTAGGGTAGGGCCCGCGCCGCGCCCCGCCGTACGGCGGGCGGCGCGGGGTGATCCGGCAGGAGGCATTGAAGCGTGCTAGACATCCGTTTCTTGCGTGAGCGCCTCGACGAAGTAGTGGCGATGATGGAGCGGCGGGGGCAGGATCCCGAGCCCGCCCGCCGCGCCGGCGCCCTCGACGAGCGCAGGCGTCAGTTGCTGGCGCAGGTTGAGGAGCGGCGGCATGAGCGCAACGTGGTGTCCGAGGAGATCGCCGAGATGAAGCGGGCGCGCGAGGATGCTGGCGCCAAGATCGCCGAGATGCGGCGCGTGGGCGATGAGATTGATGCGCTCGACGCCCAACTGCGACAGGTGGAGCAGGACCTGGAGCAGGCCTGGCTGCTGGTGCCCAACATGCCCGAGCCCGAGGTGCTGCCCGTGCCCGCCGAGGGGCAACCGGTGCGGTCCTGGGGAGAGCCGCGGGAGTTCTCCTTTGAGCCGCTGGCGCACTGGGACCTGGGCGAGAGGCTGGAGATTCTGGACTTCGAGCGGGCGGCGAAGATAGCGGGCGCGCGCTTTACCCTCTTCCGCGGAGCGGGGGCGCGGCTCGAGAGGGCCCTCATCAACTTCATGCTCGACCTGCACACCATCCAGCACGGCTATACGGAACTGCTTCCGCCGTTTCTGGTCAGCGCCGAGACCGCCACCGGCTCGGGGAGCCTACCCCGTTCAGAAGCCGATATGTTTCGCTGCCGCGAGGGCTACTACCTGATACCGACGGCGGAGATGCCGCTGGCGAGCCTGCACCGCGACGAGATCCTGGGGGGCGACAGCCTGCCTCTGCGCTACGTCGCCTACACGCCGTGCTTCCGTTCGGAGGCGGGGGCCGCCGGCCGTGACACGCGCGGGCTCATCCGCCAGCACCAGTTCGACAAGGTGGAACTGTTCAAGTTCACCGCGGCGGAGCGGTCGAGCGCGGAACTGGAGTCCCTGGTGGTGGACGCCGAGGAGGTTCTGCAGCGGCTGGGCCTTCACTATCGCGTCGTACTGCTGCCGCTTCAGGACATCGCGCCGCAGTCGGCCAAGACGTACGACATCGAACTGTGGGCGCCGGGCGTGCATCGCTGGCTGGAGGTCTCCTCGTGCTCGAACTGTCGCGATTACCAGGCCCGCCGGACCAACACGCGCTTTCGGCCCGAGCCTAGGGGCAAACCGGAGTTCGTGCACACGCTGAACGGCTCCGGCGTGGCGCTGGCGCGGCTGGTGGTCACGATATTGGAGGTCTATCAGAACGCCGACGGCACTATCTCGCTTCCGGAGGTGTTAGGGCCCTACCTGGGTGGAAGACTACTGATTGAGTCGGCCTAGCAAAGGGGATAGACTTAGACGCGAGGCGATTGCCAAATGCGGAACTTTGCGCTCATCCTCGGAACGATCGCCCTGCTCCTGCCGGCGCAGGCCATGGCGCAGCCACAGGATCAGCAGCCGCCTGCCCCAACCCAAGCCGAGCAGCCCGCCCAGCCGCAGGGGGAGAAGCAGCCCGACTTGATCGCGGTCATGTGGCGGGTGCGCACTCTGCTAGTGGCGCATCGTCTAGGGCTGACGGCCGAGCAACTGACGTCACTGGTCGCGCTGGGCGAGCAGCAGGCGGCCCAGTGGGACGCTCTCTACGCTGCCGACGAGGAAGCCGAGAATGCGTTCGGCGCCGCGATAGTCGACGCGGTGAACGGCATCCTAGCGGGGGAGCCTCCGTCGCCCGACTTCCAGCAGGCCTTGGCGGATCACCTGCAGGCCGACCAGGCTGCGAAGGCGGACGCTTGGCTGGGCATCTTGCGGGGGCGGGTGGCGGCTCTCCAACTGCTCACCGAGGCACAGCAGACGGCCCTAGGCGTGACCGAGGAGGACCTGGCGCCGCCCGAGTCGCGGTTGTTCTCCGTGCCGGTGACGCCCAACCGTCTCTACCAACTGGCGCTAGACCTGCTCCACGTCCGAGACCTGCCGCCCCCCGCCTATGAGGAACGCCGGGTTGAACTGGCGCAGCAGATAGCCGCAGGCCTGGTGCCGCCGGACTCGCCTGGCTTCGCCCCCTTCGTTGACGCTATGGTCAGCGTGTTGGACTGGGTCTACGACCAGCCCCCGGAGATGTTCGCTCCGGCAGCGGGCGGCCAGTGGGTCGAGGGGATTCGCAAGGCGCTCAACCTGAAGGTGGCGGAGGCGGGAGCGGCAGGCGGGCAGGACGAAGGCAGGACACTGAAGCAGGAGTTCTACGATGTCTTGGAGATGCCGGATGGGTACCAGGCTTGGCGCGAACTCGCCCAGAAGATGGGGGCGACGCCGGAACAGCCTGGGGCCACCGGAGGCGAAGGGGGTGGCAGCAGTGGGATTCAGTAGCAGGCTCGCGCTAGCACTGGGGCTTGCGGTGTTGCTCGCGGCCTCGCCCGGCTTTTGCCAGGACGAGTTGCCTACCCTGGACACTTGGTGGGAGTGGCAGGTGGCCAGCCTGGACGCGGCTGACCTGTTCGCGCGGTTGGGGCTCGTCCCTGAGCAGTTGCAGGCGTTGGCCGTAGTGCTGGAAGGCCCCGAGAAAGAGGAGTACGAGCAACAAGTCGCGGAGGCCAAGCGACTGCAGGACAGCGCCCAGGAACTACAGCGGCTGGAGCAGGTCCTACTCGCGCCCGCGCCCAGCGAGGCGGACCTGACGAGCGCCGACAAGGTCGTGGCGAAGGTTCTCGGCGAACAGGCGGCACAGCCGGGCGCTGGCACCGGCCTGGTGAGCGCCTTGCGCAAGATTCTGACGCCGGAACAGGCGCAGTTGATTGACTGGCGCGAGCAGCCGCCTCCGGCCGTGCGCGCGCCCGAGGAACGGACGCCGGAGGAGCAGGCCGCGGATTACATCTACGAGCAACTCGTGCAGCTGCGGAACATCTCGTACGTCACGTGGTACAACCAGAAGTTCACTCGGGCGACCGCCCTCTACGACTTTCTCGCCCCGCGGGATGTGCCCCCGGAAGAGCGGGACGCGGCCATTCGGGTTATCTGGGAGGTCTTCGACGACGCGCACCTGATGTCGGACGAGGAATTCGACGCCCGGGCGCCCGACCTCGTTTACCGGATACTCGCCCTGTTCTGGGGCCCCGAGAGCCCACGCGCCGCCCAAGCCATCGGAGCGCCGGCGCTCACCGCGGGCGACATAGAGCCCATCCTCTCGCATCCCGGCACTCTCTGGCTCCTGCACGAAATGGGTTACGGCACGGTCGCGGAGCAGCCGCAGGAACAGCCTGAGGAGCAGCCGGCGGGAACGGAGGCGGGAGCCGGCTAGCCTCGTTGACCGGCTTCCCAGGCGCCTCCTATACTCCAGCGACCCGAGCGCTCGACTTGCGCTGCTCGCGGTAGGTGCGCATCCGTTGCTCAGATTCTTTGACTGCAACTGCATGTTGGGCCGGCTGGCGGTGCCGCCTCCCGGCGCCCCGGACACTCTCGATGCGCTACGCGAGGAGATGCGCTGGTGTGGGATCGAGAGGGCGCTCGTTTGCGGCGCATTGGCGCGCGAGTACGATCCGGGTGTGGGCAACCAGGCGCTAGTGGAGCGGCTGCGCGGGCAGGAGGGGCTGTACCCCTGCTTCGTGTTGCTGCCGCCGGAGACGGGAGAGATACCGTTCGGGGAGGAACTGCTCGCGCAAATGGAGCAGGCCGGCGCGCGCGCCGCGCGAGTTTTTCCTGGTCACCACAGTCACTCTCTGCACCCGCGCTGCTGCGGCCGGCTCTTGGGCTGGCTTGAGGAGGAGCACATTCCCTTGTTTGTGGACCTGGCGGAGACCAACTGGGACGATGTGGGCGCCGTCTGTCGCCGCTTCCCCGACCTCACCCTGGTTCTGCTGCGCGTCGGCTACCGCATAGACCGGCAGGCGTATCCGCTGCTCGAAGCGCACCCCCACCTGTGCCTCGAGACCTCCTACTACCAGACCCACCGGGGCATTGAGGAGGTCGTCTCGCGGTTCGGGGCCGAGCGGCTGATCTTCGGCACCGGGTACCCCTTCTTCGCTCCGGGCGGACCCGTGGCCGCGCTGCACTACGCGGAGATCTCCGACGCGGACAAGGGGCTGATCGCCGGCGGGAACCTGGCAGCCCTGCTGGGGGCGCCAGAATGAGCCTCGGCCCGCGCCTCGCGCGCACCTACGACCTGGTCGAGCGGGCCCGGGGGGGCGAGGTGCTCAGGGACGTGCCCATCATTGACTGCCACGCGCACATGGGCAGGTGGCACAACTTCCATGTCCCGCGAGGCGAGGCCGAGGGGATGATCGCCACCATGGACGCCTGCGGCATAGACGTGGCGTGCTGCTCACATCACCTGGCCCTGGCGCCCGACGAAGAGGAGGGCAACCGGCTCGCCTTCGAGGCGGCCGCTCGCTACCCCGAGCGCCTGCGGGCCTACATAACCGTCAACCCGAACCGAGAGCGGCGCGCGGTGGAAGCGGAGATGGCTAAGTGGCTGGGTGCCGAGCCCTGCGGCATCAAACTGCACCCCTCCGTGCATCAGGCCAACGTGTTGGATGAGCGCATGACGCCTGTGTGGGAGTTTGCGGAGGAACACCGAGTGCCCGTGCTGTCGCACGTGTGGGAGGGCTGTGCCTACGGCAGCCCCAAGCATTTCGAGCAACTGGGCGAGCGGCGGCCGCGCGTCAGGTTCATCCTCGGCCATTCGGGCGGGTCGCTCGGCGGCATACTGGCGAGCATAGAGGTCGCGAAGCGGCTGCGTAACGTGTATCTGGACCTCACGGGGTCCCAGTTGTTCTACGGCATACTGGAGCGGATGGTGGCCGAGGTGGGGGCCTCTCGGATTCTGTTCGGCACCGACCTGCCGTTCATAGATCCGCGCTTCCAACTGGGGCGAGTGCTGCTCGCGCGTCTGCCGGACAGCCGGAAAGTGAAGATACTGGGCGCGAACGCAGCCCGCCTGTTCCGCCTGCGTGTCGGTGGCGCGGAGTGAGCAGTCGCGGGCTGGGTGTCACGCGTGGCGTGTGCGCGCCCTTTTCTCAGCAAGGAGACGAGAGGAGCGATCGGTAGTGGCCGAGCCGTCCGTGCAGATAGTCGTCCTTCACGCCACACCGCCGTGCCCCAAGTGCGTCGAGACGGAGAAGTTGGTGCGCGAGGTGGCCGCAGGCTACGGGGAGGGGGTAGTGGTTCGCGCGCTTACCTCGGACGATCCTGAGGCGGACAAGTACGGGGTGCTGCTCACGCCCACGGTGCTCGTCAACGACCTCGTGGTCGCGGTCGGCGTAGTGCCCAGGAAAGAGCGTCTGGCGCAAGCGATAGAAGAGGAACTGAGTGCGTAGGTTCCTCTTCCTGCTCTGCCTGGGCTGGTGCGTCGCTGGCCCGGCATGGGGCGCCGCGCCGGAGGTGGAGGTGGAGAAGTGGGTGGGCGCACAGTTGGCGCGGCTCTTCGAGGCACAATACGGTGTGGTGAGTGACCCGCTACTGACCCAGTGGGTCGAGCCGGTGTCCGCCAGCGTCGCGGCTTGCTCGCGGCGGCAGGACGTGCGCTATCACTTCAGCATCCTCGACAGCGACCAGGTCAATGCGTTCAGCCTGCCGGGCGGGTACATCTTCGTCACGCGAGGGCTGCTGGAGCGTGCCGCGAGCGACGATGAAGTGGCCAGCGTGCTCGCTCACGAGGTGGCGCACACCGCGAGCCGGCATGCAGTGAAGGGCTTCGCGACCTCTCTGGCGTTGGCGACGGCTGCCACGGGGTTGACGGCCAAGGAAAGCCAGTTGGTGCAGACCCTGGCCGCGACCACGGCCTACCTGCTGGTGTTGCACTACTCTCGCACCTACGAGAACGAGGCCGATGAGGTCGGGCTGGGCTACGCCTACCAGGCGGGGTACGACCCGCAGGGCCTGCTGCAGTTCCTGGAGAGCCTGGCCAGCGCCTCGGAGAATCCGAGCCGGCTCGAGCGCCTCTTCGCCACCCACCCCCCGACGGCGACGCGCATCGCGACCGCGCGGGCGAACCCGCTGCTGGCCAGGGACAACGTGGAGGCGATGTGGCGGCGCGCGGCGGGCTTGGAGGGCCGCCTGGAGTACGGCCGCGCGATGGCGCTGTACGAAAGCCTGTGGAAGGAACAGCAGCCTGGTGCGGCCGAGCGCCTAGCGTGGCTAAAGGCCAGGGTTGGTGACGAGCAAGGCGGCGCGCGTCTGGCAGAAGAAGCGGGAATAGCCCCGCCGGAGGCGCCGGTTCTCTCGATCTCCCCGGGACCAGGAGGCACTCCGGAGGAGGCTGACGCCGTGAAGGCTTACCGCGTGCGGCTGGACGGGAGGGTGGCTGCCCTGCGACCCCGGTTCGCGGCCGTCCAGGAAGAAGTGGAGCGCGTGGGAGGGCGCGGCCACTTCAACGACACCATGGCTGATGTGGCCCTGCTCTCCCCGGTCCATGTGGACTACAAGTGGCTTGCGCTGCTGGGAGCCGCGCGGTGGGTCGCGGAGCAGGTGAGCGAGTGCCTGCTATCGGCTCGCAACCTGACCGGCAACTTCCATGCGGCCGTGGGTGACGCCGGCGAACTCGCCGACAAGGTAGCCAGGCCCGAGGCATGTTTCCTGGGCGGGGAGTTCATGCGCGAGTG
>CAZGSV010000027.1:0-29599 GCA_964528605.1 uncultured Armatimonadia bacterium
AACTCATTGTCCGCCGTACGGCGGAGAGCAGGCCGGCTTCCCTCGTCGTCAGGCGGAGTTGCCACAGCAGGGAACGGCGATTGGGATGGAGCGAGTCGAAGGCGCCTGCCAGAATGAGGCTTTCGGCTGCGTCCACGGAAACCGCGGTGCGCTGGAGAAAATCGGGCAGCGAGTCAAAAGGCCGCCGGGCGCGCGCCGCGAGTAGCGACTCGATGTCATTCTCCCCCAGGTTCTTGACATCCTTGCAGCCGACGCGAATGGCGTCCTCGCCGGCGAGGAAGTTCGTGTCGCCGGCGTTGATGTCCAAGGGCAGTATGCGGATGCCGCGGCGACGGGCCTCGGTGACGATGGTATGGGGGGGATAGAAGCCCATGGGCTGGTTGTTAAGGATGCCGGCGTAGAAGTGAGCGGGGCAATGCTGGAGTAGGTAGGCGGTTTTGTAGGCGGTGTCGCCGAAGGCGGCCGCGTGCGCCTCGCAGAAGCCATAGCCGGCGTAGCCCTCGACGTAGGAGAAGACCGTTTCCGCCACCTGATGCGAGACGCCCCGCTCCATTGCCTTGCGTATGAAGTGGCGGCCGATGTCCTCCATTTCTTTCTTGCTGCGGTGATGGGTCATGGCGCGACGGAGTTCGTCCGCCTCACCCGGGTCAAAGCCCGCGATCTCCACGGCGATCTCAATCACCTGCTCCTGGAAGAGCACCACGCCGTAGGTCTTCTTGAGGATCTTCTCCAGCGCGGGATGAATGTAGGTGACGGGCGCCCTACCCTTGCGGCGTGCGAGGAAAGGTTCCACCATGTTGCCCTGGAGAGGGCCGGGGCGGATGAGAGCCACGCTGGCGACCACGTCCTCGGGGTTGTCCGCCTTGAGGCGCTGCTGCAAGGCGCGCTGCGCAGGGCTTTCGAGTTGAAAGGCGCCCGCGGTCTCGCCGGTGCCCAGCAGAGCGTAAGTGGCGCCGTTGTTCAGGGGGACGGTGTCCAAATCCAGTTGCAG
This sequence comes from uncultured Armatimonadia bacterium, assembly GCA_964528605.1. Taxonomy (GTDB): domain Bacteria; phylum Armatimonadota; class Zipacnadia; order CAZGSV01; family CAZGSV01; genus CAZGSV01. Next base: position 992 of record CAZGSV010000027.1, read on the forward strand.
CGGGCGCACGGTGTCCTCAACCGCCCCCAGCATCCGCAGGCAGAGCAAGTCCAACTTGAGCAGGCTGAGGTCCTCCACGTCGTCCTTGTCGAATTGCAGGATGCGGATGCCCTTGGCCGCCATCTGGACGGGAGAAAGGGTATCGAGCGGCTTGCCGCTGATGATGACGCCGCCCAGGTGCGTCCCTAGGTGGCGCGGCTGGTCGGCCACCTGGGCGCACAACTCAAAGAGCAGGCGGTAGCGGTCGGCGGGGATGCCGCTGTCGCGCAACTCCGGCACCCGCTCCATGGCTTGCTCGATTTCATCGGCCTCGATCCAAGGCATTAGTTTGGCGAGGCGGTCAATCTCGGTCTCGGGGAAGTTGAGCGCCTTGCCCAGGTCGCGCAGGGCGCTGCGGGCGCGGAAGCGATTGAAGGTGCAGACGCCGGCCACGTTCTCCTGTCCGTATTTCTGGGTCACATAGGCGGTGACGTCGTCGCGATAGCGGGCGTCGAAATCAACGTCAATGTCGGGGAGGCTGTGGGCGCGCGCGAGGTTGATGAAGCGCTCGAATTGCAGGTTGCGCGCGATGGAATCCACCGCAGTGATGAAGAGGCAATAGGCGACCGCCGAATCGGCGGCGGAGCCCCGGCCGCCAAAGCGGATGCCCCGCGCGCGCGCAAACTGCACCGCGTCCCAGACCACCAGGAAGTAGTCCGCGAAGCCGAGTTGCTCGATGATGGAGAGTTCGTATTCGAGGCGCTGGCGCACCTTGTCGGTTATTCGGCCGTAGCGCATTTTCGCGCCTTGATAGACCAGCCGGTTGAGCATGCCCTGGGCGGTCTCTCCCTCGGGAACGGGGAAGCGCGGCAGGTATTCGCGCCCGCTGAGTTCATAGACGTCGCACTCTTGCGCCAATTGCTCGCTCTGTAGACCCGCCTGCGGGCAGTCGGCGAAGAGCAATCGCATCTCCTCCGGCGACTTCAGATAGCACTCGGCGTTTATCTTGCGCTCGGGGTGGGGCTGGTCTATGCGGACCAGGTTGTGCACGCAGGTGAGCACGTCCTGAGCGCGGAACTGCTCCTTGTGCAGGTAGTGAACGTTGTTGGTCGCCACCACGCGCACTCCCGACCTCTCCGCCAACTCAAGCAAGGCAGCCCCCAGTGCCCTTTCCCCCGGCAGCAGCAGTCGCTGCGACTCCAGCAAGAAACTCTCTTTGCCGAAGATGCCGATTAGCCGCCGCGCCGTTTCTTCCGCCTCCTGATAGCGGCCGCGCGCCAGATGAAAGGGAACCGCTCCGCGCGGACACCCAGAGAGGCAGACCAAGCCCTCAGCATTCGCCTCCAGTATCTCCCAGGTGGCCTGCGGCTTGAGGCGCTCGTTGTTGAGGTGGGCCTGGGTGAGCAGGCGGCAGAGGCTGGCGTAGCCGGCGCGGTTGCGGCAGAGGAGCGTGAGATGGTGGTTGCCCTCAGTGGTGACCTCAGCGCCGAGTATGGGTTTGATTCCCGACTTTCTAGCCTGTTGGGTGAAGCGGACCGCCGCAGCCAAGTTGTCGTGATCGGTGAGCGCCAGCGCGGGCATCCCCATCTCGGCTGCGCGCTCCACCAAATCCTCAATTGGGCTCACCCCGTCGAGGAAACTGAAGGAGGAGTGTGTGTGGAGATGAACCATATTAGTGGCCAGCGGCCAGTGGCCAGTGGGGCGGGCCGGATAAGCTCCGGCCCCTACGTGCCGCTAGCGGCCAGTGGTCAGAGGTCGTAGGGGCGGCATCTTACTTGTCGGCCGAAGGAGGATGCCGCCCGTCAACGGGAGGGCACCCGTGCGGTCGCCCCGCGGGCCACGCTGGTTAGTCGTTAGCAGCAGAAGGCCCGCCGTTCACCTCCTAGTCGAAGACTTTGTAGAGGAACCACTGCCCGGTCGCGAGGTCCTTGTAGATCAGATAGGGCCTGCCCCCCCCGCCAGCGCCAGCCGCTTTCCGCTCGCCGCCCACTCCCCTCCGGCCACTGGTCACTGGCCGCTGGCCACTGTTTCTTCCCCCGGCCCCTGGCGACTGGCCACCGACCACTATCTCAAAGAACTCCTTCTCCGATTCTCCTTCCCACCAGTAGCCTACTTCACGCCAGTGCTCCGCCACGCCAACAATGGGCAAGCGGCGACCGTCCCGTAGAAGCCAAACGGGTCGTCCGTCGCGGCAGCCGACCTGTATGCGCTCGTTGAGGTATTTGCTCACACTATAAGTATAGCATACAAACGTTTGCTATGCAACCTCAAGGCTTGCCTCCCGCGTTCAACCGGGCCTCTAGCGTCGAGAAAACGGCCCTCTACCCACCCCATCCCCCAATAAGCGGCTCTTCCACCGCCGATTTGACCCCTGGCCGACGGCAACCATATGCTGCGGCTCACCCAAGACCCACAGGAGCACCGCATGACCCACCGCGAACGCTGGCTGCGCACCATGCACTTCCAGTCCCCGGACCACATCCCGGATCAGGAATTCGGCTACTGGAGCGACACTCTGGTCCGCTGGCGGAAGGAGGGCCTGCCCGAGTGGGTGACCGACGACGGCAAGGCGGAGCGCTACTTCGGTTTCGCCCCTGCGGCAGGGGTGCCCGTCAACCAGGGGCTCATCCCCGGCTTCGAGTCGCGCACCATCGAGGAGACCGACGAGTACGTCATCTACATTGACGGCAGCGGCGTGAAGCAGATGGTGCCCAAGGACGGGCACTCTACGATTCCGAAGTATCTGGAGTTTCCGCTCAAGGGGCCGGAGGACTGGCCCAAGTTCGTCGAGCGCCTGAACCCCAACGACCCCGAGCGCTATCCCAAGCCGGCCGATTGGGAGGCCTGGAAGCAGCGCTGGGCCAGGCCCGACCGCGAGATTCCCCTGTTCATCGGCGCCGGCAGCCTGTTCGGGTGGATTCGCAACTGGATGGGATTCGAGGGAGTGGCGCTGGCCGTGTATGACCACCCGCGCTGGATGCACGAAGTAGTGGACTACCTTTGCGACTTCCTAATTCGGACGATGGAGCGCGCGCTGAACGAGGCGCCGGGGATAGACGGCGCGGGCATGTGGGAGGACATGGCCTTCCGCAGCGGGACGATCATCTCGCCGAAGATGTTCGACGAACTGCTTGTGCCGCGTTACAAGCGGCTGACGGACCGGCTGCGCAAGGCGGGCGTTGACGTGGTGTGGCTCGATTGCGATGGGAACATCAGCGAGGTCGTGGGCCTGTGGCTCAAGGGGGGAGTCAACTGCATGTTCCCGGTGGAGGTGCGAGGCGGGTCCGATCCCGTCGCCATACGGCGGAAGTATGGGCACGATGTGCTCATGATGGGTGGCGTGGACAAGACCAGGCTCATCGAGGGTAGGAAGGCGATTGACGAGGAGATGGCGCGCCTGGCACCCATCGTCGAGGACGGCGGGTACATCCCCCACGTTGACCACCGCTGCCCGCCGGACGTGTCGTACGAGAACTACCTCTATTACCTCCACCGCAAGCGAGAGATGTTTGGGATTCCGGCACCCCAGGGAGTGGCCAGTGGCCAGTCGCCAGAGGAGTGACTAGTGGCTGGCAAACACAGGTAGGCGGCGAACGGCAGAGGGCATACGCGGGGGGGCGGCCACGTCGGGCCGCCCCTAGGGCTCGACGCCTGGGGGCGTCGGGGCCAGAGGCGTGCCTCGGGCCGTACGGTCAGGACGGGCCCGGCTGCACCGGGGGCGGGGCCGCGCTTCCCCCACCCGGAGGGCCCGTGCGCTCTTCACGCGACCGTTGCTCTCCAAGCACCTCGCGCAGGGCGCGGCGGGTGGCCAAGTACACAGCGCCGTAGATCAGAACGAACGCGAGCCCCGACAAGATCACAATCCACACGAGCACGAATCCCAGAGTGATCGCGGCCGCACCAGCGTCGAACATCTCGACCCTCCCCTTTCGATAGGCCGATGTAGATTCCGGCAATGTAGCGGTTCCGGTCAAGGGCTCAGTGAATCCGACCAGCGTTAGCCTACCCCGGCACGGCCCTCCCACGGCGGGTAAACCAGGCGGCCGTGCCCTACGGGCGACGCTTGGGGCGTCGCGGACTCGATAGCGAAAATGGGGACAGTAACCATTCTCACTCGGAGTCGGGCGTGCCCGACACGAGTGCGGGAAACGCTTGCCGGAAAACGGTTGCTGTCCCCATTTTCGGCGTCCGGCCCGCCCCTCACGCTGGCCACTGGACGCTGGTCACTCGCCGCTCGGCAAGGAGCCGTGTCGCCCCGGCGACGGCGGGGCTCCTACACTTGGGCGACCACGGAGGGTCGCCCCTACGCGCGACGCTTGGGGCGTCGCGGCCTCGGTAGCGAGAATGGGGACAGTAACCATTCTCACTCGGAGTCAGGCGTGCCCGACACGAGTGCGGAGAACGCTTGCCGGAAAACGGTTGCTGTCCCCATTTTCGGCGTCAGGCCCGCCCCTCACGCTGGCCACTGGACGCTGGTCACTGGCCGCTGGCGCGCCCCGGCGCGTTGACATGGGGCGAGGGCGCGCAGAGAATGCAGGCAACCCGATCAGGGGGGAATCTGTGTGCCTAGACTGACGCGCGCTGCCACTCTCATCCTGCTCGCCGTCCTGCTGCCCGTGGGCTGCGCCAAGAGGCCCGCGCCCACCGCGGGGAAGCCCGGGCTCGACACCACCAAGCGGCAGATGATCCCGATTGTGAACAAGCAGATGACGGAGGCGGAGATAGCGGAGGCCATCGTCAAGGAGGGCCAGGTAAACGTCGCCAACTGGACCTATCTGGCCTCGGAGACGCTCGCCCGCTCGTTCGAGAAGTTCGTGGAGAGCAAGTATGGCGTGAAGATCAAGTGCAACTATGTTGGTAGGCAGACGCCGGAGTCTTACCTGGTGGACCTGCGCGCCGACTACAAGGCGGACAAGCCGCCTACCTACGACGTGATGGCGATAGAGGTCAACTACTACTACGAGGCCAAGCGCGAGGGGATGCCGCTCGACTTCCTGCCGTCGCCGTTGGCGCCGAACCTGAAGATGGTGGACCCCGCGTTCCAGTTCCTGCCGCAGGCGGCGTACTTCCAGTCCACCGCCTTCGGCGGCATTGTGTACGACGAGAAGAGGGCCGGATTCCTGAAGGACTGGCCCGACCTGGCCAACCCGCGCCTCAAGGGGAAACTCGTGCTCGCTGAGGCAGGGGACATCACCTCGGCCTGCTTCCTGGTAGGGCTCTGTTGGTCTCTCGGCGGCGACATGAAGAAGCCGGCGGACATGGAGCGCGCCATCGAGTTCGCGGTCAAGAAGGTCCATCCCAACGTGGTGAAGTACACGACAGATCCGGAGAACTTCACGCCGCAATTGACCACCGGCGCCATCTTGGCCGCGATGTTCTGGAACTCGCGCACGCGGCTGCTGAACGAGCAAGGACACAAGAGCATTCGCTTTCTATGGGCCAGATCGGGGATGGTGCCGGCCAACGGCGTGGTGTGGATTCCCAAAGGGACGCCCCACCCTATTCTGGCGCAACTCTTCTTCGACTATGAACTCAGCCCCGAGCGCCAGATTCCGCCCGAGAGTTGGGGGCTGTCGAGGGCGGACTGGGTTGAGTTCCACGAGGGGCTGCTAGGGCCGGCGTACCGGGAGCATCTGCCGGAGTGGTTGCAGGGGCGGTACGACGAGGTCTACCCCTCGCTGGACTACGTGCGGCAGATGAACGCGCGGGTGGACTGGGAGTACGTCTCGCGGCACTTCGTCGAGTGGGGCCGCAAGTATCAGGAAGGGCTGGCGAAGCAGGGCAGGTGACGGCGGGCATGGCAGCGCGATCGTGCGGGGGGGGCCAGCCTTGAGAAAGTGGACGCCCTGGCTGCTGGTGTCGCCTTTGCTGGCGTTCACCGCCGTGTTCCTGTTGCTGCCGATGGGTTACTTGGCGGTGATGTCGTTCACCGAGGGCGCCTCATTCTTTGCGCGCACGGGCTATCGCTTCACGCTGGACAACTACCTGCGCATCTACGCAGTGCACCGCACGATAGTGCCCAATACGCTGCGGATGGCGTTTTGGGCGGCGACGTTGGACCTGCTCTTCGGCGTGCCTTTTGCCTACTTGCTCGCGCGCATCTTCCCCTATCGCGAGTTGGCCCGCGCCTTGATGGTCTTCCCGCTCTTCGGCGGGCTCTACCTCGCTGTGGGCATCTACTTCCTGGCCTTGCCGGGGGGGCTGTTGTATCCGGCGCTGGCGCGCTTTGGGATCGAGTACAAGGACCTCATCTCGATGACGACGGTAGTGTGCGGGCTGGCGGTGGTCACGTTTCCGTTCATGGTCACGAATGTCAGCGCGGCGCTCGCCAACATTGACCCGCAGTTGGCCGAGGCGGCGGAGTCCCTGGGCGCGAGCAAGTGGCAGCAGTTCTGGAAGATAACGCTGCCCTTGGCGCGGCGGGGCATCTTCGCCGGCTATCTGATGTGCTTCGGCTGGACCTTCGGCGCCTTTGAGATTCCGCTGTTCTTCGGCCGCGTGGACGCCGAGCCGATTATGGCGGTGCAGATCTTCTACGAGGTATTCAAGTTCTCCGCGCTGGGGTATGCCGCCGCGCTGGCGATGGTGGTAATGCTGATCGCCTACTCGGTCACCTACATTTCGCTCCGCTTCGCGCGGGGAGTGCTGACCTAGGATGCGCGAACGCAGGCGCGCGCCCGTCCTCGGCGTCACGGCTGCCAACGCCTACGTTGCGCTTTTCCTCGTCGTCTTCGTCACGCCGTTCTGCGTCTGCGTCTACAAGTCTTTCGTGGACCAGTCCGGCGCGTTCACAACGGCGAACTACGCGGGCGCGGCGGGAACCTACCTCGAGCCGTTGCGCTACAGCGTCATCAACACCGTTGCGGTCATCACGCTCAATCTGCTTCTCTGCCTGCCGGCGGCGTACGCGATTGCGCGCTATCGTTTCCCCGGCAAGAACCTGCTGATGACGCTGTTCAACACCTCGCTCTACGCGCCGGCGATAGTGCTCGGGCTGGGAGCGCTGCTGGCCTTCAAGTTCGTTCTTGGGCTGCACGGCACGGTGCCCGGACTGGCATTCGCCCTGGCGGCGGCGACCTACCCGCTAATGCTCACGCCGCTGGTGGTGGCGCTGCGGGACACGGATGTGGCGCTGGAGGAGGCGGCGATGAGCCTGGGCGCTTCCCGGCTGCGTGCGTTCTTCAAGGTGACGCTTCCACTGATAGGGCCGGGCATTAGCGCGGGCGTACTGCTCTGCTTCGTCGTGGTGTGGAACGAGTTCATCATCACGACCTTCGTCACGGGCGCGAGTTTCACGACGGCCCCGGCGCGCCTCTACGATCAGGTGCGGCGCACGGGCTTTAGCCAGCAGGCGGCGGCTGCCGCGGTCGGCCTGCAACTGATATCCTTTCTGGCGCTGCTGACCTACCTGCGCGTGTTTGGCGCGCGCTACCTGCGCGGGAGGTTCTTGGCCTAGTGGCCGCCGTGCGAGTCGAGCGGATCGTCAAGAGATTCGAGGAGACCGTCGCCGTTGACGACGTCTCGTTCGAGGTCGGCGCAGAAGAACTGGTGACGCTGCTCGGCGGCAGCGGCTGCGGCAAGACAACGACGCTGCGGATGGTCGCCGGCCTGAGCGAGCCGACCTCGGGCCATGTGTACTTCGGCGACCGGCTGATGGACGGCGTGCCCGCGAACAAGCGCAACATCGGCTACGTCTTTCAATCGCTGGCGCTTTTTCCGCATATGACCGTCGCCGACAACGTGGGCTTCGGGCTGCGCCTGCGGCGCATGGCGAAGGCTGAGGTGAGAGAGCGCGTTGGCGAGGTGCTGCGGCTGGTGGAGATGGACGGCTTTCAGAAGCGAATGCCGGACCAACTCAGCGGCGGACAACAGCAGCGGGTGGCGCTGGCGCGGGTGCTGGCGACCGACCCGGAGGTGCTGCTGTTCGACGAGCCGCTCAGCAACCTCGACCGCAACCTGCGCGACACGCTGCGCTACGCGATCTTGGACTTGCAGCGGCGGCTGCGGCGGCCCGCCATCTACGTGACGCACGACCAGTCGGAGGCCTTCGCCATCTCGGACCGCATTCTGGTGATGAACCGCGGCCGGATCGAGCAGGTGGGCACGCAGCAGGAGATCTACCTTGCGCCGCAGGGCGAGTTCGTGGCGAACTTCATCGGGCAGAGCAACTGTCTGCGCGGTGTGGTGCGCGAGGCGACGGCTGAGGAACTAGTGATTGATGCCGAAGGCCTAACCCTTCGCGTTGCCGGCGACCTCTCCCGTAGCGGCAGGCCCCCGTGCCCGCCCTGTAGGAGCGACATTCCTGTCGCGACCTGTAGCGGCGAGCCAGGCGGCTCGCCCGTGTCAGAGGGTAGGGGCGTATCGCCATACGCCCCTACGGCGGGCGACCCGGTGTTGGCCTACGTGCGCCCCGAGGACATCCACTTGGCGGAGGAGGCGGCCGGCGAGGTGAACCGCTTCGAGGCCGAGGTCAGGCGCGCCCGCTTCGAGGGGCCGGTGGTCAACCTTGTCGCCGAGGTCGAGGGGCACCCGCTTACGGTCGAGGTCCACGGCCCAAAGCGGCTTACGCTTCCGGCAGCAGGGGAGAAAATGAGCCTGGGCTTCTCTCGGCTGGTCGTGTTGCCTGATTCGGGCAATCGTTCTCCGCGTGGAGCGGCCGCAGCCGGCGAAGCGCACGCTGGTGCGAACCGGTCGCGTGCCGTATGACCTGGGCCGCGTCGGGGAGGCGTCCTGGGGAGAATGGGTGACAGCAGCCCGAGCCCCGGCAGCGGGAGCGTGCCGCGGAGACCGATCAGGGTGCTGCTGGCAGCGGTCGCGTTGTGCGGGCTCGCGCCGCTCGTCGTTGCCCTGGCGGGATGGCTCTCAGGAAGATGGCACGCTGCGCGGCAGCCGTTCTTCTCACGGGGAGGGCTGGAGCCGGTGCTGGTGAGGGGGACTCAATGGGGCAGTGAGGACGCCTTCCGGGACGTGGTGACTGAGTTCACCTTTCGCCGCGAGGGGAACAAGGAGGGCTGGCTGCCAGAGGGGAGCGCCCAAGGGGTCAAAGTGGAGGGGGGCGCGCTGGCGTTCCGCACGGTGTCGGGGGGGACCCGCATCCGCCGCCTCTTGGACATGGATGCCTCGAGCCTGACTCACATCGGGTTGGTGATGGCGGTGTCCTCCGGGCGAAGCGCGCGGCTGGGCTGGGAGTATCAGACTGAGGGGGGACGCTTGGCGCCCGGCGGGTCCGTTTCGTTCTCGGTGAAGGCGGGCCCGTACCGGTGGTACGACGTCAAGGTCACGGGCAACCGCAGATGGCGGGGGCGCATCGGCGCTTTGTGGCTCCAGCCTACGGACCGGAAGGCGCAGGTGGTGATCGCGGGCATTCGGCTAATGCACGAGTATAGGCCCCTTGCGGAGGCCGGCTTCGAGTTCGCCCATACGGCCTCGATAGCCATAGGAGACGAAAGCAGGCACTGCATGCCCGCTCTGGTTCCCAGCCGGGTGCGGCTTGAGGTGGGGCTCCCGCCGAAGCCCAGGCTGAGGGTTGCCTACGGCATCGTACCGCAGGCATGGAGGATGCCGGGAGACGGGGTCACTTTCCGGATCGTAGCGGTCAGTTCCCGCGGTCCCGAGGAACTGCTGCGCCACTACGTTGACCCCAAACACCGGCCGGAGGACCGCTGTTGGTTCGAGCGCGTCTTGGACTTGGCGCGCTACGCGGGCGGCGAGGTGACGCTGGAATTCGAGACGCTCGGGGGCGAGGGACCGGCGGAGTCCGCGGACACGCGCTACGATTGGGCAGTTTGGGCCTGGCCTCAGGTGCTGGCGGGCCCGGGCCCCAGGGGGCCGAACGTGGTCCTGGTGCTCCTGGACAGCCTGCGTGCCGACCATGTGGGCTGTTACGGCTACCCGCGCGGCACCACACCGAACATGGACGCGCTCGCCGCGAGAGGGGTGCGCTTTGCCAACGCCGAGTCCCAGGTTTCGTGGACCGGGCCCTCCCTGTGCTCGCTGCTCACCTCGCTGCCTCCGCACTTGGCCGCGCCCAGGAACGCACTACTGGAGCCACCTTCCGGCGCCGCCGATCTAGCCGGCACGCTGGAGAGTGCAGGCTACCTCACCGGCGTTGTCTCTAGCCACCAGATGATTGCTCCGAAGATGGGCTTCGCGCGCGGGGTGACGAGTTTTGTCAGCACGCCCACTTCGGCCGAGGTGCTCGGTCAGAAGACCGTTGCCTGGCTGCGGGCCCACAGGCAGGACAGGTTCTTTCTGTACGTTCACTGCTTCGCGCCACACGCACCTTACGCCCCACCGGAGCCCTTCCGGGGGCTCTTCCTGCAGGGGAGGCAAACGAGAGACGAGGCCCTGGTGGTGGGTCAGCCGCCACGCCCGGATGAGAAGACCGGCATGTTCCGGCGCCTCAACGAAGAGGACCTGGCCTATCTTACCGGGCTGTACGATGGGCATGTCGCCTTTGGCGACGCCTGCGTCGGCCGGATCCGGCAGTGCCTTCAGGACCTGGGTCTGGCCGGGGACACGGCGCTGATAGTCACGGCGGACCACGGCGAGGAGTTCATGGAGCACGGCGGATTCGACCACGGTCGCACGCTCTACGAGGAGGCCCTGCATGTGCCGCTGGTAATGGAGGCGCCGGGGCGGACGGCCAGGCGCAAGGTGGTGCCGGAGGTGGTGCGGTTGCTCGACGTTGCGCCCACGATCATGGACCTCGTCGGGCTGCCCATGCCGAAAAGCATGCAGGGGCGGTCGCTGCTGCCGGCGCTGGAGCGACCGCTACCAGCCGAGTCCTCGGTTGCCGAACTGGGATTGGGGCCGAGGCAGGAGGGTCGGTGGCAGGTTCCGGCGCAACTGCGAGTAGCGGTGCGGATGGGCGACGCGAAGGTGGTGCGCGGCCCTGACGGGCAGTGGGAGTACTACGCGCTTAGCGACGACCCTCGCGAGTCGCACAACCTGGTCACCATGGGGCAGACGGTTCCGCCGGAGATGCGCGCGCTGCTAGAGGAATGGCGCCGTAGCATCCTCAGCAGCGCGGGCGCGGCGGCACTCCGTCCTCTGAGTCCCGAGGCGGTCGAGGCGCTGCGGGCGCTGGGGTACATGCGCTAGCGCGGGTGCCGCCGAGACGGCGCTGAGCGGACGGTCTCGCCTCCCTGCCCCTGAGGTGAGGTCGAGGGGCACCCCCTGGCGGTCGAGCTTCACTGCCTGCGGCGGCTCACTCTCCCAGCCGCTCGCGCGAGAATCGCCCTGGGCTTCTCTGGCATCGTTGCTGCACCCCCCTCAGACTCCCAGCCCAAGAAACGCCGTCCTGGCGCCAAATCCGCCCCCCTGTACGCACATCGGGGACGTACTTAGGCGTGCGTACCAGGGGCAGAAGTGCAACATCGGGGACGTACTTCAATGTTGCGCATCTCAGTGGGTTATGCAACATTGGGGACGTACTTCGATGTTGCGCTTCTGGTGGGTTAGGGGGAGAAGTCGGGGAGGCGGGAGAGGTTGAGGGAGGCGCCGTGGCCGGGGGCGTCGGCGATAGCGGCTTGGCCCGGGTCGCAGTGCATTAGGGTTTCAGTGGGCTCGTCGGCGATGAACTGTGGGCCGTTGAAGTCCGCCGGCAGCGGCGAGCCGGAGGCGGCGAAGACATGCACGTTGGCCGCAAAACCCACCGCGGACTCGGTCAAGCCGCTGCCCAGAATCACCATCCCCGCCTCCTGCGCAATCTCGATGCAGCGGCGCGCGGGCCAGATGCCTCCCGCTTTGCAGATCTTGATGACCAGCCAGTCGGCGGCGCGCAGGCGGATGACCTGAATCAGATCACGCGGCGAGAAGACGCTCTCGTCCACGGCGATGGGAATGGCGGTTGCCCGGCGCAACTCCGCCAGGCCGCTCAGGTCGTTGGCCGGCATCGGCTGCTCGAGCACGTCCACCTCCAGTTCCTCCAAGGCGCGCGCGAGCCGGATGGCGTGCGAGAGGTCGTAGGCCTGGTTGGAGTCGGCCCACATGAAAATATCGGGGCGCGAGCCTGAGATGACCGCGCGGACAATCTCTACGTCGCGGCGCGGCTCAAGGCCGATCTTGATCTTGAATCCGGCGTAGCCCGCCTCCATGGCCTGTGCAGCCATCTGCTCGGCCTCGGCCGGCTCGGAGGTGGTGATGATGCGCGCCAGCCGGACGGAGTTGCCCCCCCCGCCGAGGAAGCGCGCGAGCGGCACGCCAGCAGCCTTGGCGAGCAGGTCGTGGACGGCAATGTCAATGGCTGACTTGGCGACGGGCTGGCCGGTGGTGACGCAGGGGGCGATCTCGCGATCCATGATCTCGTGCAGGCCGCGCAGGTCCCAGGCCTCGTGCCCGACCACCGCTGGGACCAGGTAGTTGCGCAGCGTGGTGACGACCGACTCCTCGGTCTCATAGGACCAGCGGTGACTAGGCCGCGCCTCGCCCCACCCTTCCAGGCCATTGTCCGCGCGCACGCGCACGTAGATGTGCGGGGCGCCCTTGGCGCGGGACCCGACGGAACCGCGCGAGATCTTGAAGTCCTGCTTATAGGGCAGGCTGGCGGGGAAGACCTCCACTTGCTCTATTTTCATCGAGGCTCACCATCCTCTGTGTCCGCACGCCGGTACACATATAGCGTCGGCGTGACGTACTCCCAGTCAGGGGGGGGATAGGTCTGCTCAATCGGGAACCCATGTATGCGAGGCTTGCCGTCGAAGGTGGCGGCCAGGGTGTAGGCCGCCCTCAGGGCGTCGTAGAGCGCCTTGGCCCGGGGGTCGCCGGCGCGCCGTAACTCCTTGACCTCAACTTCGGCAAAGACGACGTAATCAGCCTCCCGGCGCTCGAGCGGGGCGAAATCCCACCGCAACGGCAGGATCTTCGGGGTCGCGGTTGCGTTCCAGTCCGTGAACTCCTTGGCGCTGCGCAGGCCGCCGTTCCAGGGGCAGATCGGTGGCGAGTTGTACCAAGGGATGTCGAGCAAGGCGATGACCCTCTGGGGCGAGGCGTTGCCACGCAGCCACTCGGCGGCGCGGTCGCGCGGGTCAACGGCGCTGAAGGTGCGAAGATGCGCCGCCGACCATACCACGCATACGACGAGCGTGAACGCCCACCAGCCGCCGACGGCCCAGCGCCACGCGCGGTGCGCGCCCACCTGCGCCAATGGCAGGCAGGCGAGCAGCGTCATGGCAGGCAGCGCGGGGATCAGGTAGCGGATGAACTTCTCGCGCGAAAGGCCAATCACGAACCACCAGAGAAGCACCCAGGCCAAGGTCGTGGTAGTGGCGGCATTGCGGCGCACCGCAGCCAGTACGACGCCGAGAAGGAATATCGGGATGAAGAGGCCGGTGGCGCCATTGGGCAGCGAGACGATGAGATGGTAGAGGGGAGCGGGCGGCGTGTTGAGGAAGGCATAGGTGCCGCCGATGCGTCCGTGGCGCATCTCGAAAGCGACCGCCTGGGAGAAGGCGGGCCAGTCGAGCAGCGCGTAGGGACACGCGACCAAGAATGCGGCGAGCGCCGCGCCGGCCGTGGCGAACACAGCCACGAACGCCTTGCTTCTGAGTCGGGGCGTGATGAAGGCCGCGGCCAGAGGGATGAGAAGAACGGCGCCACCATTGTACTTGGTCGCCGCGGCAAGGCCGGAGACAGCGCCGGCCACCGCGAGCAGCCTAAGGCTTTCCCTCTCCGCCGCCAGCACAGTGAGGTACAGCGCCAGCAGCACGAAGAAGGCGACCGGCACGTCCACGGTGGCGAAATGCGAGTGCACCACGTGCAGAGGCAGGACGGCGAGCAGCAGACTAGGCGCCCAGGCCCAGCGGCCGCCCAGCGTCCGCCGAGCAAAAGCGAAGAGGAGAGCGACGGTGGCCGCGCCGAAGCACACCGTGAGCAAGCGGCCGGCGAGCGTCGCGACCGCCAGCGATGCCCCCCCCGCCAACGCGAGAGGGAGTGCCAGTAGGTAGATGTAGAGCGAGCCGTAGTTGAAGAAGTGGGGGTTGAGGTCGCCGGTGGAGGCAATGCTGACCGCCGAGGCGGTCACAGTGATCTCGTCGGGATGATAGGAGAAGTAGTGCCCCGCGTTGGGCAGACCCCAGTCCAGCCCCCACATGCGGAGCGCCAAGGCGAGCAGGACGATAATCAGCAGTTGGCGCTTAGGCGTCATTGCCTGCGGGTTCCACCCTGGCGGCCAGGAGCGCGCAGATCACCGCGAGCCCCAGGCCGGCAAGGAACAGGCCTGCCGCCACTGTCGCCGGGTAGAAAGCCATGACCACTTTGTGCGGCCCCGCGCCCACGGGGACCGCGCGGTAGGCGTAGTCCGCGCGCTCAATGGGCGCCGACTTGCCGTCCACGAAGGCCCGCCAGCCCGCGTAGAAGGTGTCCGCAAGCACGAGCCAACCAGGTTTGGTTCCGAGGCAATACACACGCGCGAGGTTGGGACTGCCTTGCTCCACGAGGGCCGCGCCTGCGCTCGCCGGAGGGGAGTCGGATCCCTTTTCCAGAACGACCGTCGCGCTCAAGTCGGTGCGCGGATCGAAGAGGGCTGCGAGGGCGGCTTGCCCTGGCGCAACCTGCACTCCGCTGACCAGCGTGGCCCGCGGGCGGGCCTTGGGTCTTGCGTAGAGGTAGGCATCCGGCTTGCCGATGGGCACCAGCCCCGTCTCGGACGGCAACTCGAGCGCGGTGAGGACGAAGCGCGCGGCCAGGAAATCGGCGACCTTGCTGGTCAAGGACGGCGACGCCGCTCCCTGAGTAGTGCTGCCGAGGCGGGCCAGCACCTCGCCCTGCCAGCGGGGACAGAACGAATCGGAGCCGAACGGGCTGGCAATGCCCCAGGCCATTTGCAGATTCGGCGGGAAGATGTTCATGAAGTCGGGGCCGACGGAGATGACTCGGAGGCCGGAGGCTTGCACTTGCAGGTAGCGAAGTGAGGGGGGGCTGCTGGTGAGCGCCCGCCCGTCCACCATGGGCGCCAAGCGACGGCTGAAAGGCAGGAGGTCAATCGCCAAGAGCATGACGGCTGCGGCAACGCCGAGGTTCTTCAACGCCGCGCGCTTGGCGACGCACAGTAGGCAGGCGCCGCAAGAGAGCACCGCCAGCCCACACGCGGTCAGCGCGTGACGCGGGAGATGCGCCAGGGCGTTCGCGGCGATCTGCGGCCGCAGCCCAGCCGAAAGCAGGGCTCCTTGCACCATCTGCCACGCCACCAATGCGATCAGGACCACTGCGCCGGAGGCGAGGCTAGCGGCCAGCGCGGCGCGCGGACGACGCTCGATCAGCGCCTGCAACCCCAGCGCCGCCAGGCCTGCCAAAGCGAAATCCCACAGGAACATGATGCGCGGCAGCCCGGCGATCTGCTTGAAGCCGGGGATGAGGTAGTACATCAGCATTGCCACCGGCGTTCCCAGGGCGGCCAGCAGAGCCAACCCAGCCAGCGCGAGCAGGAACCAACGCAACGGGCCCGCTGCGGCAACCGCACCGGCGACGGCGAGCACCAAGGTCACGATGCCCAGGTAGAACGACAACTCGGGGTAGGCCTGCGAGCCCCAGTGATTGTAGTCAACCGGATTGCCGAACAGGTTGGGCAGAACGGCCAGAGCGGCCTCTTGGGGCTGGAGCGCGTTTCGCTGTATGTCGCGGAACGCGCCCCCCTTGGGCACGTTCACGCGCGCGTATTCCAGGGTGGGCAGCGCCTGAGGCATGGCGACGAAGGCGCCGGCGGCGGCTCCGATCAGCAGCAGTGCGGCGGCTCTCCTTCTCTGACCCGCGGGCGCAGCCGCGAACAACTGCCAGATGGCGTAGAGGCCGAGGGCGACGATCACGTATGTGGTGATCTGCAAATGCCCGCCCAGGAACGGCATCCCAACCGCAACGGCCAACAGCGCGGCCCAGCGCAAGCGCCTCCGCTCGACAACCAGGTCCACTGCCAGCATCCCGAGGGGCAGCCACACGCCCACGGACAAGAACGTGGGGAACTCGAGCCATCCGGCAAAGAAGCCGCAGAAGGCAAAAGCCAGGCCACCGAGCAGGCCGGGCACCGGGCCGGTGCGCCTGCGCAACCACAGGAATGTGAAGAAGGCTGCGAGCCAGACGTGCAGCGCCGCCGCCCAACCGGCGCCGCTCTCCGCGCCCATCAACCAGTAAATGACGTTCAGCGGATAGAGGAGCGCCGATTGCCCCTGCGCGAGGAAGGGCGCGCCGCAGAAGTAGAGGGGATTCCAGAGGGGCAACTGTCCGTGCTGCATCCAGGAGGCGGCGAACTTGCGCCAGGGCCAGAACTGCTGGATGGGGTCGAGCAGCGGATTGTAGGGCCGCGCCTGAGGCCAGTCTGGGATGCTGCGCCAGGGCTGCATCTGGTTCACCATGTCCGCGGGCCAGAGAACCTTCCCTCCGCCCAGGACCGGCCAGAAGTAGGCTACGGCGAGCAGCGCGAGGCCTATCGCCACGGCGTGGACCTCGAGATTGCCCCCAGGCCGCTCAGCGGGCTTGCGCATGCTGCCCCCCCTTGGCAGCGGCCGCGAACGCGCCGATCGCCACCGCGAGACTTAGAAGCGTCACGAACATGCCCAGCCGGAAGCCGGACGGCTCGTAGGCCATCCAGACGGAATGCGTGCCCCCTGCGGCCGGCACCGCGCGGAAGAGAAAGTCCGCGCGCAGTACCGGGGCGTGGCTGCCGTCCACATAGGCGCGCCATCCGGGAGCGTAGGTCTCGCGCGCAACAACGAGCGCCTCGCCGTCGCCTTCGGCCGCAACGCGGAGCAGGTTGGGCTGCGGGCGATCCCAATGGAGCGGTTGCGGTTCGGCTCGCCCGCTGAGTTCCGGGCCTTGGGCGATGAGCAAGGTCGGCGGCGGGCCCGCAGCGGCCCAGGCGCCCGGGAGCGCCGCAAGCACACTTGCCTCATCCGACAGAACCCGGCTTGCCTCGCTGCGATACACCCGGGGCGCTAACTCCACTTCGGTGACGACGGTGCCTCCGGACTGCGTAGCACCCCCCCCTGCGTCCCGCGCGGTCATCAGGTGCGTCACGGCGAAGAACTCGTTGGCGGGCTTGCCCGGCCAGGCGCCTTCGGGCACAAGGACCATATTGCCACATGCCGGGGGGCTGGGGTCGCGCCCCAGGAACCGAGCGAGCAGGTCCTTGTAGCGGCCCATGAACAGCGAGTCGTAGCCCTGGAGGTCGTCAATGCCGTAGGCCATGGCCGCATTGGGCGGGAATGCCGCGCGGGGATAGCGGTTCAACGGCCAGGACTGCGTGGTCGCGACGACGCGCGCTTCCTTACCTGAGCGCTCGACCGCTGCCACCACCGCATTCGGCGGGTACGCTTGCCCGGCCTTGCCGACCAGGATCGAGGCGGCCCAGAAGGTGCCCAGGTCCGCCACCAGCAGCAACGGGAG
Source organism: uncultured Armatimonadia bacterium (assembly GCA_964528605.1). Lineage (GTDB taxonomy): Bacteria > Armatimonadota > Zipacnadia > CAZGSV01 > CAZGSV01 > CAZGSV01. The sequence continues at coordinate 18,347 of CAZGSV010000027.1, forward strand.
CGCGGCAACCAGCGCCTTGCGGAACCGGAGTCCGCCAAGAGCCGTGAGCACAGCAAACGCGAGCGCCAGCGCGAGGAACAGACTCGACCGGAGATCTGACCCCGCCGCGGCCAGCAGCGCCGCGCCTGCACGCGCGCCTCCCAAGAGGATGAGAGGCAGCGCGGCGAGCATAAGCGATCCGACAAAGAGACATACCGCGACGACGCCGGGCCGCCGAGCCGAGGGCTGGTCCATTCGCTCCGCATGGGTGGCGCCCATACCTGCCAGCAGCGCCAAAGCAAAGGGCCACAGCGCCAAGATGCGCGCCGGCCCGCCGAGGCGCTCAAACCCCGGAATGAGGAAGAACGGAACCGCGTTGACCCAGGTGCCCAGCGCGGACAGCAGCGAGAACGCCGCCAAAGCCAGGGCGAACCACCAGGCGCGCCGGTTGACGCCGGGCCGCGACCAGAACGCGAACAGGAGCACGAGCGCCCCCACGTAGAGCGCGTACTCCGACGGCGTGCCTCGTCCGAGGTAATCGCCGTCGAAGGTCCGGCCTAGGGCCCCAGGCAGGGCCAGGGTGACCAACTGCGCCGGCGGCAGAGCGAAACGGAGATAGGCGTGGAAGGTCTCCATGCTCTTGGCCGCGCCGCGCTGCGACCAGCCGGCCAGTTCGCTCGAGGGAAGCAGTTGAGCGGCGCAGATGGCGCCACCCAGCGCTAGCGTTCCGAGCAAGTAGCCGAGGGCCTTCCGGCGCAGTGGCCCCGCTGCGCAACAAGCGCCCACGAGCGACCACAGCAGGAACGTGGCCAGCACGTAGAACGCCATTTGCAGATGGCCGGCGAGCACCGCGCCGGCTACTCCAAGCGCTCCGAGGGCCGCCCATTTGGGGCCGGCGCCCCCCCTCACACGCTCGGCAGCATAGCAGAGGAACGGCAGCCAACAGACCGATTGGACAGCCGTGGGCAGATGAATCCACAGGGCGAAGAAGCCGTTGAGCGGAAAAGCGACGGCGCCGACCGCCGCCCCCCCCTGAGAGCATCCCAAGGAGCGCAGGAGGAGGAAGGTGAAAGCCGCGGCGAACGCGAGGTGAAGCGCCGCAGTCCAGGCAAAGCCGCGCTCGGGCCCCGTGAGCGCGAAGAGCCAGTTGGGCGGGTAGAGCAGAGCGCTTTGGCCATTGGCGAGGAAGGGCGTGCCGCAGAACTGGTGCGGATTCCAGAGCGGCAGCACGCCGCGGGAGACCCAGCGGGCGGCGTAGGCGCGCCAGGGGTAGAACTGCGCCATCCCATCCCATAGCAATGAGTCCCATCCGACCGCCGGGCCTTCCGCCGTCTTCCACGGGCCCAAGGCTGAGAGATAGGTGGAAGGCAGGAGCGTGTGCCCGGTTGCGCTTAGAGCCAACGCCGCTAGCAGAGGCACCAGGATGAGCGCGGCCAGCACCGCCCGGTGCCTGCCGGCCTGCTGGACGGGGTCCTGCTTGCGCCGCTTGGCTCGGTTACTCAGGTGCCGTTGCCTCCTGCCGATGAACCTGAGGGCTCGCGCGGCCCACCGGCGACGAGCGGTGAGACCGAACAGCATCAATGGTAGCGGGAGGAACCCAGGAACGCTAGCGCGCGCCGCGCTGGCCGCGTCCCCATTCGCCCGGCGGCCAGATGATGGCAAAGGGCCGGCCGCGGATGTCCTTGACGGGAACCGGGCCGTAGTCGCGGCTATCCTGAGAGTTACCCCGGTTGTCGCCCATGACGAAGACGGCGTCCGGGGGAACCGTCACCTGGCCCGACGTCGGCAGGCTCGGCTCATCCTGGTTCACGTAGGGCTCGTGCAGCAACTCGCCGTTGCGGTACGCGTCCTGGTCTTTGAAGGCAAGGACGTCGCCGGCGAGGCCGGTCACCCGCTTGATGACGAGCGTTCCGTCAATGGGGTCGTAGAGAGTGACGATCTCGCCGTAGTTCAGGTCGCCCGGCTTGTAGCGCCCGTGCCAGGCGAGCAAGCGCGTGCCGTCCGCAAAGGTGGGCACCATGGAGTGGCCTTTGACCACCACCGAGTCCAGGACACGCGCGCGCATATAGGCGAGCGCCACAGCGCCAACAACGCCCACGACGAGTACCAGGCCGAGACGGAACTTGGGCTTGGGTCGCGGGGGGGCGGGGGGCGCCACCTGTCTAGTCTCGGGAGGAACGGCAGACATCTTGCCTCACCACCTGTGGGATCGCGTCCCCTCTCAGAGGCCAGCGCACGAACACCGCTGCTCCGCGAGCGCGCCCTCGCGGAGCAGCACCCCGTCACGAAAGGCCACCGAGTGTTTGGCCCTCGCCCGCGCTCAACCGACAGGCATCAAAGTCGCGCCCGGCACCCCTGCCGTCAGGCCCCGCGGAGCGCAAGGGCTCACCATTCCGGCCAGCCGGCATGCGCTGCCGGCGGCGCGCCGCACACCGCTACTTGATGCCCAATAGCTCCTTGGCCTTATCCACCGCGCTGGCTGCGTCGGGCGCAAACCCGTCGGCCCCGATCTCGTCCGCATACCCTTGCGTCACCGGGGCGCCGCCGATCATAACCTTGAACTTGCCGCGCACGCCCGCCTGCTTGAACGCCTCTATGGTCTTTTTCATCGAGGGCATGGTGGTAGTCAAGAGCGCCGACATGGCCACGACCTGCGCCTCCGCCTCCTGTGCCTTCTGCACGAAGTCATCCGCTTTGATGTCCACGCCCAGGTCCACTACCTCGAAGCCTGAGCCCTTGAGCATCATTGCCACCAGGTTCTTGCCGATGTCGTGGAGGTCGCCCTCCACGGTGCCGATAACCACCTTGCCCAGGGTCCTGATCTTGCGACCTCGCAGCAACGGCTGCAGCAGGTCCATTGCCCTCTGCATGGCGCGGGCGGCGATTAGCACCTCGGGGACGTAGTACTCGTTCTTACGGAACCTGTTCCCGACCACGTTCATCCCGGGCACCAGACCCTCGTAGATGATCTTCTCGGGGTCCACGCCCTCGTCCACCGCCTGTTTGACCAGTTGCTGTGTACGCTCTGCGTTACCGACGATTACCGCTTCGCTGATACCGGCAAGGTCTGCCATCTACTGTCCCTCCGTCCGAATGTTGGTCCAACCCCATCTGCTAATCGCCGTCGTCCCCCAGCGGGGGAAAGGCCATCGCCTTCACAAAGGCCTCCTGAAACTCGGCGCTACTGGAGAGTTCTACATACTGCACTTGCCGCGCCACCGTCAAGGCCGCCTGCCGGGCCTCCTGGGATATCAGGATGAGGCCGGCCCCGGCCCTGGCCACATTCCCTACGGACTGCACCTTAGCCCGATCCATCGGCGGAAGCAAGCCCACGGCCAGGGCGCTGTCCTTGTTGAGGAAGGAGCCGAAGGCGCCCGCGAGGACGACCCGCGACAGGTCGGCCAGGGCAACTCCCGCGCGTGCCATCAACACTTCCCCGGCGGCCCGCACGGCTCCCTTGGCGAGCTGCAACTGCCGCACGTCGCTCTGCGTCAGCACGACGCGCGAGCCATCGTCGCCGCCGGCCAGCAGGAAGTACGGCTGCTCGCCCGAGCGCAGGCGCTCGGCCAGGGAGGCGGGCAGCGAGGCAGTCTCCGCGTTGCCGCGGAAGCGCCCCGCTAGGCTAACGATCCCGTGACGCACCAGTTCAGCCGTGGCATCCAGCAGGCCCGAGCCGCATAGGCCGAGCGGCGGGGCCTGCGCGATGGTGGAGAGCTCCACGCCGTCGTTGATCTTCACGTAGTCAACCGCGCCGGCGGTCGCCCGCATGCCGCAGGCGATCTGGGCTCCCTCGAAGGCCGGGCCCGCAGCCGCGGCGCAAGCGTACAACTCGCCGTCCTTGCACAGCACCACCTCTCCGTTGGTGCCCAGGTCAATGAACAGTTGCGGACGGGGCACGTTGCACAGCCTGGTGGCTACCAGGCCCGCGACGATGTCCGCGCCCACATAGCCCGCCACGCCGGGCACCACGTAGAGTCGCCCGAGCAGCCATCCGGGCAAACCCATCTCGGCCAGCGGCACGGTGACGGCGGTCCTGAACACGGGCGCGAAAGGCGACCTCCCGATAGCCTCGGGAGGCACCTTCAGCAGCGCATGTGTCATTACCTGATTCCCCACGGCCACCACTTCGTAGAGGTCCTCTTTGGCGCGGCCGGCATCCCGGAGCAGGCCGGCGATGATCTCGCTGATGCAGGCCACGATCTCTTTGTGAAGCAGGTCGAGACCGTTCTCCTGCTCGGCGAAGGTGAGGCGCGAGAGCACGTCGGCCCCATGCACCGCCTGCGGGTTGAGCCGAGATTGGACAGCCAGTTCCTTTCCAGTGGCCAGGTCGTAGAGTGCTCCGACGACCGTGGTAGTGCCAATATCGAAGGCGGCCCCCAGCAGAGGCGGGGCTTCAGTGCCCGGCAACACGCGAACCAGATGATCCTCAACCCACACGAGAGTTGCCGAGAAGCGACCTTCTCTGAGCACGCGCGGGATGGCCTGCAGCACCGGCAACGGCACGGCGAGGTTGGGCGAGCAGCCGGCGGCAGTGAACAGCCGCTCCAGGTCGCTGCGCTGGTCGGCGAGGGAAGGGGGCGGCATCGTCACCGGCTGAGCGCGCACGGCAGGGCCGAAGGAGTAACGTTCCGCTTGCCCCTCTTCCGCAATTGCAGGGGAGACCAACATGCTCGCGGCCGGCACCTCGATTGCGGCCTCGCTCCTCACCTCAGTTTGGCAAGCCAAACGGAGCCCGGCCTGTAGGTTCTCGGGCTGGAGCCGCTCGATCTCGGCGGTGCTAGGAGGCGAGAGTTCGCCCGAGCGCGGGAGGACGCGACACTTGCCACAGCGGCCCGCTCCGCCGCAGGGGGCGCTCAGCAGCACTCCGGCGGCAGTCGCGGCCTCGAGCAAAGTGGTCGCGCAGGGCACTTCCACCGTTTGGCCGCTGGGCTCAAACGTGACTTTGACTTTTCGCATTGGGAGATCGCCGTATTGCTAACACCCCCGCCCGCGGGAGCGCAAGTGGGCCGCTGCCGCCATCAGCCCGCGCGACTAACCAGCCACTGGAAAACCCCCGTAACCATGAGCACTCCGATGAGCGCCAGCAGCAGCCCGCTCACGAGGGTGATTATGCGGAAGTGTCTCTTGAGGCGCTCGAAGGAACCGAAGAAGAGGTGGAGCGCCACGGAGGCGAGAAGGAAGGGGATGGCGAGGCCCGCCGAATAGCCGGCCAAGAGGGCGAACCCGGACATCTTGGAGGCAGCGGCGACCAGAATGATGCTCGCGAGAACAGGCCCTATGCACGGCGTCCACCCCAGCGCGAACAACAGGCCGACCGCCAGTGAACCGAGATAGCCGAGGGGCTTCTTGTGCAGATCGAAGCGCCGCTCCATGTCGAGGAACTTGATCGGCACCAATCCCGTGAAATGCAGGCCGAGCAGGATGATGACCACGCCGCCAATGCGGTAAACCCAGGTGCGGTAGGTTGCGAGAGCCGCCTGCGCGACGCTGACAAAACCGCCCATCACGACCACGAACACCACCGAGAAGCCCGCCACGAACATCAGGGAGTGGAACAGCGTGCGGCGCCAGAGGCGACGGGAATGCTCGGGATCGCGCAGGTCGCCCAGGCTGACGCCGGTGATGAACGCCAGATAGCTAGGCACCATCGGCAGCACGCAGGGCGAGAAGAACGACAGCAGGCCGCCGGCGAAAGCGATGAAGAGACTGACCTCCTGCGCGCCCAATCGAATCACCATCGCTACTGTAACAGGGTCGGGCCGGCCTCGGTTCCGGCCATCGGCGCGTGGACAAGGCCGCCGTCCTTTGCTAGGCTCGCGCCGACGCCCGGGCCGCGAGTGGCGGTGCCTGGGCGGGGCGAGGAGACACCCCAATGACCAAGACCGAACGCATTCAGGCCGCGCTGGCGAACGAACCCCCGGACTGCGTGCCGGTGAGTCTCTGGTACCACTTCAACCTGGCCGATCCGGCAGGGCGATCTCTGGCAGAGGCGGAACTGGAGTTTGCCCGGAAGTACGACGTGGACTTCATTAAGGTAATGCACGATGTCGCCTACGACTTGCCGCCGGGATTGCACTTCCTCGAGAAGCCGGAGGACTGGAGACGGCTGGAGCCGCTCGACCCGGAGAGCGGCGGCTTCGGGCGCCAACTGGAGGCCCTGTCGCTGATAGTCGCGGACGCGCCGGAGGGGGCGCCTGTGATAGACACGGTCTTCAACACGCTGGCGCAGACGGAGCGGCTGTGCGGAAACAAGACCCTTGAGCACCTGGCTGCGGATGCCGATTCGGTGAAGGCGGGGCTGGAGGCGATCACGGCATCCCTGGCGGCTTTCGCGGAGGCGGCGGTGAACGTCGGTTGCGCGGGGGTCTTCCTGGCCCAACAGGGCGCCAGTTTCAGCGTGATGTCCTAGAGGCAGTACCGCGAGACCTTTCTGGGCCACGATCGCCGCGTGCTGGAGGGCGCGCGCCAGGGATGGTTCAACATGCTGCACGTGCATGGGATCAACATCATGTTCGATCTGGCGCTCGAACTGCCGATGCACGTTGTCAACTGGAGCGACCGCACGACGCCTCCCACGCTGGCAGAGGCTCGCGGGCTCTTCGCCGGGTGCCTGTGCGGCGGCGTCAACGAGACGATCATCCGCGACCTCAAGCCGGCCGAAGTGCGGCAGCAAGTCGCCGACGCCATCGAGCAGACGGAAGGGCGGCCCCTCATCTTGGGTCCCGGGTGCGCGGTGCCGACGGACACGCCAGAGAAGAACCTCAAGGCCATGGTCGAGACCGCCCGCAACCCATAAGCCAGGAGCAAGAGGGGAGGACTATGGATAACGAGATCGGCGTCTTCTCAACTTCACTCGCCATCCCCGACCCACTCGCCGCCATCGCCAAGATAGCGGAGTTGGGCATGCCGGTGCTGCAGATGGGGCCGCTGCCGAATGAATGGTACGGCGCGCAAGGAACAGAGAGACTGGCGGCGGCGCTCAAGGAGCGCGCTCTTCGGGTCAGCGCCGTGTGCGCGGCTTTTGAGGGCGAATCTTACGCGGACATTCCTACGGTCCAGCGAACCGTGGGCTATGTGCCTGCGGAGAGGATGGACGAGCGCCTCGAACACACCAAGCGCTGCGCCGACCTGGCCGCCGCCCTGAGCGCGACGGTGCTCACGACCCACGTCGGCTTCATCCCTGCCGACACCGCCTCGGCCGACTACGCTCGGGTGGTCAGGGCCGCGCAGGAGATTGCCGACTACTGCGCCTCCGTCGGGGTCACCTTCGGCCTGGAGACCGGTCAGGAGGCGGCGCCTGAACTGCTCCTCTTTCTCGGGCAAGTGGACCGGTCGAATGTCAAGGTCAACTTTGACCCGGCCAACCTGATTCTCTACGGCACCGGGCGGCCGTTGGAGGCGCTCGACGCCGCGGCCGATTACGTTGTGCACGTTCACGTGAAAGACGGCCTGCCGCCGACGGGCCCGCAGCAACTCGGCACCGAGGTGCCGCTCGGAGAGGGCGAGGTCAACATCGCTGCCTATCTGGGCAAACTCGCGGCCATAGGCTACCGAGGTCCGCTGATCATCGAGCGCGAGGCGGGCAGCGACAGAATCGGAGACGTCGCCCGCGGCCGCGAGGTACTGCAGCACCTCATGCGGGAAATCACCTGAGCCAAACGGGAGGTGCGCCCGATGGACGCGATCGAAGCCCTCAAGACCAGGAGAAGCATTCGCCGTTACACTAAGGCGCCGGTGGCGCGCGAGGCGATTGAGCAGATCGTTGACTGCGCCCGCTGCGCTCCTACCGCCATGGGCAAGCAGCCCTGGGAGTTCGTCGCCATTGCCGAACCGGCGACGCTGCAGCGATTGGCGGGGCTCGCGGACTACGGCAAGTTCATCGCCGACTCGGGCTGCTGCATCGCCGTGTTCTGCAAGGACCTGAAGTTCTACCTGGAGGACGGCTCGGCGGCCACGCAGAACATACTGCTGGCGGCGCACGCGCTGGGACTGGGCGCTTGCTGGGTGGCGGGTGACAAGAAGGAATACGCGGGTTCCGTGGCGGAAATGCTCGGTGTGCCTGAGGGCTATAGGCTGGTGAGCCTAATCCCCATGGGTTATCCGGACGAGCACCCGACGAGGGAGAAGCGGCCGCTCCCCGAGATGCTGCACTGGGAGCGATTCTAGGCGGCACTGCCCTGCTCGCGAGGCGGCGGATGGGCAGAGTACGGGGGGCGCGGCTAGAAGCGGCGCGTTGCTTTGCGCCCGGGTATCAGGGAATCGTCGTGCGGCTGCTTGCGGTAGCCATTGCCGTTTCCGCCGCCGTTCCCATTCCCACTGCCGCGGCGAGCCGTCTCCGAGTCTACGATCGCCCGTAGGAGCGCCACGACGCTGGGGTCGAACTGCTTGCCGGCCTCGGCTTCGATCACCCGGAGCGCCTGTTCAGGCTCCAGGGGCTCACGATAGGGGCGCGAGTTGGTGAGCGCGTCGTAGGCATCCACCACCGCCAAGATGCGCGCGCCCAGCGGTATCTGTTCTCCCCCCAGGCCATCGGGGTAGCCCTGGCCGTCCCAGCGCTCGTGGTGGTGGTACACCAGGGGGGCAACCTCGGCCAGCGCGTCTATGCGCGAGATGATCTCCATGCCCAGGCGCACGTGCTCGCGCATCTGCTCGCGCTCCCACTCGGTCAAAGCGCCGGGCTTGAGCAGTACCATCTCGGGCACGCCGATCTTGCCGACGTCGTGCATCAGGGCAGCGTAGCGGATGGCGCGGCGCTCTCGTTGGTCGGCCGCCAACATCATTCCCATGACCTCGGCGCGCTCCGCCAAGCGCTGGCAGTGGTTGCCCAGAGAGGCATCGCGCATTTCCACCGCCTGGGCCAGCGCGGCCAGCGTCTGCTCGTTGGCCTCGAGCAGCCGTCGCACCAGGAGATGACGTTCCAGCACGGCGCCGAGTTGGTCGGCAACCGCCTGCAAAGTCTCCGCCGCCGAAGGGCCCAGGTGCCGTTCGGCGCCTTTGGAGAAGACCAACGCCAGCACGCCTGCCGCTCTCTCGTCCACCGGCACCGTGGCGACCAGAGCCGCCCTAATGCCGAGAAGCCTCCTGAGTATCTCGGCTGCTCCGGTTGGGTGACGCCTGGAGCGGCCGGGAGCGCCCCGGCGGCGCCGGACGGTGGCGATGCTCTCGACGACGTCCTCCAGGGAGAGGTCGAGCGCGCGCACCGCCCGCGCCTCCTGCGGCTTGAGCCCGTCTTGCCCCAGCAGCGTGAGGCTGTGGCGGCCGGGCTGGGCCTCCCAGATGAGGCAGGCGCGGGCGCCATACATGCCGGTGAGTTCGCGCGCGATCTGGTTCTCGACTTCCTCCAGAGGCGTGCCGGTACTAATTGCCTCGTCGAGCCGATGGACCATGCTCTGGAGCCTGGCGCGCGGGGCCAAGGCCTCGGTCTCCTGGCGAAGCAGCGCGGCGCACCAAGCGCTTAGCGCTCCCACCCCCAAAAGGGCCGCCACATGCGCCCCCCAGAATGGGGCCAGCCAGCCGGAGGATACGCCCCACATGCCGGTGCGCGCGCCCACTAGCGCGCCGAAGGCCACCCCCCCCGCGCCCAGTGCTAGGGTCAAGTAGCCGCACCAGTACCCGCCCAGGACAACCAGCGGGTACAGCAAGACAGTCGCCGTGGTCACGGGCACGCCCGCGACCGGGGGCAGCAGCACGACCCCAGCAGCGGCGGCTGCCAGCCCCCCCAGCGCTCCTGGCCGGTGGCGCGCGCCGAGCAAGAGGCCTCTTCCTTTCCCAGGCACGTGGCCGCCGATCCGCACCAACTTGCGCAATCGGCCGGCCCGTGGGGTGTCTATACCCGAAGCCCCTCCCAACTTCACATAACGGCCGGGAATCGGGGCTTAAGCCGGCCCACGGGGCGCTTTTCGTTTGACGTGCACTTCCGCCCGTGCTAATAAACGCCCCCAGTAACGCCGCCGCTGTGAGGTGTCCCCGTGGCGAAGAAAGTGACTGTAGGGGTAGTGGGCCTGGGCATGGGCCGCCATCACCTGCGCGAGTTTGCCGCCTGTCCGCGGGCCGAGATTCTGGCCCTCTGCGACATTGACCAAAGCCGGCTGCGCACGGCACAGGAGGAATTCGGCGCCAAGCACGTCTTCACCGACTATCGCAAGATGCTGCAACTGCCCGGCCTTCAGGCAGTGTCGGTAGTCACGCCTAACCGGCTGCACATGCCACAGACGATCGCCGCGCTGCAAGCCGGCTTGCACGTGATGTGCGAGAAGCCCCTGGCCATGAACTACGCCCAGGCGCAGCGGATGGTGGCTGAGGCCAAGCGCCGGCGGCGCATTCTGATGATGCACTACAACGGACGCTTCTGCCCCGAGTCCTTCTTTCTCAAGCGCTACGTCGAGGAGGGGAGGCTGGGCCGCATCTACTTTGCCAAGGCGGCCTACATCAGGCGGCGCGGGATTCCGCGGCTGGGGTCTTGGTTCACGCAGAAGGCGCAGTCGGGCGGGGGGGCTCTGATTGACATCGGGGTGCACGCTCTGGACCTGGCGCTTTGGCTGATGGGCTACCCCAAGCCGGTCGAGGTTGTCGGCGGGGTCTACGCTAAGTTTGGGCCAGCGCTCGCCAGCAAGACTCAACCCTTCGACGTAGACGATCTCAGCTGCGGGCTCATCCGCTTTGCCGACGGAGCGACGCTCTTCCTGGAGGCCTCCTGGCACTCCAACATCGCGCGCGACGCCTTCTCGGTGCACCTGCTGGGCACCAAGGCGGGCGCGGAGCGCAACGGCGGAGTCCACATCTACGGCGAAGAGGCGGGTGCCACGGTTGACTGGACGCCGCAACGCTACACCGAGCGCGTGCCCAGCGCGCAGGAGCATTTCGTGGACTGCATCCTAAGCGGGCGCAAGCCCATCGCCCCCGGCGAGGAGGGGATGCAGACCGTGCGCATCCTCGAGGCGATCTACAAGTCCGCCGCGCGGGGCCGCGCCGTACATTTGGCGTAACGGACGCTCCTGTCGCGGCCTCATTCCTCGGGGCGCAGGCTGCGCCACAGTTCGGAAAGCGTCTCGCCCATCTCGTCCCGCCTGTTCAGCAGGATGCTGGGGTCATGGGTGTAGGTCTTGGTGTCCTTGACCATTGACTCCGGTATGCGGAGCAGGCTTTCGGCCCGGGCCAGCAAGCGCGGGTCAACACCGCCTCTTGCCTTGGCCTCTTCCATCAGTTGCTTGAGCAGCGCGCAGTAGTCGTAGTCATCCACGCTGTCACGAATGGCCTCGAGGCGTATGGAACTGA
>CAZGSV010000028.1:0-29310 GCA_964528605.1 uncultured Armatimonadia bacterium
CGCCCCCCCCGCCCCCCCCGCCTCCGTCATCTGCACCGTCCTCAACGAGGCCAACAACATCGCCGACATGCTCCTCTCCCTCCTCGCCCAAACCAGGCTCCCCCAGGAAATCGTCATCGTGGACGCCGGTTCGCGCGACGACACCGTCGGCGTCATCGAGCGCCTCGCCCGCCAAATCCTCTTCCCCGTGAGGGTGCTCGTAAAGCCCGGCGCCAACCGCTCCGCCGGCCGCAATATCGCCATCCGCGAAGCCGACGGCCCCCTCATCGCCGCCACCGACGCCGGCTGCCGCGCCGAACCCCAGTGGCTCGAGCGCCTCGTCGCCCCACTCGAAAGCGGCGAAGCCCAAGTCGCCGCCGGCTTCTACCAGCCCGACTGCGACTCTCCCTTCGAAGAAGTCGTCGCCGCCCTCTCCTTCCCCACCCTAGAAAAGATCAACCCCGACACCTTTCTCCCCTCCAGCCGCTCCGTCGCCTTCCTCAAGCAAGCCTGGCAAGCCGTCGGCGGCTACCCCGAAGAATACGCCTACGCCGAAGACACCTGGTTCGACCTCAAACTTCGCCGCGCCGGCTTCAGGTTCCGCTTCGTCCCCGAGGCCCTCGTCCGCTGGCGCATGCAGACCTCGCTCCGCGCCGTCTACCGCCAGTTCCGCGCCTACGCGGGGGGCGACGCCCGGGCCGGCCTATTCTGGCGCCACTACTGGAAGGTGCCCCTCGGCCTCGCCCTCCTCCTCGTCCTCAGCCTCGCCTCCTCTTTCGCCTGGGGCCTCGCCCTCACCGCCGCCGCCACCTTGCTCTATTACCTCGCCAAGGGCCTCAAGGTAACCCTCCTCACCCGCCACGGCCTCTACTCCCTTCTCGTCGGCATGCTCGTCGCCGCCACCACCGACCTCGGCAACTTCGTCGGCTTCACCAAAGGCCTCTGGGCGCGCCGCCGCGAAAGAAAAGCCCAGCAGAAACCCGAGCCCCCGGGCCAAGGCTGATGCCCGCGTGAAACCCACGCACGCCCTCCTCGCAGGAGTCGCCGGGTGCGAATAGCGCACCTCACCTATAGTTTCCTGCCCGTCGTCGGGGGGGCCGACCGCTACCTGCTCCAACTGTTCCAAGTCCTCGCCGACGCCGGCCACGAGCAGGTCGTCTATCAGAAACACACCGACGCCCCTGAGCCTTTCGTCCGGCCCCTCCCTCAGGTGCCCCCCTCGCTCGCGCGCGGCGAGTTCTGGCTCGTCCCTCTGCTCGCGCGCCTGCGCCGCCGTGAGTTGCTCGCCTACGACCGCCTCATCGTCCACTACGCCCCTTATCTCCTCGCCTGCCCCCATCCGCGCGCCCTAGTCATCTCCCACGGCGTCTTCTGGGACGACCGCCCCGGCGCCCTCCGCAGCCGCCTCAAGCGCTGGGCCACGCGCGCCGCCTACCGCCGCGCCCACCAGTTCGTCGCCAACGACACCAACATGCTCCGCGCCATGGGCGAGCGCATCGGCCCCGGCGAGCGGCCATTCGAGCAGATCGCCCCCGGCAAATGGTTCGTCCCCAATTGCGTGGACACCGACTTCTACCGCCGAGGCGAACCCGACCCTCGCCTCGCCGGCGTGCAGGCCATCGCCCTCGTGCGCAACCTCTACCGCAACCGCGGCATTGACCTAGCCCTCCGCGCCTTCGCCCGCTTTTCCCCGCAGGCGCCGCAGGCCACCCTCGTCATCGTCGGCAGGGAAGGCCAGCGCGGCTATCTCGCGGAACTCCAATCCCTGGCCCAATCGCTCGGGATCGCCGACAAAGTCCATTTCCTCGGCCACTGCGACTGGCGGCAGACCCCCGCCGTCTACTCCGCCGCCAGGCTCTCTCTCGTTCCCTCCGTCGCCGGCGAAGGCACCTCCCTCTCCGGCCTGGAGAGCATGTCCTGCGGCACCCCCGTCATCGCCACCAACATCGGCGGCCTCCCCGACCTCCCCTGCCTCCATACCGAGCCCAACCAGGAAGCCCTCGCCCGCGCCATGCTGGAAGTCTGGGATCGCTGGGAAGAATACGGCCAGCGCCAGCGCGAGCAGGTCATCCAGAACTTCAACCTCGACCTCTGGCGCCAGGCCTGGCTCAACATCATCGAGCAATGACCCTCTCCGTCTGCATCGTCAACTGGAACACGCGCGAAGACCTCCGCGTCGCACTCACCTCCCTGCGCGACCACCCGCCGCAGCAGGCGCAGGTGGAGACCCTCGTCTGGGACAACGCCTCCACCGACGGCAGCGCCCAAATGGTCCGCGCCGACTTCCCCGAGGCCAAACTCACCGAGTCGCCCGACAACGTCGGCTACGCCCGTGCCAACAACGCCCTCATCCAAGCCTCCCAAGGCGAGTTCATTCTGCTCATGAACCCCGACGTGCAGGTCCTCCCCGGCACGCTCGACACACTGCTTGCCAAGGCGAAGCAGGACGAGCGCATCGCCGCCGTCGCCTGCCGGTTGCTCTATCCCGACGGCCGCCTTCAGCACTCCGTCCGCGAGTTTCCCACTGCCGGCCTCATCATCTGGGAAACCCTCGGCCTCTCCAGGCTCTTCCCCCATAGCCGGACCCTCGGCGGCTACCGCATGACCTGGTGGGACTACGCCGATGAGCGCGACGTGGACCAGCCCATGGCCTCGCTCTTGCTGGTGCGCAAGCGCGCCCTCGACCAGGTCGGCCTCTTCGACGAAGCCTTCCCCCTCTTCTTCAACGACGTTGACCTCTGCTACCGCCTCAAGCAGGCCGGTTGGCGCATACTCTTCACTCCCGACGCCCAGGCTATTCACCGCCACGCTGCCAGCACCTCCCAGCGCCGCCCCCAGGCCATCGCCGCCTCCCACGAAGGCCTCATCCGCTTCCTGCGCAAGCACTATTCCACCCGCTACAGCCGCCTCACCATGCTCCTGCTCACCGCCCTCATCCGCACCACCGCCTGGGCGCGCCTGCCGCTCGCCACCCTCGCCTGCACTCCACGCCACCGTGCACCCTGATCGTAGGGGACGGCCGCCTGGCGTCGAGCCCTAGGCGCGGCTTCTCAACCCGCCCAGGTACGCACATCGGGGACGTACTTAGACGTGCGTAACTGGGTGTGCGTTTCTCGTCGGTCGCGCGCGCCAGGCGCCACCCGCCGAAGGAGGCTTTACCCGCCGTACGACGGGCCCTCTCGTCGTAGGGGCGGCCCCCCGTGGCCGCCCAGCGCAGGGCCTGCCCGCCTCAGGCGGGTGGCCGCGAACGCGCCAACATCGCAGGGCCGCACACCGGTCATTTGCGCACATTCAGGGACGTACTTACGCACATTGGGGACGTACTTAGACGTGCGTATCTTGACATTCGGCAGGCCCTGTGACTCGCGTCTGCACGCACATTGGGGACGTAGTTACGCACGTTGGGGACGTACTTCGACGTGCGTACTTCAGTGTGCATTCCCCTTCGGTCGGGCGCGCTCGACACCGCCCCCGGGCTGCACCCCCGTCTGCCCGACCACCCCAGGACGCTACGCCAGCGTCCCAATCGTCCGACTATGCCTGCCGGCCCCGCCCCCCCTACTTACTGTATGCTTGTGGTACCCAAGTAACTTGGTGACACTCCTTAGGATAGAATCCCCTTTGAGAAGAACCTCAAGGAGGGCCAAGGCGTGCCTGGCGCGGTGCGGGCGGGGGCAGTAGGGACCCCGCCTCGGCCGGGTCCGCAGGGCCAGCGGGCGGCATAAGATGCCGCCCCTACCGCCAATGTCGCGCCCCCCTCTTCTCTCCCCCAAAAGTGTCAGCAAGTTGCATGAGTACTACATATGCTGTCCACTGGCTACTGATGACCGGCCACTGGCCACTCTCCTCACGCCCTCTTCCACCTCGTCCCGGTCGGCCCGTCCTCCAGCACTATGTCTTGGGCGAGCAATTGCTGCCGAATCCGGTCCGCTGCCGCAAAGTCCCTGCGCTTGCGCGCCTCCTCCCGCTCGCGAATCAGCCCCATCAGCCGCTCGTCCAGACCCTCCTCCGGCGCCTCGATCACGCCCAGTACCCGGTCCCAGTCCCGCAGCATCGCCCGCGCACGCTCGATCTCCGCCTGCGCCACCAGCCCCGTGTCCAGCGCCGTGTTGAACTCCCGTACCAAGTCAAACACCGCCCCCAACGCCCGCGGTATGTTCAGATCGTCGTCCCCGGCCCCCACAAACTCCTTCTCCGCCCGGTCCAGCATTTCCTTCACCTGCGGATGCGACTCCGTTGCGCCCTGCTCGCGCTCGAGCCGGTCGCGAAAGTCCCATAGCCGCTGCGCCGCCGCCCTCGCCTGCACCAGCCCGTCTTGCGTCAGGTTGAGCGGATGCCGGTAGTGTCCCGACAGCAGGAAGAACCGCAACGCCAGCGGATGATGCCCCTGCGCCACCAAGTCCCGCAGCGTGAAGAAGTTCCCCTTCGACTTCGCCATCTTCTCCCCCTCGACTATCAAGTGCGCGCTGTGCAGCCAGAAGTTCACGAACCGCTCCCCCGTCGCCGCCTCGCTCTGCGCGATCTCGTTCTCATGGTGCGGAAAGATGTTGTCCACCCCACCTGTGTGAACGTCGAACGACGGCCCCAAGTACTTCATGCTCATCGCCGAGCACTCGATGTGCCAGCCCGGCCGCCCCGGCCCGAACGGCCCGTGCCAGTACGGCTCCCCCTGCTTCATCTCCTTCCACAGCGCAAAGTCCCGCGCGTCCGCCTTCTCATACTCGTCCTGCTCCACCCGCGCCCCAGCCATCACCTCATCCAACTTCATCCCCGACAGCGCCCCATACCGCGGAAAAGTCTCAATGGAGAAGTACACCGCCCCGTCCACCCGATACGCGTGCCCCTTCTCAACCAGCAGCCGCACCAACTCCAGCATCTCCGGGATGTGGTCCGTCGCCCGCGGGTACACCTCCGCCCGCTCGATGTTGAGCGCCTCCAGGTCCTCGAAAAACGCCTTCGCATACCGATCCGTGTACTGCCGCAACGGTATCCCCTCCGCCTGCGAGCCCCGAATGGTCTTGTCGTCCACGTCCGTCAGGTTCATCACCTGAAAGACCTCGTAGCCCCGGTACTTCAACCACCGCCGCAGCAGATCCTCGAACACGTAGGTGCGCAAGTTCCCAATGTGGGCGTAGTCGTACACCGTCGGCCCGCAGGTGTACATGCGCACCCGGTTGCCCTCCAGGGGCCGGAACTCTCGCTTCCGCCCGGCCATCGTGTCGGAAAAGACCATCACTCCGCTCCTTGTCCTCCCCCGAGTTCTCCGCGCGATTATAGGTGCCGCCAGGAAGGCCGGTCAAGACACCGCCCCCCATATCAAACGAACGACCCGCGCCTGTGACAAGTTATTCCTGTGGAATTCAGTAAGATGACCCCGGCCCCCAACCGCATGACCGGCCGCAGACGAGTTCTGTGGCTGGCGTCGTGGCATGCTGTGGCTGCAGCCCTGTGGCTCGCAGCCTGGCTCCATTACCCGCGCCGCCCCCACCCCGACGCCACGGCCTATTGGGCGGAACTCGGCGCCATTGTCCTGCTCACTGTCTGGATCTTCTCCCTGCTGCGCGTGTGCCGACGTCACCCCGGCACCAGGCTCGGCTTCGCGCCCTTCACTCTGGTCTACGCCATCATGTGGGCCTGGCTCAGCACCACCACCGACTGCGCCCCCTGGGTGGACGCTTTCGTCGTCGTGCTCTTTCTCGGCGCCTTCATCGCCACCCTAGCCTCTCTCACGAAATGGGCCGATGAGCGCGCCAAAGCCGCCGAGACCCTCACCTCCGGCGAAGCCGAACTGCAAGCCCGCACCCAAAGCCTCGAACAGGCCAACCAAGACCTCAAACGCGCTCAGAGGGAACTGGCCCTGCGCAACGACCAACTCGCCGGCTTCTGCCACGTCGCCCGCGTTTGCGCCTCCTCCCTCAACGTAGACGCCCTCGCCGAGAAAATCGTCCAAGCCGCCGTCACCCTGGCCGGCGCCGACTTCGCCGCGGTCTACCTTTCCACCGAGCAGGGCGAGTTCGTCCTCAACGCCCACCGCCACGCCTCCCCCGCCTGGCTCGCGCACGCCGAACACCTCCACGGCCCCGACGGCGCCCTGGCCCAAGTCGCCAACGAGGGCAAGCCAAAGGCCGTCGTCATGCCCCCAACCCGCGAGGACGACGAACTCCTCGCCGAGCCAGGCGCCAAAACCATCACCCTCGTGCCTCTGCTCGCCCCCGGCCGGGTCGAAGGCGTGCTCCTACTCGGCCGCGCCGGCGAACACCACCTCAGCCTGGACACCGATTTCTGGTCCAGCGTCGGCAGCCACATCGGCATCTCCCTCCAAAACGCACGCCTCTACTGGCAGGCTGCCCGCGCCTGGGAAGACCTCGTCGCCGCCCAGGGCCAGTTGATCCGCGCCGAGCGCTTCGCCGCTCGCGGCGAACTCGCCGACGGCGTCGCCCATGACTTCAACAACGTCCTCGCCTGCGTCCTCGCCAACTGCCAGTTGCTGCTGCGCGAGTGCACCGACGACCAGAGCAAACGCCGCCTCGAACTCATCGAACAGGCCGCCCGCGATGGCGCCGATACCGTCCAGCGCCTCCAGCGCTTCGCCAGCACCGACAGCGGCGATGACCGCGGCCCCATCAACCTCTCCCTCCTCCTCGAAGACGCCGCGGAACTCACCCGTCACCGCTGGAAAGACGAAGCCCAAGCCCACGGCCAACACGTCGCCGTCCATCGTGACTACGACAACCTCCCCAACATCGAAGCCAACCCCGCCGAACTGCGCGAAGTCCTCATCAACCTCATCCTCAACGCCGTTGACGCCCTCCCCAGAGGCGGCAGCGTCACCCTCCGCACCCGCGCCGAACAAGACCACGTCTGCGCCGAAGTCCAAGACGACGGCGTCGGTATGCCCTCCGAGGTCGCCGCCCGCGCCTTCGAGCCCTTCTTCACTACCAAGCGCGGCCGCGGCACCGGCCTAGGCCTCGCCGTCGCCGCCGCCATCGTCAGCCGCCACGGCGGCGACATCTCCATCCGCACCAAGCCCAACGCAGGCACCACCGTCTCCGTCCGCCTCCCCCTGTCCGCCTCCGCCACCCGCCCCGAACCCGAAGCCGGCAAGCCCAGCGAACTGCCCCCCCTCACCGGCCACATCCTCCTCGTCGAGGACGAAGAGGGCGTTCGCGAACCCATCTGCGAAGCCCTCCGCCAGATCGGCCACACCGTCGTCGAAACCGCCTCCGGCCAAGAAGCCATCCAACGACTCGAAAGAGAACGCTTCGATATGGTCATCAGCGACCTCGGCATGCCCACGGTCTCCGGCTGGGAAGTCGTTGGCGTCGCCAAACTCCGCTACCCCAACATCGTCACCGTGCTCCTCACCGGTTGGGCACAGGTCCTCGACCCCGCCGAAGCCCGTAAGCGCGGCGCTGACTTCATCCTCGCTAAACCCATTGATCTCCGCCGCCTCGCCGCCGAAGTCGAAGAACGCCTCAGGTCCGCCCGCCATGCCGCGAGCAGTAAGGAGGACTGAGGGCTAGCCGCCGCTAAAGCCCAGATCACCGTAGCCCCACCCGTACAAGATACAGGCCCCGTCTGCCCAGACGGGGCCTGTTTTGTTGAGGGGAGGGGGGTGGGCTTAAACCCTCAACAACGGGCTCTTGGGCCCGTTAGCCGCCGTGGGGGTGAGGCGTGGGGGGTGGTTTGGGGGGTTCCGGCTTCTCAGCCACGGCGACTTCGGTAGTCACAATCATACCCGCTATGCTCGCTGCGTTTTCAAGGGCCACCCGTACCACTCTAACCGGGTCAATTATACCCCCCGCTGCCAAATCCTCAAACCTCCCGCTCAAAACATTGTAGCCGTTATTCCCGTCCGACTCCTTGATCCGCTGCGCCACCACCGATCCGTTGGCGCCAGCGTTAGCCGCCAGCCTCCGCGCCGGCTCCTCCAGCGCCCGCCGCACCACCAGCACGCCCGTAGCCTCGTCTCCGGACGCCTGGATGCCCTTCAGGGCCGCCGCCGCTCGGATCAGCGCCACCCCACCGCCGGGCACATATCCCTCCGCCACCGCCGCCCGCGTCGCCGCCACGGCGTCCTCGCAGCGGTGCTTCTTTTCCTTCATCTCGGTCTCCGTCGCCGCCCCGACCTTGATCACCGTCACGCCCCCGCTTAACTTCGCGAGCCGCTCCTGCAGTTTCTCCCGGTCGTAGTCCGAGTCGGTTGCCTCTATCTCCCGCTTTATCGCTTCCATCCGCCCCTTGATGGCCTCCCCGCCGCCGGCTCCGTCCACTATCACCGTCTGGTCCTTGTCCACCCGCACCAGCCGAGCCCGGCCCAGGTCCGACAACTCCACGTTCTCCAGCTTCACCCCCAGGTCCTCAGAGATGAACCGGCCTCCGGTCACCACCCCGATGTCCCCCAGCATCGCCTTGCGCCGCTCCCCAAATCCGGGCGCCTTCACCGCGCACGCCCGCAACGTCCCGCGCAGGCTGTTGACCACCAGCACCGCCAAAGCCTCTCCGTCCACGTCCTCCGCAATCACCAACAGGGGCTTGCCCGTCCGCGCCACCTTCTCCAGCAGCGGCACCAACTCCGTCGCCGAACTGATCTTCTTCTCGAATATCAGGATCAGCGGATTCTCCAGTTCCGCCCGCATCGTATCCCGCCGCGTGGCGAAGTACGGCGATATGTAGCCCTTGTCGAACTGCAGCCCGTCCACGCACTCCAGGGCCGTCTCCATGCCCTTGCCTTCCTCTACGGTAACCGCGCCCTCCTTACCCGCCCGCTCGATCGCCGCCGCCACCAGTTTTCCTATCTGGGTGTCGTTGGCCGCAATCGCGGCAATGTGTTGCTTGGCCGCCTTGTCGTCCACCGGCGTCGCCATCTCCCGCAGCGCCTTGACCACCGCCGCCGTCGCCCGGTCAATGCCACGCTTCACTAGCACCCCGTTCGCACCCGCCGCCAGGTTCTTCACGCCCTCGGTCAGCATGGAGTAGGCCAAGAGCGTAGCCGTGGTAGTCCCATCGCCCGCGATGTCATTGGTCTTCGAAGCCGCCTCCCGCAGCAGCCGCGCCCCCATGTTCTCAAAGTGCCCTGCGAGGTCTATCTCCTTGGCTACCGTCACCCCGTCTTTGGTCACCACCGGCGACCCGTACTTCTTCCCCAACACTACCGTCCGCCCCTTCGGACCCAGAGTCGCCGTAACCGCTCGCGCCACCTCGCTCGCGCCCCTCATCAGCGCCGCGCGCGCCTCGGCATCGTAGAGAATGTCTTTCGCGGGCATGTCTAACGGAGCCCTCCTCGCTTGTGATCTAGCGGCGCCGGCCGCCGGCCTTCCGTCTATTCGCCGCCGGCTTCTTCTTCGCTTCCGTTTCGCCCTCTTCCACCGCGTACATGTCCTCCTCGCTTATGATCAGGAAGCGCTTCTCGCCGATCTTGACCTCGGTTCCTCCATACTTCGAAAAGAGCACTTGCTGCCCCTTGATAACCGCCATCGGCGCCCGCTTCCCGTCCTTCAGCAGCCTCCCAGGGCCTACCTCCAGCACCTTCCCACGCCCCGGCTTCTCCTTGGCTGCATCCGGCAGCACTATCCCCCCCGCCGTCTTCTCCTCCTCTTCCATCGGCCGCACCACCACATTGTCGTGCAATGGCTTAAGCATCGGCAGCATCGCCCTCCTTATCAGCCGCACGGCTGGTCTTGTGCCCGGCCTCAATCGGCTTGGCCACCGCCACCTTCGCCGGGCGCAGCACTCTATCTGCCATACGATAGCCTGCCTGGTCAACCGCCACTATTGTCCCCCGCGGCCGCTCGCTCGCCTCCGTCCGCACCACCTCGTGCTCCTCCGGCCGCGCCGGCACCCCCTCCTGGTCAATCCTCTCCACTCCCTGCGCCGCCAGCGCCGCCCGCGCCTTCTCGCGCAGCATCTCCAACCCCTGCCGCACCTCACGCTGCTCCTCCGGCACGCTCTCCGCCGCCCTCTCTATGCTGTCTATCAGCGGCAGCACCGCCGCAATCACCTTCGCCCGCGCGCTCTTGTCCATCTCCGCGAAGTGCTTCGCGCTGCGCCGCCGGTAATTGGCAAAGTCCGCCTGCAGCCGCAGTATCTGCCGCTGCAGACGCTCCACCGCCTCCTGCAGAGACTGCTCCCTCTGCGGTTGCTCACCTTTGCCGCTCAACCGCCATCCCTACTCCTTCCGCTACTCCGCCGCTACTGCCTCGGCGCCCACGTACAGGTGGAACTTCAACTCGCCGTCCGCCCGGTCCGCCACCACCGTGTCGCCCTCCTTGAACTCCCCCCGCAGCAGCGCCGAGGAGAGCGGGTTCTCCACCAGCCGCTGCACCGCCCGCCGCAGAGGACGCGCGCCGTAAACCTGATCGAACCCCTGCTCGGCCAGCAGCCCCTTCGCCGCCTCCGTCACCTGCAGCGCGATCTTCCGGCCGTCCAACTGCTCCTGCAAACGCGCCAAGAACAGGCCCACAATCTCGGCTATCTCCGCCCGCGTCAGCGGGTGGAACACCACAATCTCGTCTATCCGGTTGAGCAACTCCGGCCGCATGTGCTCCCGCAACTCCCCCAGCATCCGCTTCCTCAACTCCGCAAACTGGCGGTCGCCCTCGGCGTCTCCCTCCGCCTCCTCGGGGGTCCCAAATCCCACCCGGCCGGACCCGCCGCCCGCCAGCGAGTGCACCAGACGACTCCCCACGTTCGAGGTCATGATGATGACCGTGTTGCTGAAGTTCACGGTCCGCCCGGTGTTGTCGGTCAGGCGCCCGTCCTCTAGGATCTGGAGCAATATGTTGAAGACCTCCGGGTGCGCCTTCTCAATCTCATCGAACAACACCACCCGGTAAGGCCGGCGCCGCACCGCCTCCGTCAACTGGCCCCCCTCCTCGTAGCCCACGTATCCCGGCGGAGCCCCAATCAGCCGCGACACCGAGTGCTTCTCCATGTACTCCGACATGTCAATCCGCACCATGGCCGCCTCGTCGTCGAACAGGAACTCCGCCAGCGCCCGCGCCATCTCCGTCTTGCCCACGCCCGTCGGCCCCAAGAACAGGAAGGATCCAATCGGCCGCCGCGGGTCCGCCAGCCCGCTGCGCGAGCGCCGGATCGCCTCCGAGACCACCCGCACCGCCTCCTCCTGCCCCTTGACGCGCTGGTGCAACTCCTCCTCCATCCGCAGCAGCCGCTCCAACTGCCCCTCGAACATCCGGCTCACCGGAATCCCCGTCCACTGCGACACAATCAGCGCGATCCGCTGCTCGTCCACCACCCCCGAGAGCCCCGACTCCTTCAGCCAGGCCTCTCGCTTGGCGTCGAATTCCTTCCGCAGCGCCTCCGATTCATCCCGCAGCCGCGCCGCCTCCTCGTACTTCCGCTCCAGCACCGCCTGTTCGCCGCGCTCCGTCAACTCCTCTAACTCCTTCTCCATCTGCTTCAACGGCTGCGGCATCGAATAGGTCTGTATGCGCAACTGCGAGCATGCTTCGTCCATCAGGTCTATTGCCTTGTCCGGCAGATAGCGCCCGGTCACGTACCGGTCTGACAACCGGGCGGCCGCCTCCAAGGCGCTGTCCTCGATCTTCACCCCGTGATGCTCCTCATACCGCTCCCGCAGCCCGCGCAGTATCTGCACCGTCTCCTCGACCGTCGGCTGCTCCACGTACACCGGCTGGAACCGCCGCTCCAGCGCCGCGTCCTTTTCCACGTGCTTCCGGTACTCGTCCAGCGTGGTCGCGCCGATACACTGCAAGTCCCCACGGGAAAGCGCAGGCTTCAGTATGTTGGAGGCGTCTATCGCCCCCTCCGCCGCGCCCGCGCCCACCACCGTGTGCAACTCGTCAATGAACAGGACCACCTCGCGGCTCGACTTCTCGATCTCGTCCATGATCGCCTTGAGGCGCTCCTCGAACTCACCCCGAAACTTCGTGCCCGCCACCAGTCCGGGCAAGTCCAGCGCCACCACCCGCCGGTCCTTCAGGTTCTCCGGCACGTCCCCAGACGCAATCCTCTGCGCCAGCCCCTCCGCTATCGCCGTCTTGCCCACGCCCGCCTCGCCGATCAGCACCGGGTTGTTCTTCGTTCGCCGCGAGAGCACCTGTATCACCCGCGTTATCTCCGCCTCGCGCCCGATCACCGGATCCAAACGCCCCTCGCGCGCCTGCTGCGTCAAGTCCCGGCTGAACCGCTCCAGTATCTGGTAGCGGCTCTCCGCGTTCTCATCCGTCACCCGCTGCGCGCCACGAATCTCCTTCAGCGCGCGGTAAACCCCCTCCTTGGTCACCCCTGCCTGCTGCAGCAGGCGGGCCGCCGCCGAAGTGCCCTCGTCCAGCAGGCCGATCAGCAAATGGTCCGCGCCAATGAAAGTGTCCTGTAGCCGCTGGGCCTCCTCCTCCGCCAACTCGAAAACCTTTTGCGCCTGCGGGGTAATGTAAATCTGCCCCATGCCCCCGCCGCTCACCTGCACGCTCGGCCGCCGCGCCAACTCCCGCTCCACCTGCCGCTGCACCGTGCGCACGTCCACCCCCAACTTCTCCAGCACCTTACCGGCGACCCCGTCCTCCTGCTCCAGCATCGCCAGCACCAGGTGCTCCGCGTCCAACTGCGTCTGCGCAAACCGGGCCAGCACCTGCTGACAGCCCGCCAGCACCTCTCTCGCCTTTGCCGTGAATCTATCGAAACTTAGCATTGCCTCTCATCCTCTTGAAATTGCACTCGCCGCGGCGGCGAACCGCTATCGCCCAGAACCCTCGCTCCGCGCCCCGTTCCTCAGCCCTACCAGCCTCCGCAGCCGCTCCATCTCCGCCTCCATCGCCACCATGTGCTCCTGAAACTCCGCCGCCATCGCCTCTCGCATGCGCGCCATCTGCTCGCGCATCTGCTCGATTTGCCCCAGCAGCCGTAGTATCTGCTCCACGCCCGCTCGGTTGACCCCCAGCGCCTGGGTATACTCGCGTATCCGTCGCGCCGTCTCGATGTCCCGGTCCGAGTAGAAACGCACGTGCCCCGCGCTCCGATACGGCCGCAGCAAACCCGACTCCTCATATTGCCGCAGCGTCTGCGGATGACACGGTACCAGCCCCGCCGCTACCCCGATCAGATACACCGGACGATCGTCATCGCGCTCGCGCATCCTCTCTCACCTGCCTTCGCCCCATACCTAGTCCTTGAACAGCTCTGCCCGAGGATCGGCGCCATACAGTCCCTCCGTCTTGCTGACCGTTTCCCTCTGCCCCGCGCTCAGGTTCCTCGGCACCACTACCTTCACCCGCACCAACTGATCTCCCTTGCCGCCTCCGCGCAGCCGCGGCGCCCCGAGACCGGCCAGGCGCAGCACCTGGCCGCTCTGCGTGCCCGCCGGCACCTTCAACGTCGCCGTGCCCTCTATCGTCGGCACCCGTATCTCCGCCCCCAGCGCCGCCTCCGCAAACGTCACCGGCACCTCGCACACTACGTTGGGCCCCTCCCGCGCAAAGACCCCGTCCTTCTGCAGCCGCACGTTCAGCAGCAGGTCCCCGCGCGGCCCTCCGTACCGGCCCGCCTGACCCTCGCCCGCCAAGCGTATCTTCGACCCGTCCTCCACCCCGGCCGGTATCTTCACCTGCAACTTCCGCCGCCGCCGCACCGTCCCCGCGCCCCGGCACTTGCGGCACTGCCCTATCACCGCCTGCCCGCTCCCCCCACACGCCGGACAAGGTGCCGCCACCCCCATGAAACCTCTGGCCCCGCTCTGCCCCGTCCCTCGGCAGGTCCCACAAGGCCCCATCTCCGCCCCCGTCCCGCTGCAACCCTCGCAGTAATCCTCCATGTCCACCCGCAGCGTCTTCTCGGTGCCCGTAACCGACTCCGCCACCCCTATCTCGATCTCCTGCGTAACGTCCGCCCCCGCCTCCGGCGCCCGCCGCACTCCCGTCACCGTGCCCCCCCCAAATAGCGAAGAGAACAGGTCCCCAAAGTCGCCCACGTTCGCGCCGCCCAGGTCGCCCAAATCTACATACCCCTGCCGCCAACCCCCGCCCCCCGTAGACGCACCCGGGGTGCGGAAGAACTCCGGCCCCATCGCGTCATACTGCCGCCGCTTCTCCGCATCCCCCAATACCGAGTACGCCTCGTTGATCTCCTTGAACTTCTCCTCCGCCTCCTGGTCCCCAGGCGTCACGTCCGGATGATAGCGACGCGCCAGCCGCCGATACGCCTCCTTGACCTGCTTCTCGGTGGCCTCCCGCTTCACCCCGAGCGTCTCGTAGTAGTCTTTCCATCCGCGCCGCATCTTGGCTTCTCCACGGGCGGGCCGTCCCGCCTGCACGGAACGGCCCGCCGCTCTCTCACCTAACCCTACTCAGTGATCGCGACCTTCCGCGCCTTGGCGGTCTCCCGCTTCCCTACCTTCACCTCGATCACGCCGTTCCGGTAACTTGCGCTCACGTTGGCGGGATCCGCCGTCTCCGGGAGATTGATGCTCCGCTTGAACAGCCCCGACGGCCGCTCCGCGCGCAAGCACCTCTCTCCCTCCGCCTTCGGCTCCGCAGGACGCTCACCCCGTATGGTGAACACGCCCTCCTCCACGCTCATGTCCAACTTGTCCTTGTCCACGCCAGGAATCTCTACCCGGATCACAAAGGCCTCCGGTTTCTCCGACACGTCCACCAGCGGCGACCACGCTACCTCCTCCCCAGGCTCTTGCTCCGGCGTCTCGCCGAGGAAGTCCTGGAACAGGCGCGACAGGTCGCGCTGGAATGCATACAACTCAGCCCAGGGATACCAACGTGCCAGTCTCATGCGCTCTTCACCTCCACTCTGCACTCTCTCCTAAGCGGCCGCCCGGGCGCCTCACATCACTCGCCTCCCTACGGTATCTCCACCTTCCGTTTCGCTGCCTTCTCCTCCGGGTGCTTCCGAGCACGCAGCTCCAGCACCCCGTCCTTGAAACTCGCCTTCGCCTCCGCCACCGCCACCCGCGCCGGCAGCGGCACCGTGCGCATGAACGAGCCCCAGCGCCGCTCCCGCCGGTGATAGCCCGCCTCGCTAACCTCCTCGTCCTTCTGCGTCTCCCCACTCACCGTTACCTCACGCTCGCCCAAGGTGATCTCCAGGTCTTCCTTCTTCACCCCAGGCACCTCCATCTTCACCACCACTTCCTCGTCCGTCTCGTACACGTCCGCCCACGGGCGCATGCGCCGCTCCCGCCAGTGCATCAGTCCCGGCCCCCGGCCGCCAAACCTCTCCTCGAACCAACGGTCAATCTCGTCGGCAAAATGTCCGAACTCCTCGCTGGGATGCCATTTCGCCAGTTTCATCTTCCTTCCCTCCTATTGGCTTATAGTCCCGTCTCGCAAACCTGCTCCGGCGCCTACTCCACCTTCACCTTCACTCGTGAAGCCTGCCGCCGCGCCTTCCGTATCCGCAGCCGCAGCAGCCCGTCCTGATAGTTCGCCGTCACGCTCTCCGCCTCCACCACCATCCCCAACGCAAACGACCGCTCGAACGGCCCATACGGGCACTCAATCCGCAAATACCTCTGCTCCGCTTCCTGTGGCGCCAAGGGCTTCTCGCCCCGCACCGTCAACACGTCCTCCTGCACCTCGATCTCGATGTCCTCCGGCCGCACTCCCGGCACCTCCATCACCAGCACCACTGCCTCCGGGCTGTCCAGTATCTCCACCGGCGGCGCCCAGCGCGCGCCCCGCTCGCCGAGCCCCTGCATCTGCCGCTCTGCCCAGCGCACCACTCCCACCCTAGGCCACGGCTCCTCAAAGAACTCGTCCCATAGGCTGGGCAGCAGTCTCACCCGTCTCACCTCCGTCGTCTCGCCCTCAACCCTCGGCCTTGAACTCCGCGTCAATCACGTCGTCGCCGCCGCCCGATGGCCCTTTCTCGCCGCCGCCCGGTGCCTGCTTGCCTCCTGCCGCCTGCTGCTGGGCCGCGGTATGATAGACGCTCTCAAACACCCGATAGCTCGCCTGCTGCAAATCGTCGCACGCCGCGTTGATCGTCTGCACCTCCGACCCCTTCATCGCCTCCTTCACTCGCTGCACCGCCGCCTCCACCTGCGAACGCTGCTCCGCCGTCACCTTCTCACCGGCCTCGCGCACCGTCTTCTCCGTCTGATACACCAAGGCGTCCGCACGGTTCCGCGCCTCCGCCACCTCGCGCTGCCGGCGGTCGTCCTCCACGTGCTGCTCCGCCTCCTTCATCATCCGGTCAATCTCATCCCGGACCAGGTTGCTCGAACCCGTCACCGTCACCTTCTGCTCGTTGCTGGTCGCCAAGTCCTTCGCGCCCACGTTGAGTATCCCGTTCGCGTCTATGTCGAACGTCACCTCGATCTGCGGCGTCCCCCGCGGTGCCAGCGGTATCCCGCTCAAGTGGAACCGCGATAGCGTCTTGTTGTGCGCCGCCATGTCCCGCTCGCCCTGCAGCACGTGCACCTCTACCGACGTCTGCCCGTCCTGCGCCGTGGTGAAGATCTCCGACTTGCGCGTAGGTATCGTCGTGTTGCGCTCGATCAGCCGGGTGAATACCCCGCCCAGAGTCTCCAGCCCGAGCGTCAGCGGCGTCACGTCCAAGAGCACGATGTCCTCCATCTCGCCCGCCAGCACCGACGCCTGTATCGCCGCCCCAACCGCCACCACCTCGTCCGGGTTGACCCCTTTGTGCGCTTCCTTCCCGGTCAGCCGCCGCACCAACTCCTGCACCGCCGGCATCCGCGTCGAACCGCCTACCAGAATCACCTCGTCTATCTTGTCCGGCGTCACCTTGGCGTCCTCCAAAGCCCGCCGGAACGGCCCCATCGTCTCGTTGATCAGGTCCGCGATCAGTTCCTCCAACTTCGCCCGCGTTAGCGTCGCGTCCAAGTGCTTCGGCCCCTCCGGCGTCGAAGTGATGAAGGGCAGGTTGATGTTCGTCTGAATCGTGCTCGACAACTCGATCTTCGCCTTCTCCGCCGCCTCCTTCAGCCGCTGCAGCGCCTGCGGGTCCTTCCTCAGGTCAATCCCCTGCTGCTTCTGGAACTCGGCCGCCAGATAGTCAATCACCCTCTGATCGAAATCGTCGCCGCCCAACTGCGTGTTGCCCGCCGTCGCCTTCACCTCGAACACGCCCTCGCCCACCTCCAGCAGGGAAACGTCAAACGTCCCGCCCCCCAAGTCATAAACGAGAATCGTCTCGTCCTTCTTCTTGCCCAGACCGTAGGCCAGCGCCGCCGCCGTCGGCTCGTTGATGATCCGCAGCACCTCCAGCCCCGCGATCTCCCCGGCGTTCTTCGTCGCCGTCCGCTGCGCATCGTCGAAATACGCCGGCACCGTGATGACCGCCTTGCTCACCGGCTCGCCCAGATATGCCTCCGCGTCGCTCTTCAGTTTCTGTAGGACCATCGCCGAGATCTGCTCCGGCGTGTAATCCTTGCCGTCAATGGTGATCCGGTCCCGGCTCCCCATCCTGCGCTTGATGGACCGCACCGTGCGCTCCGGGTTCAATATCGCCTGGTTCTTCGCCGGCTGCCCCACCAGCCGGTGCCCCTCCTTCGTGAACGCCACTACCGATGGGGTCAGACGCGAGCCCTCTCGGTTCGTGATCACCACGGGCTCTCCGCCCTCCACCACCGCCACTACCGAATTCGTCGTCCCTAGATCAATCCCGACTACCTTGCTCACTTGACGCACCCCTTCTGCCTTGGATGGTTGCTTGCGCCGCGCCTAACCTCTCGCTCGGCTGTCTTCCGCTCTTCCTTCACTTCGGTGTTCTTTAGCCACATACTATAATGACCCCTGAGCATAGCATTGTAAACCTTTTGTCATTTTTTCTCCCCCAAGTGTCTCTTCATCCCCAGGGTTTACCCCCGTTTCCCTCCCAATCCCTCCCAGAATCCGCCCTTTCCCCGCCGTGTCCGTGCCCCTCCACCGCCGCCTACCGTAACGGATCCCCAAACTTCACCCGCCGAAGCACGGCTCGCGGGCTTGTGGAACCAGGCTTGCCTGCGACACCACAAGTGGAAGCAGACAGTCGCGCGCAGCGGGCAATCGCGGGTCTGGCCGCGCGGCCCGGCCGAGACGGGCACCTCGACGAGCCACCGCCGGATCGCCGCTATCGGGCCGCGGCAGCCGCGCCTCCTTACCCTCGCTGATGGAGTACGCACACTGGGGACGTACTTCGATGTGCGTTTGGGAGGGGGAGGGGCGGCCGGTGCGGGCAGTCCGCTTACGGATTGCGCCAGGAGCGGCCGTCGCGCGCGAGCAGCGCCTCGGCTTCCGCAGGGCCCCAGCCGCCAGGCCGATAAGGGTGTAGAGGCGACCGGGCGGGATCGGTGCGCCACGCCTGCAGCACCGGGGTCAGCAGCGACCAGGCGGCCTCGATGCCGTCGTGTCGCGTGAACAGAGTCTGATCGCCCAGCATGCAGTCGAGCAGCAGGCGCTCGTAGGCGCCGGGAGGGTCGATGCCAAACACCTCGCGGTAGCGAAGACCCATCTCCAGCACGCTCATGCAGGCCTTGGGTCCCGGCTGCTTGGCGAGCACGGTCAAGAAGACCCCCTCCTCAGGCTGCACCTTGAAGGCCAGGACGTTGGGCGAGGGGCCTTGGGGCAGCACGCGGGCGAAAGCGGAGTGCTGCACCTTCTTGAACACGATCGCGATCTCGCTGGCGCGCCTGGCGAGACGTTTGCCCGCCCGGAGGTAGAAGGGCACCTCGCGCCAGCGGTCGTTGTCCACCAGCACCTTCGCGGCCAGGTAAGTCTCGGTCTGTGAATTGGGCGCCACTCCCTCCTCCTCGCGATAGGCGAGCACCTTCTGGCCGCCGGCCTCGCCCCCCCCGTACTGCCCGCGCACGACGCCAATGCCCAGGTCCTCCGCAGGAAACGGCCGGATGGCGCGCAGCAGCCGGTACTTTTCGTCGCGCACCGGCTCGGCGTCGAAGCAGGTGGGAGGCTCCATCGCCACTAGCGCCAGCATCTGCAGCATGTGGTTCTGGAACATGTCGCGCAGCAGGCCGGCGCGGTCGAAGTAGCCCACGCGATGCTCCAGGCCCACGGTCTCCGCGACCGTGATCTGCACGTGGTCCACGTACTGACGGTTCCACACCGGCTCGAAGACAGCGTTGGCGAAGCGGAAGACGAGAATGTTCTGCACGGTCTCCTTACCGAGGTAGTGGTCCATGCGGTAGATCTGGTGCTCGGCCAGGTTGCGGTGAAGTTCGGCGTCGAGCGCGAGAGCGCTCTCCAGATCGCTGCCGAACGGCTTCTCCAGCACCACCCGCACCCACGGCGCGGCTTCGCCCGAGCACTTGGCTAGGCCGGCCGCCGCCAGGCCGCCGACGATGTCGCGGAAGAGATCGGGGGGGGTAGCGAGGTAGAAGAGGTGATTGCCCCCTGTGGAGTACTCCGCGTCCAGTTTCTTGAGCCGCTCCGAGAGCAGGCCGTAGCCACTGGGATCGCCGTAGCCGCCCGCCAGATACCTGCACCGCGGCAGGAACCCGGAGAGGTGCGCGGCATCCCGCTCGCCCGCGGCCGCGGCCACTGCCCGGCTCAGGCTGCTGCGGAATTGCTCGTCGGTGTTTGGCGTGCGGCCGTAGCCGAGGAGGTAAAAGGCGCCCGGCAGCAGCCTTCTGCGAAAGAGGCTGAAGAGCGCCGGCAGCAGCTTCCGGTGCGCCAGGTCGCCGGAGGCGCCAAATATGACGATGCCGCACGGCTCCGCGCTGCGTTCGATGCAGAAGTCCTCTTGGCCGATGACCTGGAGTTCGTATGAGCCCATGACGTTCTCACCTCCTCGCCACATCCCTGTCCGTCGGCCGTGTTGAGTCGCGCCCGCTAGGACTCCTGGCCAGCCTCGCCTGCCCCGCTCCTCTGTGGCGTGAATGCCTTGTGACCGCCGAAGGCGTGGCGGAGAGCGGCGATGACCCTGTCGGAGAAGACGTCCTCCTGTCTCGACTGGAAGCGCTTGAACAGTGCCTGGGCGATGACCGGCGCAGAGACGCCGGAGGCGACCGCCTGCTGCACCGTCCAACGGCCCTCGCCGGAGTCTTCGACGTAGCCCTTGACGGAGGAAAGGTCGGGGTCTTCCGCCAGGGCCGACTCGAGCAACTCGAGAAGCCACGAGCGGACGACGGACCCCTGGTTCCACAGGTGCGCGACCTTGCGCAGGTCGAGGTGCTCGCGGTAAGGCGAGGCGTGCAGCAGGTCGAAGCCCTCGCCGTATGCCTCTGTCAGGGCGTACTCGATCCCGTTGTGAACCATCTTGACGAAGTGGCCTGCCCCGACCGGGCCGCAGTAGAGGTAGCCCTCCGGCGGCGCGAGGGTGCGGAGCAGAGGCTCGAGGCGGCGGAAGTCGGCCTCCTCGCCGCCGATCATGATGCAGTAGCCGACTTGGAGGCCCCAGATGCCGCCGGACACGCCCGCATCCAGATAGTGGACGCCGCGGGGCTCCAGTTCACGGGCGCGGCGGATGTCGTCCTCGAAGTGGGTGTTGCCTCCGTCTATGAGCAGGTCGCCGGGGGAGAGCAGTTCGGCGAGGGCGCGCGCATGCTGGTCGGTCGTCTCGCCCGCGGGCAGCATCATCCACACCACGCGCGGCGGCGCGAGCCTCTGACTCAGTTCCTGCAAGGACTGCGCGCCGACCGCGCCTTCCTCCACCACCTCGGCGGTCTTCGCCCAAGTGCGGTTGTAGGCGATTACCTGATGCCCCCCCCGGAGGAGGCGGCGGGTCATGTTCATGCCCATGCGCCCGAGTCCGACCATTCCAACCTGCATTTCCGTGGCCCCCTTTGCGGTGGCGGCACACCGGCTGCGCGGCGCCGCCGCCCGGCCAATGACGATTCTACCAGGCGGCACGCGCCCAGGGGATGTGCAG
Source organism: uncultured Armatimonadia bacterium (assembly GCA_964528605.1). Taxonomy (GTDB): domain Bacteria; phylum Armatimonadota; class Zipacnadia; order CAZGSV01; family CAZGSV01; genus CAZGSV01. The sequence continues at coordinate 20,800 of CAZGSV010000028.1, forward strand.
AGCCCGTGGGCGACCCGCGCGCGGCCCATTATGTGCGGCCACGGCAGGCGAAAATGGGGACAGTGGGGCTGTTGGAAAAGTGGGGGTGGGGGGGAGTGGAGGGAGCCGTCACCCGCTTTATCCGCTTCCCCGTGTTCGCCTGCGCCCGCTGCAACTGCACCCCCAAACGCTGCCCCTCGTGCTCCTCCCCGGCGCTCACCTCCACCGCCACGATCACCCCCGACCCCCCCCATGACCGCGTGCTGCTTGCAACTCGGCTGCAGGGGAAACCCCTTGCTACCGGTGCTCAAACTCGCCTCCGGGTCTATGCGCCGCCGCCCCTCATACTCCTGGTAACACCCCTTCACCTCCTCCCGCACCCACGATAAGTCCACCACCCGGTCCACCCGCCGCCAGATGTGATCCTCCGGTACCAACTCCCGCAAGGAACCCGCTGCCAAAAGCTCCTCCTGCCCCCGCTCCTGTCTCCCCCTCACCCCCCCCGACTTTTTCAAAAGGCCCACCATAACCATTTTTCTGCCTATAACCACGCGGAGAAGACCGGTTGCTGTCCCTAGTTTTTGTCTTCGAGGAGGAAGACGCGCGCGGGCGCGGCCTCCGCTCCCACTACGGGCAGCAGGCCGCAGAAGAGGAAGTAGTCGCCCGGGGGCACCTGCGACAGGTCCAGGCCCTCGAGCGCCAGGATGCCGGCGCCGAGCAGGGCCTTGTGTGCGGGATGCCCGGCGGCGTGAAAGCGATCCACCGAGAGATAGTCCACGCCCGCCAGCAGCGGCCGGCGCTCCACGAGAAACTCGGCCGCGTCCTTGGTGAGATAGACGAAGTCTTGCGCGAACTCCGACTGGCGCCACAGCGAAGAGTTGCGCGTGCGAAACAGCGGGCGCCGCACGCCCTCCCAGTCGAGCGGCCTGAGGTCCTCGGCCGTGATGGCCTCCTGCACGTCGAGTCGAAACACGCGGGCCGGGCCAATCAGCGCCTCGGTGGCCACCTGCTCAACCGTGGCCGCGCCGTCAATGAAGTGGTGCGGCGCGTCCAGGTGCGTGCCCGTGTGCGCGCCAAAGCAGACCCAGGAGTTGTTGGCGCCCGCGCCCTCGGAGATGCGGTGCATGTACTCCAGTTGCAGCGGTGGGTCTCCGGGATAGATCACCATACCCTCGTGCAGTGGAACGGAGACGTCGTAAACCTTCACTGCCAACACCTCCTCTCCTTGGCTTACGCGAATCTCACTATGGCTCGCTCCTGCGCCGCCAGCGTGCCGAGCACGCGCTCCGCCTCGCTCTCGGCGCCGGGCTTGCGCAGCAGAGCGAACATGTTGCGCTTGTAGTGCTCCACTCCCGGCTGATTGAAGGGGTTGATGCCCAGCAGGCACCCGCTCACCGCGCACGCCTTCTCGAAGAAGTAGATGAGCGCACCCAGGTTGTAGGCATCCAGCGTCGGCAGGGAGACGGTCATGTTGGGCACGCCTCCCTCGTGGTGCGCGAGCGCGGTGCCGCGGTAGGCCTGCATGTTGACCTCGTGCAGGCTCTTACCTGCCAGGTAGTTGAGTTCGTCGGTGTCCTCCGGCACGTAGGGGATCGTCTGTACCTCGGGCTCGAGGTCCAAATGGAGGAAGGTCTCGAAGGCGAGGCGCTGCCCCTGCTGAATCCACTGGCCGAGCGAGTGCAGGTCGGTGGTGAAGTCCACCGCCGTGGGAAAGATGCCGGTGCCGTCCTTGCCCTCGCTCTCGGCGAAGAGTTGCTTCCACCATTCCGCGAAGTAGTGGAGCCGAGGCTCGAAGTTGGCGAGGATCTCGACCCGGAAGCCCCGGGAGAAGAGCGCGTTGCGCGCGGCGGCGTAGAAGTAGGCGGGATTAGCGGCTAGGTCGGCATCTAGGCAGGCGTCCGCGCAATCGGCGGCGCCCGCGAGCAGCGCCTCGATGTCAATGCGTGCGAAGCAGATGGGCAGCAGCCCCACCGCCGACAGCACCGAGTAGCGTCCGCCCACGGCACCCGGCACCGCTAGCGTCTGGTACCCTTCCTGTGTTGCCAGTCTGCGCAGTATGCCCTTGGAGGCGTCGGTGGTGGCGACGATGCGGCCGCGTGCCCGCTCCTCGCCGAGGCTGCGCACCAGCAGGTCGCGCAGCAGGCGGAAGGCGATCGCGGGCTCCACCGTGGTGCCCGACTTGGAGATGACATTGACGCAGAACTCCTTGTCCTCCAACGCGCGCAGCAGAGCCGCGTGCGAGTGGGCCGAGAGGTCTTTGCCCGCGAAGAGAACGTTGGGCGCCTCGCCGGGCCGCTGGAGGGCCTCAAGCACCGCCCGCGCGCCCAAGTAAGACCCCCCTATCGCCACGCTGACCATCATGTCGGCGGTGTCGCGCAGGCGCTTAGCCAGGTCCTTGACCTTTGCCAGTTCCTCCGGCGAGATGATGGCGCGCGGGTCGAGCCACCCGCGGAAGTCGCTGCCGGGGCAGATGCCCTCGTGGAGCATCTCGTGGCACAGGCGCGCCTTAGGCGCCCACGGCTCGATCTGCTCTGGGGTGAGATGGGGGTGCAGGTAGGTCCAGTCGAGAGCAATCGGCACTCTTGCTGCCACGCCTGTCTCGCCTCCTCCCTCGCATCCAATGCCATTGCATATTCTCCCAGGTGCGGCCGGGCGTGTGAAGTGGGCGCGCTCGTCCTGATTGTGGGGGCGCCGACGTGGTCGGGGCCGGCGAAGCCGCCAGGCGGCCAGGAGGAGGGACGCCGCCCTATTGCGCCGCGGGGCGGGCGCGGGTATCCTATTCCCGTAGGCCGCGGGCCGGGCCTTAGGTTGCCCAAACCAGAGCAAGATGGCCGTCTATCCCCGCCCCAAGCGGGGATTTTGTGCCTGGGCAGCGCCGCTCGCGGATGAGGAGACACTGGTCATGATTAAGCCACATGGCGCGCGCCTGATTGACCGCATCATCACCGGCAAGGAGCGGGAGCGCCTCGAGCGCTCCATCGCCGGCGCCCCCAGGCTGGTCCTCAATAGCCGCGAGATCAGCGATCTGGAGATGATCGCCACCGGCGCCATGAGCCCGCTGGAGGGCTTCATGACCTCCGAGGACTACTCCAGCGTCGTGGACAAGATGCACCTGGCCAAGGGGCTGCCTTGGGCGATTCCGGTGGTGCTCGCGGTCAAGGAGGGCGAGGGCGAGCAGTACGCCGAGGGCTCCGAGGTGGCGCTCACCGACGAGGCCGGCAACCTGCTCGCGGTGCTGCACCTGGAAGAGAAGTATCAGGTGGACAAGGACCACGAGGCCAAGATGGTGCTGCAGACCGCGGACGAGGCGCACCCGGGCGTGCAATACCTCAACTCCATCGGCGACGTCTACCTGGGCGGCCAGGTAAGCCTGCTGCACCGGCCCAAGCACGAGAAGTTCAACGAGTTCCGCCTCGATCCCAAGGAGACGCGCGTGCTCTTCAAGGTGCGCGGCTGGGAGAGGGTCGCGGCGTTCCAAACCCGCAACCCCATTCACCGCGCGCACGAGTACCTCCAGAAGTGCGCGCTGGAGATCGTGGACGCGCTGCTGATACACCCGCTGGTGGGCGAGACCAAGGGCGACGACATTCCGGCCGACGTGCGCATGCGCTGCTACCTCACGCTGCTGGAGAACTACTACCCCAAAGACCGGATCGTGCTCTCCGTCTTCCCGGCGGCGATGCGCTACGCCGGCCCGCGCGAGGCCATTTTCCACGCCATCGTGCGCAAGAACTACGGCTGCACGCACTTCATCGTCGGGCGGGACCACGCGGGCGTGGGCGCCTACTACGGCACCTACGACGCCCATTACATCTTCCGCGAGTTCGAGGCGGAGCAGATAGGCATCGTGCCGCTCTTCTTCGATCACGCCTTCTGGTGCCGGCGCTGCGACAACATGGCCTCGACCAAGACCTGCCCTCACGGCGAGCAGGACCGCCTCGTCTTCAGCGGCACCAAGGTGCGCGAGATGCTGCGCGCCGGGGAGGTGCCGCCGCCGGAGTTCACGCGGCCCGAGGTGGCGCAGATCCTGATCGAGGCGATGGCGCAGAGGAAGGGGAGCGGTTAGTTGGTGCGGTTGCTGGTGCTGGGGCTGGATTGCGCCGAGCCCTCGCTGGTCTTCGAGCAGTGGCGGGACGACTTGCCCAATCTGCGCGCGCTCATGGAGCGGGGCATTTGGGGCCGACTGCGTTCCACCGTCCCGCCCATCACCGTCCCCGCCTGGACCTGCATGATGACCTCGCAGGACCCGGGCATGCTCGGGCTATATGGGTTCCGCAATCGGAAGTCGTACGGCTACGACGACCTCTACATTCCCAACGCCGCCAACGTGAAGGCGCGCACGGTGTGGAACCACCTCTCGCGCCATCGCATGCGCTCGCTGGTCATGGGCGTGCCGCAAACTTACCCCCCCCGGCCGCTGAACGGCATCCTGATCTCTTGCTTCATGACTCCGAACAAGGAGGCCGGCTACACCTACCCGCCTGAGGTGCAGCCGGAGTTGGAGGCGGCCGCCGACGGCAACTACATCATTGACGTCGAGGACTTCCGCACCGAGGACAAGGAACGCCTGCTGCGCTCGATCCAAGAGATGACGCGCCGGCGCTTCAAGGCGTTCCGCCACTTCCTTGCCAAGGACGATTGGGACTTGGCGATGGTGGTGGAGATGGGCGTGGACCGCATCCACCACGGCTTCTGGCGCTTCCACGATCGCAACCACCGCCTTTACGAGCCGGGCAATCCCTACGAGAACGTCATCCGCGACTACTACCGCGCGCTCGATGCCGAGATCGGCGAGACACTCAGCCTGTTCAGCGACGAAACCTCGGTGCTGGTCGTCAGCGACCACGGCGCCAAGACGATGGTGGGTGCCATCTGCATCAACGAGTGGCTCGGCCGCGAAGGCTATCTCCGCCTCAAGCAAGAGCCGCGCGAGCAGGTGCGGATGAAGACCGACATGATTGACTGGAGCGGCACCGCGGCCTGGGGCGAAGGCGGCTACTACTCGCGCATCTTCATGAACGTGCAGGGGCGCGAGCCCCAGGGCACCGTTCCCGCAGCCGACTATGACAAGGTCCGTGACGAACTCAAGGCCAAACTGGAGGCCATGGTGGACGAGGAGGGCAAGCCCATAGGCACGCGCGCCTTCAAGCCGGAGGAGGTCTATCGGCAGGCCAACGGCATCCCTCCGGACCTCATCGTCTATCTAGGCAATCTCGACTGGCGCTCCGCCGGCTCGGTTGGCACCGGCAGCGTTTACCTCTACGAGAACGACACCGGCCCGGACGACGCCAACCATGCGGAGGACGGGATGCTGGTCTGGCGCGTGCGAGGCCGGCAGGGCGGCCAGGGGCGGTTCTCCATCTACGACGTCGCGCCTTCGATTCTGCGTTATCTCGGGCTGGAAGTGCCCGGCGACATGATTGGCAAGTCCATCATCTAAAGGAGTGCGGTAGCGGTGCCAAAGGCATTCACGTTGTGGTTCACGGGACTGTCGGGTTCGGGGAAGACCACCCTCGCCCGGCGCGCGGAGGAGACTCTGCTCGAGCGCGGCATGAAGGTTGAGGTGCTCGACGGCGACCTGGTGCGCACCAACCTGAGCAAGGGCCTCGGCTATTCCAAGGAGGATCGCGATACCAACATTCGCCGCGTGGGCTTCGTTTGCCATTTGCTGACGCGCAACGAGGTCGTGGCCATCGCGGCCTGCATCTCCCCTTACCGCGAGGTGCGCGACGAGAACCGCCGCCTCCTCGGCCGCTTCGTCGAGGTTTACTGCAAGTGCCCGCTGGAGGCGCTCAAGGCCCGCGACGCCAAGGGCCTCTACTCCAAGGCGGAGCGCGGCGAGATTCCCAACTTCACGGGCGTCTCGGACCCGTACGAGGAGCCGCTCAACCCCGAGGTCATCGTGGAGACGGACCAGGAAACCGAGGACGAGAGCGCGGGCAAGATCATCCGCACCCTGGAGTTGATGGGCCTGATTCCTGCTTGGGAAGAGGAGCAGGAGTACTCCGAGGAAGAAGAGGCCAAGATCAAGGAAAGGCTGCGCAGCCTGGGCTATATCTAGATGTTGGGCGGCTGAGCCATGCGCTGGTTGGGTAGAAAACGCAAGCCGCGCTTCTGCGTGTTGGGGCTGGACGGCGTGCCCATAGGGCTGCTGCGGCGGCTGGTCGAGGACGGGACCATGCCGCGGCTGGGCGCCCTCCTGCCGCAGGGGCGCCTGCAGCAGATGCGCACCACGCTGCCGGAGATCTCCGCGGTGAGTTGGTCGAGTTTCATGACGGGCGCCGACCCCGGCACTCACGGCATCTTCGGCTTCGTGGACCTCAAACCGAACTCTTACGCGGTTCGCTTTCCCTCCTACGCCGACCTGCAGGCGCCGACCATTTGGGACCGCCTGGGCCAGCGCGGGAGGCGGAGCGTGGTCGTCAATCAGCCGGCCACCTATCCCGCGCGGCGCATTGAGGGAGCGCTGATTTCGGGCTTCGTCGCGATCGAGTTGCGCAAGGCCGTCTGGCCGCCGCAGTTGCTCTCGCGGCTCCAGTCCATGCGCTACCAGATTGACGTGGATACTATGCGCGCGCGCGAGGACCACGACCTTCTGCTGCACGAGTTGCAGACCACGCTCCAGGCGCGCGAGCAGGCGGTGGAGTGGCTGTGGCAGGAGGTTGACTGGGACTACTTCGAGTTGGTCGTCACCGGCACCGACCGCCTGCACCACTACCTGTGGCCGGCGCTCGAAGACACCAGCCATCCGCGGCACCGGGCCGTCCGCGACTACTACCGGCAGGTGGATGGACTGGTGGGCCGCGTCTACGATCGCTTCGCCGGTTCCTACGAGGGCGCGCCGGCCGACTGCTTCATGCTGCTCTCGGACCATGGGGCGACCGAGACAGTGACCGAGGTCTACGTCAATGCGTGGCTGCGTCAGCAGGGCTTTCTGCGCTTCGAGGCCGACGAGCCGGAGAGCCTCGAACAGATGAGCGCGGGAAGCCGGGCCTTCGCGCTGGAGCCGGCCCGGCTGTATGTGAACCGGCGCAGGAGGTTTCCGCAGGGTTGCGTGAGCGAAGACGAGGTGGAGGGCCTTAAGCGGGAACTTGCGGAAGGGCTGGAGGCGCTTGAGTTTGAGGGGCGGAAAGTAGTGGCAAGAGTGGTGGACAGGAGCGAGGCTTACTCCGGGCCGCTGGCGAAGCAGGGGCCCGACCTGCTGCTGGTGCCGGAGCGCGGGTTCGACTTGAAGGCCTCCGTGCGGCAGCCGAGGTTGTTCGCGCGCACGGCGCTCACCGGAACGCACACCTGGGACGACGCCTTCTGCTGGTCGGGCGCCGCGGTGAAACAAGACCCCTGCATAACGGACCTCGCGCCGGTCATCCTGGGCGCCGTGACGGGGGAGGTGCCAGGGTGATCCCGGTGCGCAGCGTTGCGCGCGTCCGGGGTAAACCCGGACGCTACGGGGAGGGGGCACTCGCCGTTGCGCTTACGGGCGCGTTGGCGGTCGTTGGGCTGCTGGTTATTGGCTCGGGCACGGCCGAGGCCTACATAGGCCCCGGCGCGGGTTTCGCGCTGCTCGGTTCTTTTCTGGTTCTCTTCCTGACCTTCGTGCTGGCCATCGTGGCGCTCGTCACCTGGCCGTTGCGTTTCCTGTGGCGGCTGCTGCGCGGGCGCAAGGCCTACGCGCGGGCGAAGGCGCGGCGAGTGGTGATTCTCGGGCTCGACGGGATGTGTCCTGATCTGGTGGATCGCTATATGGCCGAGGGCAAACTGCCGAACCTCGCGCAGTTGCGTGAGGAGGGTTCCTACCGGCGCCTGCAAACGACCTTCCCTTCGATGTCTCCGGTGGCGTGGTCTTCTTTTCAGACGGGCGTCAATCCGGGCCGGCACAACATCTTTGACTTTCTCACCCGCGACCGGCGGACATACCTGCCGGACCTCTCCTCGGCGCAGATAAGGCCCCCGCGTCGGCGACTGTCCTTGGGCGGGTTGTCGCTGCCGCTGGGCAAGCCCGTGCTGCGGCTGCTGCGGCGCAGCAAGCCGTTCTGGGCCACACTGGGCGAGCACGGCATCTTCAGTTCGGTCATCCGGGTGCCCATCACGTTTCCGCCGGAGAAGTTCAACGGCCTGCTGCTCTCCGCCATGTGCGTGCCCGATCTCAAGGGGACGCAGGGCACCTTCACTTTGGTGACCAGCAAGGGCGGCGGGGGGGGCACATACACCGGCGGCCAGCGCGTCGGGGTCACCTCACAGAATGGCCAGTTCCTTGGGGCGCTCCCCGGGCCGCAGAATCCGCTCTCGCGCGAGGGCGGGGAGTTGCGCCTGCCCTTCCGCGCGCGCCCGCGTCCCGGGCGCGAAGAGGTTTTGCTGGAGATAGAGGGCCGGAAGATCGCTCTGAAGAAGGGGAGCTACTCCGATTGGGTGCCGCTCACCTTCAAGGCTGGGCTGGGGGTCGGTGTACCGGGGATTTGCCGCTTCTACCTGAAGCAAGCGGCGCCTGACTTTGAGATGTACGTGACGCCGATCAACATTGACCCCGAGCGGCCG